>NZ_CP061303.1:345437-690874 GCF_018687695.1 Polynucleobacter sp. MG-6-Vaara-E2
AAGCTCGCGATTAGAGCATTTGAAAAGCTTAGGCATTAAAGCGCGCGCTGATTTTCGAAAACAGTTGGCTGCGTATGAGCGCCTGAAAAAAAGCCAAGTGGTATTTTCACCTGTTTTGACACAATTAGCGGGTGTAGAAGGCGGTGAAAGCAAGCACTAACTCTTAGGATGCAGAGAACCATAGGCTCTTTGCCGGGTTCAAAGAAATCAAAAAATGAAAAAACAAATGAGTAAAAAATTGAATCAGTATCAGGATTTGCAAGTATTTTGCGGGACAAATTAATACAAAAACTGAGCCTTATTATTGATATAAACGGTTCAGTTTGCTCTTTTACAATTTAAATATTTATTTTAGTGAAGTAACCCTAGTGATCTTTGAGGTCACTGGGGTTATGGTCCATTAGGGATTTAGGGTACAAGACTTAAGAAGAGGTACTCAAAGAAAATAATGAGATGAACCACACCCTGTAATAGGGTGGTTCTACCAATCGCCAGGGTTAATGCACCAATAAAAAAGGTGAGATACATTAGCGTCATATTGAGATCGCTAATACCAAGACTAAGTGGCAAGTTGAAGAAAATAGCTATAGCAGCTATCGTTGGAATGGATAGTCCAATACTGGCTAATGCAGAACCGAGCGCCAAGTTCAAACTGCTCTGAAGCCTATTGGCCTTGGCTGCTCTGACTGCTGCAAAGCCTTCTGGTAAAAGAACGAGCATCGCAATCGCAATACCGACAATCGTCTTGGGGGCTCCTGCAGCGTTTACTCCAGCCTCAATAGCGGGACTCAGCAATTCAGCGAGACCGACAACCACAACCAGTGAGAGTATAAGTAATGCTACGCTTACAGCGGTCTTGAGATTACTTGGCTTAGGCGCATGAAAGTTAATATCATTTTTCTTGTCTTCAACTTTGGGTAAGTAGTAATCGCGATGACTCACTGTTTGGAAGAATAGAAAGGCAGCATAAAGGGCAAATGAGGCAATACCAGCAAAAGCCAATTGGCTCTTGGTAAAGTCGGGTCCTGGAGTGCTAGTTGTTACGATAGGCATTACCAAAATAAAGGTAGCCAAGGCTGTCAGAACTGCTAATGCAGAATTCGTCCCTTCATTGCGAAAGGACATTTCATGATGGTGTAGACCGCCAATAAAAATACATAGGCCAATCACACCATTGATCACAATCATGACAGTGGCAAATACAGCGTCTCTAGCAATAAACTGAGAGCCATCATGGCCTGAGAGCATCATCGAAATGATCAAAGAGACCTCAATAATGGTGACGCTAATGGCAAGCACTAGTGCGCCATAGGGCTCACCTGTTTTATGAGCAACTACTTCGGCATGATGAACTGCTGAAAGCACACCACCAATTAACGCGATAGCCATGAGGACAATGAACCAAGTTTGACTGGCTAAGGAGTGAAGGAGTTCCATGAGTGAGCCTTATCTGATGGGTGCAAACACTTTTATGAATTTGCGGTTAAGCTTGTACATATAGATAGATTGATTACGTGAGTTCGTATTGGAGTTTATAGGTATTTATGAAGGCAATCATCCTTTTTGGCCATGGTGCTAGGGACCCTCGTTGGCGTGAGCCATTTGATCGTTTAGCAACTTTATGGCGCGCGCAGCATTTAGGCACTCCTGTTGAAGTAGCATTCTTGGAGATGATGCAGCCATCCCTAGAGGAGGCGGTAGCTTCTTTAGCTGGCTCTGGAGCCACTCAGGTCACCGTGGTGCCAGTATTTTTTGGCCAGGGAGGTCATTTACGCAATGACTTTCCAGTATTGCTCGATGATTGCCGGGAAAAATTTCCGCAGATTGCTTTAAGCGCGACGCCTGCCGTTGGTGAGGATTTGGCTGTGCTGCAGGCTATCATCGACTTTAGTGCCAAAGCGCTCTGATTGTCTTAGCGCCTCACCAATCATGGTGAGTGCTGGCGAGGCAGTATCAAACCAATTATCTGCTTGACCCTTTGCTAGTTCAGCAAGAGTGCTTGACCAGAGTCTTTCACGAGGTGTGCTCACTGCTTCTAGAATTTGCACTGGCGTATTTTCATTATGAATGCCACCACTCTTGCTTTGTGAGATGAGTTGTTGCGCAATCTTTGCGGCATCCTTGCGACCCATGTAGTAAACCAATGTGTCCGCACTAGGATTGGTAATGGGTTGACCAGGTGTTAGAGTTTGAGTGTTCTCAGTGCCTTGCGCCAAGGTAATAAAAGCCACGCTGCGAGAAACGCCTCGTAATGTCAGTGACTGTTGAATACTTGCTGCGCCCGCCAGTGCAGCAGTAATACCAGGTACAACTTCAACTTCAATACCCGCTTCTTTTAGGGCGGTGATTTCTTCATCTGCGCGACCAAAAAGCATTGGATCGCCACCCTTCAAGCGCACAACAACTTGGTATTTTTGTGCGGCATCCACTAAGCGCTTATTAATAAACTGCTGTGCAGAAGAGAGCTTGCCACAGCGCTTACCTACAGCTACTAATTCAGCCTGTGGACATAAGACAAGCATCTCAGGCTCCACCAAAGCGTCATGAAAAACAATATCAGCCTTTGCCAAGAGTTTGGCGCCGCGCACAGTAATGAGATCAGCTGCGCCAGGACCAGCACCAACCAAGAACACCTTTCCTGGAGCATTGGTGTTAATAGAGTTGATTTTCTTATTCATGATTTACTATGTTTGAATCTTCTATTTCTTCAATTCTTAAGCGCTCAGAGTTGCGCGCTTATCACGCCAGCTGTTCTGAGTAGTCACCGAGAATAAATCAAATTGCTTCAAAGCCACATCCGTTTTTTGATCAGGGCGAAGTGCGAAGCTATCAAAACCAACACGAGCACCCTGTAAGAGCTGATCAATCAATACATCGCCAATAGCGCGGATTTCACCAGACCATTGGAAACGGTCTCTGAGGAGGGCGGCAGTGCTAAAGCTTCTCCCATCTCTGAAAATTGGAAAGTGCGCAGCTACAACTGGCCATACTGCTTTTCCCTGTTCAATGAGATCTGCATGTTTCAAAATATCTTCATCCGCTGCAAACCAAACTCCAATGTTTCCAGCTTTTGCTTTGGATTGAATATCATCTTCATGATAGTGTTGTACCCACCAACTAAATGGCACTAGTACTTTCTTTTTGCCATGCTCTAAATTCGGCAATCCACCCTCATCTTGGCTACCGCTCCAGATGAGCCATTCATTGGGTGACAAACTTGGTTTTTGTCCTTTGGGAAAGTGCAAAATTTGCTCATGCGCTGCAATGGTTTGGGGGGTATTGCTCATGATGCATCTCCTGCAACTTCAGCTTTTTCTTTCTTCTTAGCATTTTTGTATGCAGCCTCTTTGAATGGCACTACACCCAGACGACGGTAGGTTTCAATGAAAGACTCATCATGACTGCGCCGCTCAACATAGGTATTAATGATGTTGGTCATCACATCGGGGATTTCGTCGGCGTAAAAAGAAGGGCCAATCACTTTGCCAATAGCGGCATCATTGCCTTGCTCTCCACCCAAGGTAATTTGGTACCACTCTTCACCGTCTTTATCGACACCTAAAACGCCAATATTGCCAACGTGATGATGGCCACAGGAATTAATGCAGCCAGAGATATTGAGTGAAATATCGCCTAAATCAAATAAGTAGTCTAAGTCATCAAAGCGCTCTTGAATGGCTTTTGCAATCGGAAGAGATTTGGCATTGGCCAAAGAACAAAAGTCACCACCAGGGCAGGCAATGATGTCTGTCAGTAGGCCGATGTTTGGGAGTGCTACTTTTTGCTTTTTTGCTTCTTGCCAAAGTGCATAGAGCTTAGATTGTTCGACATCAGCCAATACCAAGTTTTGCTCATGGGTTGCACGCAATTCACCAAAACTATATTGATCGGCCAAATCAGCAATAGCAAGCATTTGTGCGGTCGTTGCATCACCAGGCGCAACAGACCCGTGAGGCTTGAGTGACAAAATGACGCTGGCATACCCTGGTACTTGGTGTGACTTAACATTACGCTCTAGCCATCTGGCAAAAGAAGCTTTTTCTGTTTCACTTGCCGCATTGATGATTTGCTCGTCAGAGAGTTTCGGCAAATTCTTATAAGCGGGTTTAGTAAAGTGCTTGGCAACGCGATCCCATTCTGCTTGAGTGAAATTGTCATCCCCATTTTTAATATGAAGCCATTCACCTTCTACTTGTCGGGCAAACTCTTCAGGGCTTAAAGCTTTGACTAAGATCTTGATGCGAGCCTTATAGAGATTATCTCTACGGCCGAAGCGGTTATATACCCGCAACAGGGCAGTGAGATAACTAGGCAATAGCTGCCAAGGTAAGTCAGTCTTAATAAGTGCGCCCAAGATTGGGGTGCGTCCCATGCCACCGCCAGCATAGATATCAGCAATCAATTCACCATTGGTATTCTTCTTCAGCTCAATGCCGACGTCATGGCACAAGAGAATGGTGCGGTCTTCTTTGGCACCATTAATCGCAAACTTAAATTTGCGGGGTAAGTGAGCGAATTCAGGATGCAGTGTTGACCATTGGCGCAGTAATTCACAGACGGGGCGTGGATCAACATATTCATCACCAGCAACACCAGCAAAGGCATCGCTCGTAATATTGCGAATACAATTGCCTGAGGTTTGAATCGCATGCATCTCCACCTTGGCAAGCTCAGCCAAAATATCGGGTGTGTCCTCTAAAGTGACCCAGTTGTACTGAATGTTTTGACGAGTTGTGAAGTGACCATAACCGCGGTCATATTTCTCGGCAATGAGCGCCATCGTGCGCAATTGTTTGGAATTAAATAATCCATAAGGGATCGCAACACGCAGCATGTAGGCATGACGCTGGTGATAGAGACCATTTTGTAAACGAAGCGGGCGGAATTCTTCTTCGGCTAGACTGCCATCAAGGCGTCTTGCTACTTGGTCTCGAAACTGTGCAACCCTTTGATCTACAAGGGTTTGGTCAATGTGGTCATATTTGTACATAGCCCATGATTGTCATGGATTTTCAATATTCCTCCAAATACTCAAAAATCCATCCTATATAACTTTCAGATATATAAGGTATGAAAGGGCAGCATTTTTGAAAAGTCTGCTTCAATAGTCATGCAGTATTAAAGATAGAGGGCAAAAGCCTCATAAAAACACAAAATATGGAGACAAAATGAAGAAATTACAGGCTTTTAGCCTAGCTCTTGCCTTGGGTTATGGATTGTTGGGCGGAACAACTTTGTATGCTGCCGATGCCTCAAAAGGACCATTGCCAATGAGTGGCACCCCTGGCCAAGGATTTAGTTCAGAGGGTCTCAAGAAAATTGATACATTTTTTGCTGATCAGATTGCTAATAATCAATTACCGGGGGCGGTGCTAGCAGTAGCAAAAAATGGCAAGTTAGTTATTTTCAAGCCATATGGCTATGCCGACAAGGCAAGCAATAAACCCATGACCACCGATGCCATTTTTAATTTGGCATCAATGACCAAGGTGATGGCATCTGTTGGTGCACTGACTTTTTATGAAGAGGGTAAGTTACCACTCAATGCCCCAATCTCTAATTGGCTTCCACAATTTAAAGATATGAAAGTCGGCAAGGTTGATGCGGATGGCAATCTCACAACTGTGCCTGCAAAAAACCCCATTACCGTTCAGGACCTGATGCGCCACACTAATGGCCTTACTTATGGTGGACGTGGCACAACTCCTGTTCATAAATTATTTCCTGCTGGTTCAGCACCGGCAGCAGTGCAATACACATCATCAGAGTTTATTGATAAGTTGGCCAGCAATCCTTTGCTCTACGAGCCAGGCAACACATGGGATTACGGTTTTGGTATTGATGTGCTGGGCATCATTGAAGAAAAAATTGCAGGCAAGCCTTTAGGGGGTGTATTGCAAGAGCGCGTATGGAGCAAAGTTGGTATGCCTAATACTACTTTTCAGGTTGCAGAGAAGGATCGTGCTCGCTTAGCTCAGCCACTATCAATTGATCCGCTCACGGGTAAGCCACAGAAGGTCGACATTCTGAATCAAACGGTGAAGTTTGATTGCGGGGGTTCGTGTGCATTCTCAACCGCGGGTGATTATGTGCGTTTTGGTCAGATGCTACTTAATGGTGGCAGCTTGGATGGTAAGAGAGTTCTTGGCCCACAAACTGTGGCATTCATGACATCCAACCATCTGAATAAAGACATTAAAAATAATGTTGGTGGTACCGAGCCAGGACGCGTAGGTTATGGATTTGGTTTGGGTGTTGCAGTTCGTATGGAGCGCGGCCTTTCGGCCATCAATGGCAACGTTGGCGATTTCACCTGGAATGGCGCTAACGGCACTATTTTTTGGGTCGACCCCAAAGAGCAAATGGTCGTTGTCATGATGGCTGTAGCACCAGGAGAGATTCGTAAGGTGCATCGTGAGCAGCTCAACGCAGTCATTTATGGAGCGCTCGAAAAGTAATTTATTTGGCGAGTGGAGTAAGTCCTGTAATTAAAAAGCCCCGATTAGTGATGAACTAAGCGGGGCTTTTTGTTGGATTGAGCTTAAGCCGTCTTACAGGCCATATTCTCGATAATGCCTATATAAATTTGCAATCGACGCAAATCCTAAGGTCACAATCAAGACTGCAAATAGGTATTCACTAGTGAGGTAGTTAAAGACTTTGAGTTGTATGAGTGCGATTGCAGCAATAAATACGACAATCGATCCAAAAGCCACCAGTTTGAAGTTAGGAATGAATGCGCCCAAGGTAATTGCAATAAATACCAAATAAAGATCAGAAACTAACTGATCTGCAGTAATGAAAATTGAATTAGTTAATTCAGGGTTTGTAAGCTTGCCCAATACTGCAATGACTAAGATGCTAGCCAAGATGGCAAAGTTCAATTTTGCTTTTGCCAGAATAGATTTGAGTTGATCGCTCATATTGCTTAAGCTAGTGCAGCGCCATTACCATTGAATACTAGGCTAATGCCAATCCATAACAAAATGAAGGCAACGAGTACGGTAAAGCCTATTTTCTTGAGGAAATATTCCAGACTATCCATGTAGGTTTCATCGTTGCGGCCAAACCACCCGTCAAAGCGTTTCCAAACAAGGCGTCCAACCACTAGTGGAAGCAGCATCGCAACAATGCCTAAGATAATAGTGAGAGTAGTATCCATTCAATATTCTTTCAACTGTGTTTATTCATTCGGTGCCGGGAAGTCATACAGAATACAGGGGTTATCAACCAAGATGGATTTTCTTAAACTTGGGTCTGTAACCCATTCACCAAAGAGGTCGCATAGATCAGCATCGTGAGGCATTTGCTTTTTAACCATCACATGGGGCCAATCGCTTCCCCAAACAAGTCGCTCTGGATTTGCCTTGATAACCGCATCATTCAATGCTCGCATATCGGCATAAGGAAGATCACCATCACAAATGCGATAGGGTCCCGTCATCTTGACCCAAGCACGCTGGTTTTTGAGCAACTCTAATAGCCCCTGAAAACCTGCATCACTTATGCCATATTTTGCATGGCTATAGCCAAAATGCCCAAATACCAAATCCACCGGAAAGTTTTCAAAGACTTTAGCTAAGTTCGGATATTCATTGACATGCATGAGGAGTTCTAGATGCCAGCCAAAAGGTTGAATTCTTTCTGCTAAATCTTTGAGATTTTGAATGGGTAGTCCGGCAGACTTATCTGTAACATCGACAATATTGCAACGAATGCCTCGTACTCCAGAATTATGGAGCTCTTCTAATTCTTTTTCGTTAATTTTTTTAACATCATTGGAGATGACTGCAACACCGCGAAACTTTTCTGGTCGCCCCTTAAGTGCCGCCAACATCGCCCGATTATCGGTGCCGTACACACTAGGCTGTACTAATACTGCACGATCAACGCCAAGCATAGCGAGTAAAGACTCGTAATTCTCTAGGGTAGCGTCAGGCGGCGTATAGATACGCTCTTGTGCATAAGGAAATTGAGATGCTGGCCCGCAAATGTGCGCGTGACAATCTACAGCGCCAGCTGGAAATGCAATCTTCGGTGACCGAATTTCTGGATCTGGGGCTTGGCACAGTGGCGCTTGAGGATGAGGCATTAGGACTGCAGATTACTGCGGTTCAATGTTAGCTTCTTTAGCAATCTTTTGATACTTCGCCATTTCTTCGCGCACAAATTTGCTAAATTCTGTTGGGCTCATCGGTGTCGCTTTGATGCCTTTAGTTTCATAAGCATTTTTCACTTCAGGATCTTGCATCGATTGATTGATATCGGTATTAATCTTTTTCACCACTGCAGCAGGTGTTCCTGCAGGCGCCCAAACACCAAACCAAAGTCCAATTTCAAAATTCGGATAGCCTTGTTCAGCGACGCTCGCAATTTCAGGAACTGCCCCATTTCGAGTCTTGCTAGTGACACCTAATGCGCGTACCTTGCCGCCTCTCAGCTGTCCAATGGCAGTATCCAGTGGCGCCATATAAAAAGCAGTGCGGCCAGACATGGTGTCTTGAATCGCTTCTGGTGAACCCTTGTAGGGAACGTGGATTAACTTAATGCCCATCATTTGGTTAAAGTACTCAGCCGCTAAGTGTGTAGAGCTACCAACACCCGCTGAAGCGAAGGTAATTTCACCGGGTTTGGATTTTGCGGCAATCACTAAATCACGAATCGTTTGATAAGGACCATCAGCGGCGGTAATCATCACATAAGGGGTTTGCCCAAGAATCGCAACGTCAATCAAACTCCTGAGAGGGTCATAAGGTAATTTTTTATAGATAGCAGGATTGGCTGCATAAGATGCGGATTGCACAAGCAAGGTGTAACCATCTGGATCCGAGTTCACTACCACACCTGTCCCGATAAGTCCGCCAGCACCCGGACGGTTTTCAATAATGACAGGCTGCTTCCAGGTTTCGGTAAGGCTCTTGGCAACAACGCGGCCGGCGATATCAGCTCCTGAACCAGTCGTTAAAGGCACAATCATTTTGACGGTGCGATTGGGGTAGCTTTGGGCAATTGCCAGGCTTGTCCCAAATACGAGGCTGAAGATGAGCAAGAGTCTGCTCTGAATCTTTGATGTGAACATCATGTCTCCTATGCTTTTAATAAGCGTTTTTTATGGTTTTGTATGAATGCGTTATGCAGCGTTTCAATGGATAATCTAACACGGTCTTAAAAATAGATAAACAGAGGCCACCAGGTACACATAAGAAACAAGGCGGAGACAAATGACTCAATTACAAGATACAAAAACTGTCAATGTGAATGGCGTTGATATTGCCTATCGATTTGATGGCCCTGAGGATGGTCCAGTACTTTTGGTGGCTAATAGTTTGATGGCCAATGGCAGTATGTGGGATTGGAATATGCTTGCTTTTACTGACCGATACCGCGTGCTCCGTTACGACAAGAGAGGGCATGGCAAATCTGGTGTTGCTCCAGGCCCCTATAGCATTGCTCAATTAGCAGACGATGCAGCCGGTTTATTGGATGCTCTCAAGATTGAGAAAGCCCACTTTATGGGGCTATCCATTGGCGGTATGATTGGTCAGCAATTAGGTGCTCGTTATCCAGAACGTATCCTGTCCCTCTCTCTTTGCAATACTGCCAGCGAAATGCCGCCACGGAGTTTGTGGGAGGATCGTTTTCAAACTGCCCGTACTAAAGGTCTTGCAGGTTTAGTTGATGGCACGATTGCGCGTTGGTTCACTGCACCATTTATTGAGCGAGCTCCACAAGATATTGAAAAAGTGCGTCAAATGATTCTGGCTACCAATGTTGATGGTTATATCGGATGCGGTAGTGCAGTGCGCGATATGGCGCAAAGCACGATGCTACTTAAGATTAAGGCGCCAACCCTAGTGTTATCTGGCCGCCATGATCCTGCGTGTACCGTAGACCAGGGGATTGTGCTCAATCGCCTGATTGATGGCTCGCAGATGGTTATTATTGAAGACGCGGCTCATTTATCCAATATTGAGCAGCCCGCACGATTTAATCAGGCGGTGCGAAAGTTTATTGATTCAGTAGATGATCGTTTGTAAATCAGTAGTAACGAAGTGGTTCTCATTTTTATAACTAGAGGGATTTTATATGGCCGATTTATCTGTAGATCAAATTAAAGCAATTCGCGCCAATGTATTAGGTGCTGCTGCAAAAGTTCCAGGAGCTCTTATTGGCCTTGGTATTTTGTTCATTATTCTTGGCATGATTGGCGTTGCTGGTCAGGTTCTTTTCTCTCTAGTGTCGGTAAACGTTCTTGGTATCTTCTTGTTTGCGGGTGGCGTGCTTCAAGGTGCTCATGCTTTCAAGTCTACCGGCTGGAAAAGCGTTGCTGTTCAGCTCATCTTTGCGGTTTTATATATCGGTGCTGCCATCTACGTTTGGGCATTTCCGATTCCAGCGTTAGAGGCTATCACTTTATGGCTTGCGGCAATCTTCTTTATTACGGGTTTCTTGCGCCTGGTATCTGCATTTCAGCATCGCCATTTTGCTGAGTGGTTCTGGCTTGCCTTATCAGCTGCAATTTCTATCTTGATGGGCGTGCTCATCATGAATAACTTCCCATCATCAAGCTTATGGTTGCCAGGCTTATTGATCGCAATTGAATTGTTATTGCAGGGCTGGTCTTTATTGTTCTTAGGCTTTGCTGCCAAATCACTAACTAAATAAAAACCATACAAATAAAGAGCAATAGTCATGGCAATGAAAAAAACAGATCTCTATAAGAATTTGGCCTTGACTACTGCTCAGCGTATGAAGAATGCTGCCAAGACGCCTAAACCCGGTGTCGCTGAAGCGCATGCCAAAACCAAAAAAGAGCTTGCAGAGGCAAACCCGATGCTCGCTTCTTTGATGGGCAAAAGCAGACCTAAGAAAAAGTAAGCAATCAGAAGTAATGCAGGCAGTGCACTCTCAATAATGGTCATGTGTAAGAACCTGCGCAATGAGTGGCTACAACGGTTCGCTCATGCCTTAATCCCCTTATTTCTTCTGCTAACAGGCCACGCTTGGGCGCAAATTGCGCCGCCTCCGAATTACGATCAAAAACTAAACGATATGGTGGTGAATGCCACCCGCTCGGGAACGCCTCTAGATGAAATGTCACTCAATACGACAATTTTGACAAAAGAGGTATTGGAGTCCTCGCCTGATCAGACAATTGATCAGGTGCTCAAAAACGTACCAGGCGTATTTTTGAATGACGTACCTTACTATCAAAAAGATCCTACAGGTCAGAGTATTAACGTGCGTGGTTTGGGTTATGGCCGCACTTTAGTGCTGATTGATGGCTTGCCTGCCAACGATGCTTTTTACGGAACTGTGCAATGGAATTTGGTTCCCATGTCATCGATTGAATCAGTGGAGTTTGTGCGTGGTGGTGTTTCTAGCTTATATGGCAACTATGGAATGGGTGGCGTGATTAATATCAACACCAAGACTCCTAAAAATAGTTCTCAAGATGTCTCTGCCAGCATTGGCTCATTTGGCACTGGCAATGTGGCGGCCTCAAAAGACTTAATCGTTTCTGATGCAATGCAAATGCGACTTTCTGCTGACTATTTTTCAAGCGAAGGCTTTCAGAACTACGCTACGATTTATCCAGGCTCGCCAAGTAATATTAAAAATGGCATGGGTACTGATACCGTCAAGAACTCTAACGTTCGTTTGCAAAACTACTTCAAGCCGACACAAGATACCAATGCATTCTTGAGATTGGGTTACAGCACAATGGCTGACTTAAGCACCAATTATGCAATTGCGCCAAACTTGATTCAGACGGCGGATGTGGCTGCTGGCTCAACCACCAAATTGTCGGAAGATAAAAAGGCTCAGGTAAATATCTATTATCAAAATACAAATTTTTATAAGCAAAGTGGCTCAACATCCACTGCTGTGCCTAATAAAAATCAGCCTTATATCAATGCTAACTACACTGACCCCTACTCAACTCTTGGGGCCTCGGCGCAATATACGCATGACTTAAAGATTGCTGGAATTGATCAGTATATTGTTGGCGTCGATGTGCGAAATATCTCAGCATCAAATTTAACGAATAATCTCAATTCAAATGGCAGCGGTGCAGTGACTTCCGTAAATTATGCGCAAGGACAGCAAAATTTTTATGGACTTCTTGGACAGCTTAAATCAAGTGCAAGCTCGATTCCTTTAGAGGCGACATTGGGCGCAAGACTGGATGCATGGACAAGTCAAACCCCCACGCTTTATAACGCTGGGGCTAATGGTGCCAACCCACTATATCAAGCGATTCCAAATAAAAGTAAAACGCAGTTGAGTCCATCCTTAGGCTTGGTATACAAAGCAACCGATGATTTGAACTTGCGTACTGCAGCCTATCAAGCCTTCCATGCACCCAGTATGAACAATACCTTGCGTAGCTATGGATCTACCTCGGGCGGTTACTTTTTTGCAAACCCCAACCTAACACCAGAAACGATGACAGGATATGAGTTGGGAACCGACTATCGCTGGAAGCAAGGGTTTGCTCAAATTACCGCATTTAATAACTACATTCAGAATGCAATTACCAGTTACAACCTTTCCACGAGTTCAGACCTGGCTTTAGCAAACAGTCTTTGTGCCTCTGCTGGGAATCCTCAAGGCTGTGGCTTGGGTAAGGTGAATTACTACACTAACCAACAAAATTTATTAAGCCGCGGAATCGAATTTCAGTACCACCAAGATGTCAACGCAAATTGGGCTTTAGATGGCGGTTATTCGTACACCCGTACAGTTTTGACTTGGAGTGCAACTACAGATCCAACCAATACACAGGTTGGGGGTGTTCCGATGAATATGGCTAATGCTGCAATTACTTATTACCCCGTGCCACAGGCAAGCATGACCACTACAGTTCGCTATGTGGGAAATTCTTGGATGGCAACCGGATCCTTGCCGGTGCCCGCATACGCAGTAGTTGGCTTAAAAGCGAATTACCAAGTAACTCCACAAGCCTCCGTCTTTGCCTCTGTGGTGAACTTATTCAACCGGCAATATGTGACATTTAATATAGCCTCTCAGGCAACTGCTTATCAGGCTGGCATGCCTCAGGCAATAACCGTTGGCGCGCGAGTAACTTTCTAGGATTTGGTGCAGTGCAGTAGTTAGAGTTTGGTGTGGATGTATTAAAAATGCTTTAGGATTTAACAAAACGCAGTTCATAGCCAATAAGAAGAAGCTATAAATTGCGCAATAAAAACAACACTGGGAGACATATCCATGAAATTGAAAACGATTCATTCTTTGATGTTCGCTGCAGGTATGGCTGTTGCCACTTTGGCAGGCGCTCAAGCTCCGGCGCCAGCTGCAGCACCTGCAATTCCGCCAACCTGGGCGCAGGGTAGAACACCGGATGGCATGAATCCATCTTTGGCGCCAAACCCTCCTGGCATTTCTGCAATGCCTGCTGATGAGATTCCCGTCAGCAAGTTAAAAGTACCAGCTGGCTTCAAGATTGAGCTGTGGGCATCTGGTATGCCAAACGGTCGCTCTATGACCGAATCTCCAAACGGCACTGTGTTTCTCGGTACTCGTTTTACAGGTAATGTGTATGCAGTCGTTACTAAAGACGGTAAGCGCGAAGTCAAAACTATCGCTAAAGGTTTACATCGTCCAAACGGCGTAGCGTTCACTAATGGCTCACTTTATGTTGCTGAACTTTCTCGCATTATTCGTTACGACAATATTGAGCAGAACTTAGATAACCCACCTGCCCCGGTAGTAGTGTTTGATGCACTCCCTAAGGATGAGCCACATGGTTGGAAGTTTATGAAGCTCAGTCCTGATGGACAGTATTTGTATTTCCAAATTGGCACACCAGCAAATATTGTTGTGCCACCATCAACTCATGCGACGATTGTTCGCTTGAACCTCAAAACCAATATTTTGGAAACAGTGGCAACTGGTGTGCGTAACAGTGTTGGCATGGACTTCCAACCTGGTACAAAAGAACTCTGGTTCACTAATAATGGCCGTGACTGGGTTGCAGAAGATAAGCCAGGCGATACGCTCAATCGTTTGGTACGTCCAAAAGGTATGAATTTTGGTTACCCTCATTGCCATCAAGGAGACTTCTTGGATCCTGAGTTTGGTAAAGGCCGTTCATGCGATGAGTTTGACAAGCCTGTTTACAATTTGGGTGCTCACGTTGCTGCTTTGGGTATGCGCTTTTATAACGGCAAACAATTCCCAGCTGAATACAAAGGCAACATCTTTATTGCTGAACACGGCTCTTGGAATAAAACAAAACGCGTTGGCTATCAAGTGGTCCGCGTAGTGCTCGATTCCAATAACAAAGTTGTGAAAGCCGAACCTTTTGTTACTGGTTGGTTGGATGGCGAGAATTTCTGGGGTCGTCCAGTCGATGTGCAAATGCTCAAAGATGGTTCTATGTTAGTTTCAGATGATGAGACTGGCGCAATCTTCCGCGTTTCTTACGGCAAATGAAATTGATCTCTAGCACTAAGGCCATCCTCGGGGTGGCCTTTTTTACTTCTCTCTTTCTGTCATGCAATAGCTACGCTGCTCCACCTGATGCAGTCGCAGGTAAAGCAAAGGCACAAACGTGTTTTGCTTGTCATGGTGAAAACGGTATTGGCATTGCACCAGAGATTCCGAATCTTGCAGCTCAGCCAGCACTATCGATCACATATCAATTGATCCAGTTCAGAGGACAACAGCGTAAGGGTGGTGCAATGGAAGCATTAGCTATGCCTTTAAGCGATCAGGACATGCGCGATATTGCTGCTTACTACGCATCTCTGCCTCCGCCGCCAGCTAAATCTGGCAATGTAGAGAAGATTGCAAAAGGTCAACAAATATCGAGTGCTCAGTACTGCAATTCTTGTCATGGGGCACAGTTGCAGGGACAAAAGCACATCGCCCGTTTGGCTGGCCAATCGCCTGAATACATCGTGACGCAATTAAAGAACATCCGTTCTGGTAGCCGAGTTGATATGGATGGCACAATGGGTAGCGCGGCGCGTGGTTTAAGTGATGAGGATATCGAGGCGATTGCTGCTTATGCCGCTTCACTAAACTAGAGGCTGCATTCTCATGAACCTTTTAGTAAGTTGCCTCTTTGCAGTCCAAAAACCATTTCCTTCTCGTTGATTTCTTAAAGACATTTGCTGCTTTAATAATCATCCTCCATCATTTTTCGAGCTACGGCCAAATTGCGCAGGATGCTCACAGTCTGTTACCAGGAATCATGACATGGTTGTTTGAGTATGGGCGCTATGCAGTGCAGATCTTTTTGGTGATGGGCGGTTACCTAGCTGCTCAATCACTTACACGTGCTGGTGATTTAAAAAATCCCCAAACTGTTCTCAAAACGATTTTCAATCGCTACTTGCGCTTATTTACTCCTTATGTTATGGCATTACTCGTGACGATTGCTTGCGCTTGGGTAGCGCGCTTTTGGGTGCAAGATGAATTCGTCGGCGAATCAGAAACCTTGGGTCAATTCTTAGCCCACTTATTTTTCCTCCAAGGTATCTTAGGTTTAGATTCCATATCTGCAGGCGTCTGGTATGTTGCAATCGACTGGCAGCTCTATGCAATTTTGGCCATCATGCTGAGTATGTTTCCAAGCTTACGATCTCTGATTTGGATGTTGCTACCACTTTGTGTTGCATCCTTGTTGTACTTCAATCGAGATGGCTTATATGAGAACTACTTTATTTATTTCATCGGCGCCTATGGCTTGGGCGTATTAGCCCAGCTCTGCAAAAACTACCCTGATCAATCAGTCAATCGTTCTGCCAAAATCTTGATGCTAACGATTGGGTTAGTGATAATTATCTCGAGCTTTCAGCAGTTTTGGTTGCGAAACATACTCGCTTATATCGTTGCCATTGCACTTATCCTTTTTGGCGACTGGGCTTATAAGGATCAAAAACAGATTCATCAGCGTCCTCAACACCAATCTAAAGTGCATAAATTAGTGAACGGAATTCTTTGGGGAAGTCGCAGATCATATTGCGCCTTTTTAATTCACTTCTCATTTGTCTTGCTGGCTAACACTTTATACATTGGATGGGGTATGAGTCAGCGGCACGATGGTGCGTTAGCAATTGCGTTGATATTTATTGCGCTTGCCTCTAGCTGGGCTACTGCAAATTTACTCTATCGTTGGATTGAAGTGCCGTCACGCAACTTCAAACTTTAAAGACCCATATCTTTTAAGACGCGGAAGATTTCGCGATAAGCTTTGGGCGGTTTGTTCTGCTCTTTTTCTTTGCGCGCGTTCCGAATGAGTGTGCGCATGTTCTGAATATCCATATCAGGATATTGCTCAATCATTTTGGTAAATGCTTCGTCATTGGCAATCAGTCGATCGCGATAGCTCTCTAAGAAATGGAGCTTGGCAGTTTCCGCCTTACTTACACCTTGAATGGTATCTAAGCGCTTTTGGATTGCTTCAAGCTCTGCTTCATCCAAAAAGCGCATGAGTTTTCCTAAATACTGCTTATGACGGCGAATCGCTTCAAAACTCTTGATCTTGTTCGTTTCGGCAATCGCTGTCTTGATGGCCTCATCAAGAGGAATCGTTTTGAGGGCGTCGCTACTCAAAGCTGCCAATACTTCCGCCAATTTCTGGCGTTCGGTCATTTGGCGCTTTAACTCAGACTTGCTTGGGCCTTCATCTTCTTCAGCAAGCTTGGGAGTGCGATTTTTCTCATTAATATGCATGCTGCTATTTTAGACGGGTATTGGGCTTGTATGACCCAGATGTTCAATTTTGGAGTTTGGTGAATAATAGAGCGATAAGGTAGTGCAGCAATAAAACAGAACATATTTCGGGGATCGCTCATTTTTATCTGATTTACAGATCATGACTCAAGTAAATACTTATGACTACATCATCATCGGAGCAGGCAGTGCGGGTTGCATGTTGGCTAAGCGTTTGACTGAAAACCCCCAAAAAAAGGTATTGCTGATTGAAGCAGGCAAGAACGATAACTACATTTGGATTCATATTCCGGTGGGGTATCTATATTGCATTGATAACCCAAGGGCGGATTGGCGTTTTAAGACTGTTGCAGAAAAAGGCCTTAATGGCCGTTCGCTGTTATATCCCCGTGGTCGTGTGCTTGGCGGATGCTCATCTATCAACGGCATGATCTATATGCGTGGTCAAGCGGGCGACTATGAATCTTGGGTGCAAGCCACTGGAGATGAAGCCTGGTCTTGGGAAAATGCACTCAAACGTTACAAATCATTTGAGGATTACCACGGTGATGCCAACCAATGGCATGGCAAAGGCGGCGAGTGGACCGTATCGAAGCAACGCTTGCGTTGGCCCATCATGGATAAATTTAGGGATGCCGCAGTAGAGGCGGGCATTCCAGCATCGGATGACTTTAATCGCGGTGATAATTTTGGCGTAGGTTATTTTGATGTGAGTCAACGTAAGGGCTGGAGATTAAATACTTCAAAAGCATTCTTAAAAGATGCTGTTAAGCGAAGCAATTTGACCGTGCTCACAGAAGCGATTGTGACAAAACTCAAAATCGATCCAGTAACAAAAAATTGTTATGGTGTTGAATATCGCCAGAATGGAATAAGTACTGAGGCGGCAATTAATTCAAAGGGCGAGGTGATTCTGAGTGCTGGTGCAATTGGTAGTGTGCAAATACTGGAGCGATCTGGTATTGGTGCTGCATCTCATTTGAACAAGCTCGGCATCCCAGTGCTTGCTGATTTACCAGGCGTTGGTGAAAACTTGCAAGACCACTTGCAACTACGCATGGTCTATAAGGTCAATGGTATTAAAACCTTGAACACTAAAGCCAACTCATTATTTGGCAAGTTGATGATTGGCTTGGAGTATCTATTAAAACGCTCTGGCCCTATGTCGATGGCGCCTTCACAACTGGGCGCCTTTGCATATAGCTCTCCCGATCAAAAGAGCGCTAACGTGGAATATCACGTGCAACCTCTATCGCTAGAAAAATTTGGTGAAGACTTGCATTCGTTCAATGCATTTACTGCGAGTGTGTGCAATTTGCGTCCCACATCACGTGGCAATGTGCATATTACGTCAACCGATCCCGAAGCCCCTCCAGCGATTCATCCAAATTATTTATCTACTGATGAAGATCGCAAAGTGGCAGCCGAATCTCTGCGTTTGACTCGTAATATCGTGGAGCAGTCTGCGCTTGCTCCTTATGCGCCAGAGGAATATAAACCTGGCATCCAATATCAAAGTGATGAAGAGTTGGTTAAAGCTGCTGGCGATATTGGGACAACAATTTTTCATCCTGTAGGTACATGCAAAATGGGGCGTGATGATGATCCAATGGCAGTGTTAGATTCTCAACTTCGGGTGAGAGGCATTCATCAGTTGCGCGTAGTTGATGCGTCTGCGATGCCAAAGATTACCTCAGGAAATACTGCAGCCCCTACCATGATGATCGCAGAGCGCGTAGCGGAATTGCTCACACGTGAATAGCTCTCAGCAAGTCAATAAGCAAATTAATAAACAACTGAGTTACCAGTTGCCAGTAAGTCATTTGTTACTGGCGCTAGCAATTGTGGCAGTGTGGGGCACCAACTTTGTTGTGATCAAAATGTCGCTAGACAGCTTCCCACCTTTTTTGTTTGCTGGTTTGCGTTACTTATTTGCTTTTTTGCCTGCCGCATTGTTTTTGCCAAGACCAAAAGTTTCATGGATCAATCTCTGTGTTTATGGCGTGGCAGTAGGGGTAGGGCAATTCGGTGTGTTGTATTACGCAATTGATGGAAACATTTCTCCTGGCTTGGCTTCTCTGGTCATTCAGACGCAGGTGTTTTTCACCATTGGTTTTGCCATGCTCTTTGCCAAAGAGAGACTAAAGCTGTATCAGGCTATTGCAGTAGCTATTGCCATGACGGGACTAGGAATCATTGCAGTGCACACAGATGCAACGACGACTTTTCTAGGCTTGGCTTTGGTGGTGTTTGCAGGCTTTTCTTGGGGTATAGCCAATACGACCAGTCGCCGTGCTGGCGCAATCAATATGCTTTCTTATGTAGTTTGGGCTAGCATCTTTGCCATTCCCCCGCTTTTTGTGATCTCCTGGGTATTTGAGGGTGGCTGGGGCTCCATGAAGGCCTTCTTAGCCTCTGCGCCAATAGGGGCTTGGCTTGGTGTGCTCTGGCAGTCCTGGGGGAACACCATCTTTGGGTACGGCGCCTGGGCATGGCTGCTTTCTAAGCACCCGGCAGCTGTGGTGGCTCCCGCACCCTTGTTAGTACCCATTTTTGGCATGGGGGCAGCCGCTTATTTCTTGGGTGAGTCTTTGCCTCTATGGAAGATTTTGGCTGCGGGGTTAGTGATCACTGGCTTAGTGGTCAATTTATTCTGGCCAACCCTCTTTGAGAAGCTAAAACACCGTTTTTCTTGAGCGATTTATGGTCTTTTGGGGCTAATGTAAAACCCTAATAGAGCCCCCTTTTTTTGCCTCTGCATTAACAGTAAGATAGCTATTCGTTATCTGTAGTACCTATAAAAATATTTATTTAATAGCACTTTTAGTCATGGAGACTTTATGAAGATTCGTCATCACATTTTTGCAGTAGCAGCTGCTGCATTGCTCGCAACAGGCGCTAACGCTGCCGATATCAAGGTAGGCGTTGCAGGTCCGTTTACTGGTGGTTCATCCTCAATGGGTGTCAGTATGCGTGACGGTGTACGCCTTGCTGCAAAAGAAATCAATGCTGCTGGTGGTATCAACGGCAACAAGATCGTTTTGATCGAGCGTGACGATGAAGCCAAAAACGAGCGTGGCGTGCAAATTGCGCAAGAGTTGATCAACAATGAAAAAGTAGTAGCAACTTTAGGCTACATCAACACTGGTGTTGCATTGGCTTCACAGCGTTTCTACCAAGATGCCAAGATTCCAGTATTGAATAACGTTGCAACCGGTTCCATTATTACTAAGCAATTTCCTAACGCACCAGAAAACTATGTTTTCCGTAATGCTGCAGCTGACAACATTCAAGCGCCAATGGTTGCTAAAGAGGCCGTTGAGAAGCGTGGCTTGAAGAAAGTGGCGATTTTGGCTGACTCTACAAACTACGGCCAATTAGGTCGTGAGGACTTAGAGAAGGCTTTGAAGACCTATGGCGTAACACCAGTGGCAACTGAAAAGTTCAACATTGGTGACGTTGATATGACTGCACAATTGCTTAAGGCAAAAAATGCTGGTGCTGATGTAGTTTTGACATACGCAATCGGACCAGAGTTGGCGCAAATTGCTAATGGTATGGCTAAGTTGGGCTGGAAAAAACCCATTATCGGTAGCTGGACATTGTCTATGGCGAGCTTTATTGATACAGCAGGTAAGAATGGTGACGGCGCAACAATGCCACAAACTTATATTCAATCCCCATCTACCACTCCTAAGCGTAAGTCTTTCCAAGATGCTTACGTAAAAGAGTTCAAGCCTAAAAATAACAACATTGCTTCACCAGTTTCTGCTGCTCAAGGTTACGACTCTGTTTACCTCTTGGCTGCAGCGATCAAGCAAGCTAATAGCACTGAAGGACCAAAGATCTTGGCAGCATTGCAAGACCTCAAGGCTCCAGTTGATGGCGTTGTGATTACTTACAACAAGCCATTCTCTGCAAATGATCATGAAGCTATTAAGGCTAAAGACGTTGTCATGGGCGTAGTTGAGAACGGTCGCGTTGAGTTCTTGAATGCTGAGGACGCAACTGCTAAGAAGAAGTAATCCACCTTCGATCTGCAGGCGATAAATTATTCTGCACTGCAACAATTGATAAAGCAAAACGCCGCCCAAAAAGCGGCGTTTTGCTTACAATGTCGGATTCGTTAATAAAACAGTTTTAAGTATATTTAGGCCAACAAAATGGACATGCTTGCACAAATCCTCTCAAGCGGTATCGCGGTGGGGATGATCTATGCGGTAATCGCTTTCGGTTTCCAGCTTACTTTTGCTACCTCAGGCACATTGAACTTCGGACAGGGTGAAGCCCTCATGTTGGGTGCTCTGGTCGGTTTAACTTGTGTGGATACCTTTGGAATGAACTACTGGGTCATGATTCCAGTGGTGTGTTTATTCGGTATGTTGCAAGGTAGCTTTGTGGAGTTGATCGGCGTTCGTCCTGCGATCAAAATTAAATCTGAGTTTGGTTGGATTATGTCGACCATCGCACTTGGTATTATTTTCAAAAACGTTGCTGAAAATATTTGGGGCCGTGATGCTTTGCCATTCCCATCACCATTGCCAATGGAGCCAATGAATTTCTTGGGCGCGAATATTCTCCCAATGGAAATCTTAGTGGTGGTTGGCGCTTTAGTAATGATGTTATTAGTTGAGTTCTTTAATCGCAAAACCATCTACGGTAAAGCGGTGGTAGCCACAGCAAACGATCGCGATGCTGCTGGCTTGATGGGTATTAATACCAGCGTGGTAATTACTTTCTCCTACGCTTTGTCTTCATTAACAGCTGCATTTGCAGGTGTATTGATTGCACCTTTGACCTTGACTGGCGCAACCATGGGCGGCGCTTTAGGTTTGAAAGCGTTCGCTGTTGCGATTATTGGCGGCCTCTCTAGTGGTCTCGGAATTATTGTTGGTGGTTTGATTTTAGGTATTGTTGAAACTGCTACCGGCTTTTACATCTCTACTGGTTACAAAGATGTTCCAGGTTTGATTTTGTTATTGCTCGTATTGGCATACAAACCATCTGGCCTCTTCGGCAAATCTGCAATTAAGAAAGTTTAATGATGAAATTGAAGTCTCTATTACCCATATTAATTGCGATTGCGGCACTCTTTTGTTTGCCCCTGTTTATTCACAACCCGTATTACATTCACCTAGTTGAAACGATTCTGATCTACACCATCTTGTTATATGGTTTGGACATCGTGGTGGGTTATGTAGGTCAGGTTTCCTTAGGTCACGCAGCCTTGTTCGGCATTGGTTCATATACTGCTGGTGTTTTGTACTTCCACTTTGGCTGGACTATCTGGGGAACCATTCCTGCATCTATCGTCGTGACCTCGATCTTCGGCGGTATTTTGGCCTTGCCGGCACTGAAGGTGATCGGACCGTATTTGGCGATGGTGACATTGGCCTTCGGAACGATTGCTCAAATTCTCATTAACGAGATGACTTGGATGACTGAAGGTCCATTGGGCATTAAGATTCCTAAGCCAGAACTGATGGGCGTGCCAATGACGAAGGCTGAGTACTTCTGGATGGTTTCTGCCATCTTGATCATGTCTTTGATCGTCGTTGACCGCTTTGTGAAGTCTCAAATTGGTCGTGCCTTTGAAGCATTGCGCGATAGCCCGATTGCCTGTGACTGTATGGGTGTTTCCGTATACCGCTTTAAGGTGATTGCATTCGTGATCAGCGCAGCCTTTGCTGGTTTAGCTGGTTGCTTGTACGCATACTCAGAGCAATACATCTCACCTAATACTTATAACAATGAGCTTGCAGTTCTGTTCTTGCTCGGCATCATCATGGGTGGGCGTAAGTCACGCCTTGGCGCAGTGATTGGTGCAGCAATTATTGTGTTGTTACCAAAACTATTGGACGACATTAATTTGTTCCGCATCGTTGCATCGATTATTGCGATCGTCGTAGTAGTGGGTGCAGCTATGGCGCTCTCTAAGAAAGTCACTACTCCAAAACGCGTTGCAGTTCCTATTGCTGGTGTTGTTGGTTTGGCTGCATTCTCATTCTGGCTGAACAGTATCTCTGACTGGCGTTTGAGTATTTTCGGCTTCATGATTTTGTTAGTGGTGTACTACTTGCAAAACGGTATTGTTGGTTTTGCGAAGAGCTTCTACCAATCGATTGCTGGCAAAGCAAAAACAACTCGTGGTGGAGATGCTGAAGCGGTGGATGACTCCATCAGCTTTATTAGTGCTGTCGGTAATCAAAACGCTGGCGCAGAACTTCTCAAGGTTGATTCCATCTTGATGCAGTTTGGTGGCTTAAAGGCCTTGAACAATGTTGATTTGAGCATCAAGCGTAGCACTATTCATGGTCTGATCGGGCCAAACGGCTCTGGTAAGAGCACTATGATGAACGTTTTGACTGGTATCTACACACCAACTGCAGGTAATGTTTTGTATGCAGGTGAAACAGTAGTTGGTAAGACTTCCTCTGATATCGCCTTATCTGGTATCGCACGTACTTTCCAAAACGTACAACTCTTCGGTGAGATGACTGCGATCCAAAATATTTTGGTTGGCTTGCATCACACCTTCAAATCTAATATGTTGGAAATTGCACTGCACTTGCCACGCTATAAGAAAGAGGAGGCCGAAGCGTACGCTCGCGCAATGGCGCTCCTGAAGTTCGTTGGCTTAGATGACTTAGCAAATGAAGAAGCTCGTAACTTGCCATACGGTAAGCAGCGCTTATTGGAGATTGCGCGTGCATTGGCGCTTGATCCAGAATTGCTCCTCTTGGATGAGCCAGCGGCTGGTCTGACTGCTCCTGATATCAAAGAACTCTTGCGCATTATTCGTAAGATTCGTGATAACGGCATTACATTCATCCTGATCGAACACCATATGGACGTGGTGATGTCAGTTTGCGATACCGTTTCTGTCTTGGACTTCGGTCAAAAGATTGCAGAAGGTAAACCAGCTGAAGTTCAGGCAAACGAGAAGGTGATTCATGCCTACTTGGGTACTTAATCACTAGAACAATATTGAATCGGTAAATACCATGTTATCTATTAAGAATCTTGAAGCAGGCTACGGCAAAGTCAAAGTCCTCCACGGCATCAATATTAATGTTCCTAAGGGACAAGTAATTACGTTGATTGGCTCTAACGGCGCTGGCAAAACGACTACTATGCGTGCTATCACCGGCATGATCAAGCCAACCGCTGGTGAAGTGATCTTGGGTGGTGAAAAAATCGATGGTTACGACTCTCATAAGATTGCTCGCTTAGGTTTGGCACATAGCCCAGAAGGTCGTCGCGTGTTCACAACCATGTCAGTGACTGACAATTTATTGCTTGGCGCATTTCCTCGCTTTACGGGAAGCCGCCCAAAGGGTGATATCAAGAATGACTTAGAAAAGTCTCTCGAGATGTTCCCGCGCTTAAAAGAGCGTCGCAATCAATTAGCAGGTACCTTGTCCGGTGGTGAGCAGCAGATGTTGGCGATGGCTCGTGCTGTGATGCTCAACCCAGAAATTATTCTCTTGGACGAGCCATCCATGGGCCTAGCACCAATTTTGGTTGAAGAAGTATTTAAGATTATTTCTAACCTCAAATCACAAGGCGTGACCATGTTACTGGTCGAGCAGTTCGCTGCAGCAGCTTTGAATGTTGCTGACTATGGTTATGTATTAGAGAACGGCAAGATCGCAACACATGGCCCTGCTGCAAAACTCAAAGATGATCCTGCTGTGAAAGCAGCCTACTTGGGTGGTGCAGGCGGCCACTAAGCAGTCACTGCCATTAAAAGAAAAAGCCCTTTTTGAAGGGCTTTTTCTTTTGTTTTATTGCCTAATGAATTTAGAGACAAAGGAAGCGCTTGCAATAGACCGATGAGTGATCGTGGGTCGGTTTCTCGGGATTGATGTATTCCAAGAGCTCATGATGAAGATTGCTTACCGTGCCCGAAACGGTTCTGAGAGGCGTGGATAAAAAGGTGCTTGGTTTAATCACTGACATCAGCATGACCCCTAAAAGGCTGAATATCAGAATATAAAGAATCGAGAGCAGTGGTCTTTTCATAAACCATGCAAACCTTTGATAGTGAGACTTACTGCTACACCAAAAACCATGATGGCAAAGACTTGTTGTAAGCGAGGCCCGCTGAGCTTTTTGCTAATTGCTAAGCCTACGAGTAGCCCTGCCAATGCACCAAGAGAAAATGGTGCGGCTACTAAGAAATTAAATCCACCTGTTGCCGCAGAAAAGATCACGCTTCCGCCAGAGATCAGAGCCTGTACACCTAAGGAGGTCACAATGATCGATTGCGCAGTTAAATTGGTATAGCGTTTTAATGCAGGAATGATGATGAAGCCACCACCAACTCCTAAAAGTCCTGATAAGAAGCCGGCCAAACCGCCAGTAAGAGCAAGCGCTCTGGCACAGGACACATTCCAATATAGCTTTCCAATTGAGGGATCTATTAAACAAGGGGGTGGTTTTCTTGGTGGATCAACAATTCCTAAAGATGTTTTTCGAGCTTGTCTGTATTGATTAAATGCAGAGTAAAAGAGGGCTGCGCTAAAAATGAGTAGAAGAGGACCATTGGGAATTTGATTTGCCAACCAAAAACCAGCAGGAGCCAAAATCACTCCAAAGATTGCCATAAAGATAGCAGCTTTGTAGCGCAATAGTTTATTTTTGAGCCCTATCAATGCACCTACGCCTGCTGCGAGTGCAATTGCCGACAGAGAAATGGGACTGGCATCCACCATATTCATGTGAAGAGCAAAAACCAGAAGCGGAACAGAAAGAATTCCGCCGCCAGCGCCGGTGAGTCCCATGAGGATTCCGACGATCATTCCCAATGCAGGGCTGATGAGTATTGAGTGGTCCATTGCACTTCATTTTATAGTGCGAATGGCTTTATTTATCTAAGCTAATTTTGATCCGTATATTAAAGATACTGTGCCATAAAAAAATGGCAAAAAAGACTAGCCCAGCTATCCAGTGCACATCAATGACTCCTTCCCGGATCCCTTCTGGACCATAGTAGAGTAGCGCTCCAGAAGTGAGGAGAATCAATACAAAGCCTAGTTGACCAAAGCCGCTAATCCATTGCCGCCTGGATTTATAGCCCGCCTTGAGGTGAAAGGGTAGAACAGAGCCAAGTGCAAGAGTCGCCAGCATGGCCGCTACCCCATGTATAGCCAAAATATTGTGAGATCCCATGAGAGACCGCTGAATCTGAAACTCATTACCTATCAAGTAAATACTCCCACTCAATGAGCAGCTTAAGATCCCTAGAGTGACAAACCATTTCTGCCAGTTTGGCATTTTTCCTAATCGACTCATATGGCAATCCGAATCGCTTGGGCTGAGAATTTTGCAAAGCAGGGATGATTGGCTTGCTTTGATATGGCTAGGACTTTGGTGAGCGCATCAGCGTAGACACATTCTTTTGCCAAAATTGAATAGGACTCAGAAGATTGCACATAGATCTCAGCCACTTCATTGGCTATAGGGTTGATCAGATGACTTTGCTGTTGGTCTCTATTTGCAAAATAGAGACTAC
Source organism: Polynucleobacter sp. MG-6-Vaara-E2 (assembly GCF_018687695.1). Classification (NCBI taxonomy): domain Bacteria; kingdom Pseudomonadati; phylum Pseudomonadota; class Betaproteobacteria; order Burkholderiales; family Burkholderiaceae; genus Polynucleobacter; species Polynucleobacter sp. MG-6-Vaara-E2. The sequence goes on from NZ_CP061303.1 coordinate 371,662, forward strand.
TTGTAGCGAGTGCAGCATTTCTAATAGAGCCAATGTCAAGAAGTTCTGAGGGATTTTTAGGGTTACGAATATGGATCGGAGTGTGCATATCTCCAAATACCCTTAAGTCTCCTCCAGCATTGACAATGCCAGAGCTCACGCCTTCTGAGATCAGAATCTTTACTGCCATATCTACTGCAAATCCTTTTGCAATTCCTCCAAGATCCAAACAGACTGGGCGCGAAGAGGTAATCAGTTCAGGCGTAAGAAAGCAAATATCCTCTATGCCACCAAGATTGTGATTGGTGAAGTCAATATGACGCGGTAGTAGCCCGGCAGCAACTAGACGATGACCAATGCCACAGTTAAAGAGACCCCTAGAGTAACGGTTCACCTCTTTTGCAGTGCGAAGTACCTGTGCTGTCCAAGGATGGATATCCACTGCTTTGTGATGAGCATAGCGATTGATGTAATTGAGTTCGCTAGACGGATTATGAAAACCCATTAAGCCTTGAATTTGTTCAATCGCCTCAAAGGCGTAATTTATGGCAGTCTGTTGAGCTCCCTGATCAACAGAGATCTCAACAAAGGTTCCAAGCAAGGGCTTACAGCGGGTGATCATGCAGCGCTCATTTTGATTTGATGGGGGTGTTCTTGAGTGCCAAGTCATATAGAACGGTGACCCGCTTTACGCCATCGGTGAGGTGCTTGCAGGAAAGTGTTGCACCACCAATATTTTGAATATCTTGATTCAGTTTGATGGGATCATTCACTGTTTTACCAACAAACTGCTTGCGCCACTGTTGATCACCCACTTCATAGCCATAAGATTCAACATACTCCAGAATCTCAATACCCAAAATACTGCCCCTAGCGTTCAGGGCAACGGCGTAGGTAATCATTTCATGCTTACCTACGACTTCATCAATCACCAGCCAACCACCATCTGCGGATCTCCAAATACGATCACCCTGGAAAGGATGGCGAATACTAGAGGCTGTCCGCATCCTTTCTTGTAAATCATCACTAATGATGATGGGTGATTTACTCATTGCTTTGTTAGGAAAAAGAATTTGCTGAGCTTGTTCGCTCGAGATATAAATTTTTGCCTGAGCAATGATGGGTGCTGTTAGCATTGCGAGCCCTGCTACAGCATATGGATTTGGTTTCCAATCGATCATTTTTTCTTATCTCTTTAATTCAAAGGAAAGCCAACTTTGAGAATGTATTCATTGACTGAGTGGCTATCCCATACGCGGGCATTTGAGCATTCAGCTTCACCGCCACCCATGCAGGTACCACCTGCAAGCTGATAGCGCCAAGCGCCGGTCACCCACCAGTCTTTAGCGGCATAGTGCAAGTTTGGACCAACAAAGGTTGCGCGTTGTACTTGATTGCGTAAATTGAGTTCTGAATAGTCGTTATGAAAACGTGCTTCAACCCCAGCTGACCATTTGGGTGCAAATCGATAGCTTGCCCCAACCAAAATATCGAGCATAGATTCAGGCACGTTGCCATTCTCAATAAATTTGAGACGCTCATTTGCAACTACAACGTTGCTTGCAAGTATTAGGCGATCGTCGATGAAGTTTGATTGCAGTAATAAACGTGCTTCAATCTCATCTTTATTTCTACCCCAAGTAGGCTCAAGATATAGACCAACACCTACGGGTGAAGTTACTGGATTGGTAATACGGTAAATCGCCTCCAAAGAGCCACCTTCAATACCGCTCTTTCTGTAGGCGGTGGAGGGATCATGTGATGAGGGAACGCCGTAGCCTCCCGTACAGGTTGGTGTGTCACCGCAGGCTTCTGAGTTGGTGTAGTTTTGATTGGCATTCGTATGGTAAGAATTGATATAACCGGCTACTTGTAAGTCATTGGTGAGGCCGTACTCGAGTTCCGTCCTTGCTGTCCAAGCATCGTATGTACCGGCAGCTTGTGTTTGATTAAGTTGAACTCGTTGCTCAAATTCCCACTTACCCTTGGGTTGCAGGTCTAAGGTGTAGATCCAGCCAAAGGCTCCTTCCCCGGCGTGGGCTAGTGAGAGGTGCAATGCTGCGGCAAGGACGAGGCTAAAGGCAATCAGTTTTTGAATAGTCAATTTCATAGTTTTCTGAGAGAGGGTTGAGAAAGTTAAATGAGAACGGTTCTCAATATATCATCAAATGAGAATGATTCTCAAATAGGAAAAAGACCATATTTCAATAAATGATTCAATTTCTAGGGCGATTTGAATTCCCTTGTAAGATTTCTTTTCAATGGATTTACAAGCACTCGAAAAACTCGTACTCATGAAGATGCCCTTTGGTAAACATGCTGGGAGAGCATTGGCAGATCTGCCGGGAAACTATTTGGCGTGGTTTGCACGCGAGGGGTTTCCCAAGGGCGAGCTAGGCGAACTATTGGAGTTAATGCACACGCTTGATCACAATGGCTTGCGTGGATTATTAGCCCCTATTCAAAGAGCCCACGGCTTACAAGCTAAATCAAAATGACTTTGAGCGAACGATGACAGTGACGCGGTTGCGCTCATAAGTGACCCGAGGTGATTCTGGTGGGCTACTTTGAATTGGGCTCACAAACAGCGAGGTTTGCGATTTAAGCTGCGTCGCAATTCTTTTAGCGAGTTCACCATTCCGATCATATTGAATCTGAACACTGGCCACCTTACCTTCTTGAATGCGTGCAATCAGAGCATTGAGCTTATCGGTTGAGTATTCATCGAAAAATAGGGGGTACCAGCCACCCATCAATCCCTGATTTGGTAGGGCTTTAGGGGCAATGGTGGGTTTAGGCTTAGACTGCTCAGGCTGAATAGGTAATTGAAAATCGATGCCTGTTTTGGCAACTAATTCGGAATAAGAAATCGGCGGAGACATTTGCGCCTCATTGCTGTTTTCTATCCAATAAGCCCATGCATGATTCTGATTGGGGTCATAAACCAATTTAAACAAGTGACTCGGAATCGTGACACGACTCCTGCCGATGCTGCCTTGATTTCCAGTAGAGCCAGTAAAGATATAAACATCTCCCGATGCTCTTTTTGCATAAAGCCTAGTAGGCTCTTCAACATTTTTCGCCCAAATCCCCTGATTGTTTTGCCTAGCCTGCGGCATCATATTTGCCAGGGAGAAAGACTGGTCCATTGCACTTTCATTGCCCATATCCCCAGCTGGAGCGTTATGTCCACGATCATAGCCGCTCCCACGGTAGTCAGAAAGTAGGGCTCGCTCTGCAAAAGGTAGTCTTGCTTCTTCGTAAAACTGATTGGTTCTACGTGGATGTGGCCCAAGCAATTGTTCGCGATTGAGTTTTTCTACCGTGTAGATAGGCTTTTTATCTTGCGGCGAGTAATACACCGCAAAGCTATCAAAGCAAAGGTCGCGACCAATTTCGGTGGTAACGGGCACTTGTTGGCCTGGAAAGAGATCTTTGCATGCATCAAAGAGTGCATAGGCCCTCACGGGGCCTAGTAAGACGGCCAGTAATAATAGAGGCCTTAGAAGTATGTGAATTGCTTTCATTTCCTACAAGTGTAGGGGTTACTCCAAGCTTCCCTAAAACATTCTGCAGTAGCTCCATGAGTTAGCTCTTCAGTGCACGAGAAATCAGCGCTAATCACCCATTGCCCGTTGATTCCCAGACCCTCCGGCCCTTAAAATAATGCCTTGCAGCATTTGGTAGGCAATACTACTGGTAGATATATAGGGCGATTGAAATACTAGATGTATGGTTTTTCTAGGCAATTTTTCGTTTCAAATAGTAAAAAAGTCCTCATTTAAGAATTTTTTTACAAAATGAAATTAATGCTCACTAACTTTCATAAGTAATTGATTTATCTAAATTAAATATGAATTTTTTGTCATGTCTAAGGGATCCCCCGTAAATCAAGACCTAAAAGTTATTGAAATACCGTTCTTTATTCTTGACTTGATATAAGAACCTTTTTAGGATGACCCATGTTTTTTAGATATTGCGGTGCAACATAAACCAATGGCACGGTTTTGGGGTGTCGCAAACAAATGAATGAGTAAATGTTTATTGAACAATTTGAGTGAGATGCAGGAGGGGCAGTCAGCAATGCTGGCAGCCAAACAACTGCTGACCCAAACTATGGCTCCGGTATTTAGAGTCATTAAAGGTCTACTCGTTGTGGCTGTATTCATGGTGATTGGACTTTGGCTATCGGGCAACGGAACAAATGCCGGTGCTTTTGATTTAGCCCGTATCTTGGTACCCGATGAGGCGCGTCATATTGTTTGGAACAATGGCTTTGACATGTTGGATCAGTACAAGACTGGCGGTCCTGACTCTGAAGCAACAATCTCGGATGCCAATATTGCCAGTGTAATTTACGATAAAGCTAAGACCGTCAATACTGGTTTATCTGGCGCTAAACAGCAGGCGGTTGCCCTGTTAATGCCCTCTGTCGCGCAAGTACAGGTTAAGTCAATCTCCCATTTGGCTGACCGGATTCCGAGTTCCAAGATTGATCCACAAGCTCTAGATAGTAATTTGATGGGCTCGATTCAGAATCAAAGAGCAGTAGCGGATTTCTTTGAGAAAAAATATAGCCTTGATCGCTCCAAGATTGAAGAGTACGTATCCAACACGATTCTGATTGCCAAAGAGGTCAATATTGATCCTGTCTTGTTATTGGCTGTGATTTCAGTTGAATCCAACTTCAACCCAAATACGAAGAGCCATGCTGGTGCAGAAGGCCTCATGCAAGTAATGACTTCAGTGCACCGTGATAAGTACGCACTGTATGGCGGGACTCAAGAGGCGGTAAAGCCTGAGGTCAATATTCGTGTGGGCGCCTATATCTTGAAATATCTCATTGCTACTGCAGGCTCTTTGCGAAATGGTCTGAAGTTTTATGTAGGCGCAGCGAATGCTGAAGACGATGGCGGTTATGCCGATAAGGTAATGGCAGAGCGTAATCGCCTGATTGGTATTTGTCAGACTCGATCTACCAATCGCTTAACACTGAATGGCAAAGACCTACGTTCTTAATTTCAGAGTAAAGAAACAAAAAGCCACCCTAGGGTGGCTTTTTGTTTGGGTGGAGTGGCGTTTAATTCACGTCATGTAATTCAACATCAAATACTAATGTTGCGTTTGGAGGTATCACGCCACCTGCACCGCGGGCTCCATAACCCATCTCAGAAGGGATGATAAGAGTGCGCTTACCGCCAATTTTCATGCCGGCAACCCCTTCATCCCAACCTTTAATAACATGACCTGCACCCAATGGGAAGCTAAAGAGTTGGCCACGATCGAGTGAGCTGTCAAATTTTTGGCCTTTGTGCTCAGGGGCACTCTCATCATAAAGCCAGCCGGTGTAGTGCACATCAACATGATTGCCATTGGTCGCTTCTTTGCCCTCACCAACAACTGTATCGATTTTTTTGAGTTCGGTCATGATTATTCCTATTGGGTAAAAATAGATTGGCTAGTATATGCTGAGCTCTAGATTCTTACTGCACGATAAATAACATGACCAATTACTGGCCCAATTGCGGGTATCAAACATTGCTTTCAAGCTCTGATGGACAACTATTGGTAACAGATGATTTTTTACGGACGTATTTACAACGACCTGAATTGAGTCTCGTCCCAGAATCCTGTGATGCCGAAAAAGCATTACACCAACGTCTTCTTGATGACCCTCGCGCAGTTATTACAGAGCAAGAAATTGCAACAATGCAAGATGAAGATATTCAGGAAAACTATCGCGTGTGGTTGCGCTATCGAGCTCGATTACTGGCTGCAAGCTCATTAGAGAATTTTTACATGAGCCTATTTAAGGGTGATGGCGTTGATGTACCCCCCTTATTTGTGATGCAGCTAGCGCAGATCTTTGTCCGACATATCCTGGGCGAGAGTGCGCACCCACTGGAAGTGCGTATGGCTGAATTGTTCTTTCGAGCTCAAAAAATCACCGTACTGGAAGATAGTATTGTGATGGGTGCTGATGAAGATGTGGTGGCTCGTAATGCCCAAGCTGGTGAGTCAGGAAACATTATGGACCTTCTCAAGGGAAAGTCGATGTTGACTAAATCTGCAGATCTAGATGTTTTATATGAAGATAACGCTGCTGAATATTGGGCGCGTAATGAAGATTTCGATTATGCGGTTCAGCTCAATTTTGGCCATGAACCAATGAATCATTTTTGTCGTGTGCTCGAAAAGTGGATCAAACATTTTTTAGGTGCAGCAGTACGCATCACCCCAATGCAGCAAATTAACGATCCTAAATGGTCTTGGCATGTTGGTTTAGATGCCGCTGCGACTGAGATATTGAATAAGCTCTATAACAAAGAGTTGCTGGATGCTGAAGAACTCGAGAGAGTAATTTGCCTCTTTCGCCTGGATTTTATCGATGAAGCAGCGGTGGCTAAGGCGCAGCAAGGTAAGCCGGTATATCTAGCAATCGCTATGAATGATCAGCAGCAACTAAAGCTCAAACCTCAAAACTTATTATTTAATTTGCCACTAGCTAAGGCTTCCTAAGCTGTCGGTTGTTTTTTGTTTTGACTAGTAAGCCAGAGTAGAGCCATAGCTGTAATGATCACAGGGATGAGTGAGCCAAGGTTCAGGATATTCCAGCCCTGTGAGGTAACTAGCGCACCCGATCCAAAAGAGGTGAAGGCCATCGTGCCAAAGACGAAGAAGTTAATCGATGCCTGAGCTTTATCACGCTCATTGGGATGGTAAGCAGTCATTGCCAATGAAGTAGAACCGGTAAATAAGAAGTTCCAGCCCACGCCCAGCAAAAAGAGGGCGATGAGGAATTGATGAAGGTCTACTCCAGTCAGTGCAATGAATATGCACAGGAAATTAAGGCACACACCAACACCCATCATTTTGAGGGCGCCAAAACGTTGAATGAGGGAGCCTGTGAAAAATCCAGGAGCAAACATCCCTATGACATGCCACTCTAATACCAGAGCAGTATCTGAAAAAGGTAAGCCGCAAATTTGCATGGCCAAAGGTGTTGCAGCCATGAGCAGATTCATGACCCCATAACCTAGAGATGCGCCAATCACAGCAACCATAAATACGGGTTGCTGCAGAATGCTTTTGAGTGGGCGCCCATCCGATAGCGAATGCTGGGTTTTAAATTCTTCGGGAAAGTGAATGAACTGCATCACACCTATTCCGATGAGGGCTGCAATGGATAGCGTAAGGTAGGCACCCAAAAAAGCAGTACTGAAGAAGTCTCTTGTCCAAGAGGCGAGGTTGGGTCCTATGACTGCCCCTAGAATGCCGCCAGCTAAAACCCAAGAAACTGCTTTATCCCGTTGACTAGCTTCGGTAAGTTCGGCAGCAGCAAAACGGTAGAGTTGTCCATTGGCGCTGTAGTAGCCCGCAATAAAAGTGCCTAGAACGAGTAGCCAAAAATTTCTACTCAGTGCTGCATAGGCACACAACAAGGCAGATAGCATTGCTACCAATAGACCAAGTTGAAATGAAATCTTTCGTCCAAAACGATTTTGAGATTTGGCGACGATAGAGGTGGAAAAGGCTGCACCAACTACATAGCCCATGACCGGCAGCGTAGCCATCCAACTAATGGGGGCTAAGCTCAGACCCACTAGGCCATTAATGGCGATAAACGTGACGTTATTGGTCAGGAACAAGCCCTGGCAAAGAATCAGCAAGACAAGATTTTTATTGAGTAAAGGGTGCTTGCTAGTCATGGCTTGCAGTTTACGGGGAATTGCAGGGTTCAGCTGACTCGGTGAATTCCCTTAAATTGGTGTTTATCTGCGTGTTTGGGGTGCAAAACCCCCATTTTTGACAACCCCAATGATTTAAAATCGAAGTCTCGCCTCATTGGCAAAACGTCAGCTAAAAGCGACTTGCAAAATGCGGAATATGAGGGTGGCAGGGTAAAAACCTGACTCTGTAAATTTATCAATATCGAGGAAAAGTTAATGGCTTCAGAGAAATCAAAGATTATTTACACGCTGACAGATGAAGCGCCACTTTTGGCGACCTGCGCATTTTTACCAATCATCCGTACTTTTACAGCGCCGGCTGGAGTAGAAATTGTCAAAAGCGACATTTCTGTTGCTGCTCGTATCTTGGCTGAATTTTCTGATTGCTTAACTGCTGAACAAAAAGTGCCTGATAACTTGGCTGAACTCGGCAAAATGACTTTGCTCCCAGATACCAACATCATTAAGCTGCCAAATATCAGTGCCTCAGTACCGCAATTGCTTGCGGCGATTAAAGAACTACAAAGCAAAGGGTACAAAATCCCGAATTTTCCGGATGATCCCAAAACGGATGAAGAAAAAGCCATCCGTGCTCGTTATTCCAAATGCTTGGGTAGTTCAGTGAATCCAGTATTGCGTGAAGGTAACTCTGACCGCCGCGCCCCTCCTGCAGTTAAACGCTACGCCCGCAAAAATCCTCACTCGATGGGGGAGTGGAGTCAGGCATCCCGTACACACGTTTCTCATATGCATGGCGGTGACTTCTACTCAAGCGAGAAGTCTATGACTATGGCTAAGGCCTGTGATGTCAAGATGGACTTGGTGACCAAGAGTGGCAAAACCATTGTTCTGAAACCAAAGGTCTCTTTATTGGCTGGCGAGATTATCGACAGTATGTATATGAGCAAAAAAGCATTGTGCGAGTTCTACGAAAAAGAAATCGAAGATGCTTATAAGACGGGCATGATGCTGTCCTTACACGTGAAGGCAACCATGATGAAAGTTTCACACCCGATCGTATTTGGTCATGCGGTGAAGATTTTCTACAAGGATGCTTTTATAAAACACGCTAAGTTGTTTGAAGAGTTGGGTGTGAATGCCAATAATGGTATGAGTAGTCTCTATGACAAGATCAAAACCTTGCCAGAGTCTAAGCGTGAGGAAATTATTCAAGATTTGCACGCTTGCCATGAGCATCGTCCAGCTTTGGCAATGGTCGACTCCGCTAAAGGCATCACCAACTTACATTCTCCAAGCGATGTGATCGTGGATGCTTCTATGCCCGCCATGATTCGTGTTGGCGGCAAGATGTGGGGTGCAGACGGTCGCTTGCATGACACCAAGGCTGTGATTCCAGAGAGTACCTTTGCCCGTATCTATCAAGAAATGATCAATTTCTGTAAGACTCATGGCAACTTTGATCCAACTACTATGGGTACTGTGCCGAATGTGGGCTTGATGGCTCAGCAGGCAGAAGAGTACGGTTCACATGACAAAACCTTCGAGATTCCAGAGGCAGGTGTAGCACGCGTTGTTGCTGACGACGGCACAGTATTGCTTGAGCAGAATGTTGAAGAGGGTGATATCTGGCGTATGTGCCAATGTAAAGATGCTCCGATTCGGGACTGGGTCAAATTGGCAGTTAACCGTGCACGTCTTTCTAATACTCCAGCTGTATTCTGGTTGGACGAGTACCGTCCACATGAGGCTGAGTTAATTAAGAAAGTTAAAACCTACCTCAAAGACTATGATCTTGAAGGTGTTGATATTCAGATCATGTCTCAAACCCGCGCAATGCGATACACCCTTGAGCGCGTGATTCGCGGCAAGGACACCATTTCTGTAACAGGCAACATCTTACGTGACTACCTCACCGATTTGTTCCCAATTATGGAGCTGGGAACCAGTGCGAAGATGTTGTCCATCGTGCCATTGATGGCTGGCGGCGGTTTGTTTGAGACTGGTGCTGGCGGTTCTGCTCCTAAGCACGTTCAACAACTTGTTGAAGAAAATCATTTACGCTGGGATTCGCTGGGCGAGTTCTTGGCTTTAGCAGTTTCTCTTGAAGATATCGGTGATAAGACCGGCAATCCAAAAGTGAAGATCTTGGCGCGTACCCTGGATGAGGCTACTGGCAAATTGTTGGATAACAATAAGTCACCATCTCCTCGTACTGGTGAGCTAGATAACCGTGGAAGTCAGTTCTACCTCGCGATGTATTGGGCTGAAGCTTTGGCAGCACAAACTGAAGATAAGGAGTTGCAAGCTTATTTCGCGCCTTTGGCTAAGTCTTTGGCTGAAAATGAGAAGAAGATCATTGAAGAGCTCAAAGCAGTACAGGGTAAGCCAGCTGACATTGGTGGTTACTATGTTGCTGATCCTGAGAAGTGCAAAGCAGTAATGCGTCCAAGCACTACCTTCAATGCAGCCTTGAAAGCAGCAAGAGCTTAGTAGGTATAAGCGATAAGACCTCATTACATAAATTAGGTTTAAGATAAAAAAGCAAACTCTCGGGTTTGCTTTTTTATCGCCCCAAAACCTTTATCGCAATCATGCCAAAACCAAAAGACCTTGTTGAATTAACTTATCTGAGCGAAGCAGTCTCGGATATGTCTTTTTTAGGTTTGATGAGGTTGCTTGAGTCAGCTCGCGCTTTTAATCAGCTGCACAGCATTACTGGCATTCTGTTTTATGACAACCAGCAGTTTGGTCAAGTCATTGAGGGTGAGCGCGCCAACATCATGAAAGTCTGGAAGCGAATTCAGGAAGATAAGCGTCATCATCGCATTGAGTTATTAGAAATTCGGGAGATTGCCGAGCGGAGTTATCCGGAATGGTTGCTTCGGTTTTACGGTGGAGAAACTCTAGTTAAAGACTATCCCGTTCTAGCTGGCATGGTAGGTGGGATGGATAAACATAGCCTTTCGCTCTTAAATAAAATGCGCGAATCCCAGCATTAATCAATAAATACGTTCAGATCAAAACAGTAGCAAAATAGCTCTATTACTTAGATGGAGCCTCTCATGAGCTTTATTGATAAAACCATTGTTGCTAGTGACATCACGCCAAAAGCGGTGTTTGAAAATCGCCGTACCTTAATCAAGGCTGCCGCTGCTGGTAGTTTTGGAGCAGTCTTGGCGCCTTGGTTTTCGAGAGAGGCATTAGCAGCTACTCCAGAAAAGTTGAGCGCTACACTCAATTCGACCTACAGTACTAAAGATGAAGCAACGCCATATAAATATGTGACGAGCTATAACAACTTCTATGAGTTTGGCACTGATAAATCAGATCCAGCAGCCAATGCTGGAAGTTTGCAAACGAGGCCCTGGACTATCTCTATCGAAGGTTTGGTAAAAAAACCAGTAACACTCGATATTGATGCTTTACTCAAGTTGGCGCCCATGGAAGAGCGTGTTTATCGTATGCGCTGTGTCGAAGGTTGGTCAATGGTTATTCCATGGGATGGATATTCGCTTTCCAAGTTGATTGATAAAGTAGAGCCATTGGGTTCGGCCAAGTATGTAGAATTTATTTCATTGGCAGATCGCAAACAAATGCCAGGAATCAGCAGCAATATCATTAATTGGCCTTACCGCGAAGGTTTGCGTATGGATGAGGCTATGAATCCCTTGACGCTTCTCACCTTTGGTCTATATGGCGAGGTTCTACCTAAGCAAAATGGTGCTCCAGTGCGCATCGTGGTGCCCTGGAAATATGGGTTTAAGAGCGCAAAATCGATTGTCAAAATTCGGTTTACAGAAGAGATGCCTAAAACTAGCTGGAATCAATTCGATGCGCGAGAGTATGGCTTTTACTCGAACGTAAACCCACTGGTTGATCATCCGCGCTGGAGTCAAGCGACAGAGCGTCGTATTGGCGATCCAAAAGGCATGTTTGCTCCGAAGATCAAAACGCAAATGTTTAATGGATATGCCGATCAAGTCGCCAGCATGTATGCTGGTATGGATTTGAAAAAATACTATTAAACAAATGAGAAAAATTTACTCGGCGGGAGTTGTTGCACTCCTTAGCAGCTTCTTTCTATTCAGTAGTTCGCCTGGCTATAGCCAAAGTGTTGATGCACCAGTTAAAACGATTCCATCGTTAGATGTACCTCGCTACCTGGGAACCTGGTATGAGATTGCCAAGTTTCCGAATTGGTTTCAGAAAAAATGTGTCAGCAATACGCAGGCAGTCTATTCGCTCCGATCTGACGGTAATCTCAAAGTGCTCAATAGTTGTAAGCAAGCAGATGGAGCAATTTCTCAGGCTGAGGGCTTAGCTCGGCAAATTGGTGCCAAGGATTCGCCTAAGCTTGAAGTGCGTTTTGCGCCAGCTTGGTTAGCTTTTTTGCCCATGGTTTGGGGTGACTATTGGGTCATTGATCTTGACCCTCAGTATCAGGTCGCTGTTGTGAGCGATCCTAAACGTGAGTATCTTTGGATTCTTTCTAGAACTCCAAACATGGATAAAAGAACTTATGAAGAATTGCTTTCTCGTTTGCAAGCCCAGCAATTTGATATACGTAAACTAGAGCTCACTTCGCAAGCAGTAGAAACCCAGAAGAACTAAATTGAGCATATTGACTTTGCCTCCAGGAATTGAGGTATTCGAGCGAGGCTGGTTATCTGCAAATAATATTTTTCATTTCGGCGATAGTGACGTTTCTTTAGTCGATAGTGGCTACTACACTCATCAAGCCATGACCATTAATTTAGTGCGTAATGCGCTAGAAAAACATGGACTCAAGACCTTAAATAAAGTTGTTAATACACATCTTCATTCAGATCACTGCGGAGGAAATGCTGAGCTGGTTAAGACTTTTGCTTGCGAAGTCGGTATTCCTGCTGCGGAGGCATTAGCAGTACAAGACTGGAATGAAGAATTATTAAGCTATCAAAACCTAGGTCAAGAATGTCCTCGCTTCAAGCATGATGATTTGCTGATCCCCGGACAAGACATTGTGTTGGGGCGCTATACGTGGAAAATACTGGCAGCACCAGGCCATGATCCCCATTCAGTCATGCTCTATCAAGAGCAGCACGGTATTTTGATTTCTGCTGATGCGCTGTGGGAAGAGGGGTTTGGCGTTATTTTCCCAGAGCTCTGGGGTGAGCCTGGCTTTGAAGAGGTGGCACAGACTTTAGATCTCATTGAGGATCTTTCTATCTTGCTTGTAATACCAGGGCATGGAAAAGTATTTACCGATGTTGCTAAATCGATTGCAACGGCTCGATCAAGATTGGATTACTTAGCATCGGATCCTGACCGTAACGCCCGCCATGGGGCGAAAGTATTGCTAAAGTACAAATTGATCGAATGGCAATCCAAAGATCTCAACGAGGTTATTGATTGGATTGGGAGCACTCCAGCGCTGAAGAGTGCAGCAAATCAGCTTAATATGGATACAGAAGAGTTTTCCCAATGGTTGCCACAAGCTTTGGTGAAGTCAGGGGCAGCCATATTGGATGGCAAATATTTAATCGATCAAGTTTAAAAAAGAGGACATATGGAACATACCGTTTTAGTGACTGGTGCTACCGCTGGTTTTGGTGAAGCAACTGCGCGCCGTTTTTTAGCTCACGGCCATAAAGTGATTGCGGTTGGCAGAAGAACCGAGCGTCTTGAGGCTCTCAAAGCATCTTTGCCTGCAGACCAACAGAAAAAATTACTGACTCTCGCTGTAGATGTTTGTGATAGCGCCAAAGTAGACGCTTTAGCAAGCAACTTACCTCCTGAATTTGCTAAGGTCACTGTTCTTGTGAATAACGCTGGTCTCGCTTTAGGCCTCGAGCCTGCTCATAAGGCTTTCTTGAGCGACTGGGACAAAATGATTGATACCAACATTAAAGGCTTGGTTCATATGAGCCGTGCGTTCTTGCCTGGTATGGTTGAACGAAAGTGTGGTCATGTGATTAATTTGGGGTCGGTAGCGGCGAACTATCCCTATCCTGGCGGCAATGTTTATGGTGGCACTAAAGCCTTTGTAAAGCAGTTCAGCTTGAACTTGCGTGCTGATTTAATTGGGACTCCAGTGCGTGTGACATGTATTGAGCCTGGTATGTGCGCAGGTACGGAGTTTTCTAATGTGCGCTTTAAGGGCGACGACGATAAAGCTAGTAAGGTTTATGATGGCGTAAAAGCTTTAAGTGCCGATGATGTTGCTGAGGCAATTTATTGGTCAGCTACTTTGCCAAGTCACATGAATATTAATGTTTTAGAACTTATGCCAGTTCAACAAGCATTTAACCCTTTCAATATTCACCGTGGGGAACTTTAAGACTGTTTGTCTTAATCTTTCCAGCGGTAAAACTGCGGATAGATACGCATCACTACGGGACCATTGAAGTCCCATGATTTGCAGGTACCTAAATAGAGAGGTGGCTTGCTTTCATCGGGATCAAATAGCGCCCCTGGAATCGCTTGAAAAGCTGCAGTTGCAAGGCTATTGAGTAGTTCGCGTAAGTGAGTGCAGCCGGCAATTCCACCTAAATGGGTTTGGACGGTTTTGCGCCATCCTTTTCCTAAGCGCTCACCAATCAAGCCATCCATGGTTGGAATGACATTCGGACATTCAGGGTGAGGGTGGCCATCCATTGCCACTTCAATATCTTGAATAACTAATTCGGTATTTAAAGTGAGGCGCACCCACATATCATGGAAAGCCTCACCAGGCTGCCAGGTTTTCGTACCAGTAACAAATGGCTTTGTCTTGCAATCCCTGAGATGACCTTCAATATCCCATAGACCATCTTCCCTTTCAAAACCTTGAAAAGTAACTTCTCGAGTATGGAGCAGTGATCGGGCTTTAGGTGTAGAGAGCATGTGGGGATATAGGCGACTAGATGGCTTGGTTTCTTTGATAACTCCAATAATAATGAATTCAAAAGTTGCCTTTCTGATCTACTGAAATTACGCCTCTGTAGTATTCTCTGCAGCATATGGCCAAACCAATTTCCCTTGAAAAAATTCTTTTTAGCCAGGGCTTTGGCACCAGGCGGTATTGCAGCGATTTGGTTTATGCCGACCTAGTGAAGGTCAATGGCGTTGTAGCTGAGGATCCTGAAGAGCGTATTGCAACTGAAGGTCTTATGCTTAATGTTGAGGGCAAGGATTGGGAGTATCACGAAAAAGCTTATATCGCTTTTCATAAACCACCAAATTATGAGTGCTCTCATAAAACGACACATCATCCCAGTGTTTACAGCCTATTACCAGCGCCTTTTATCGAGCGCGGTTTGCAATGCGTAGGACGATTGGATTATGACACCACAGGATTGCTGTTGATTTCTGATGATGGTCAATTTATTCATAAAATGACTACGCCCAAAAAGAATATCGGTAAGGTATATGAGATCACGACACCTGACCCTATTACACAATCCCAAATTGATCACCTGATGAATGGTGTTGTGTTGGATGATGATCCACGTCCATGCTATGCCACTGCCTGTAAACAACTTTCAGATAATGTACTAGCAATGACTATCGTTGAGGGTCGCTATCACCAGGTAAAGCGAATGATGGCCGCAGTTGGCAATCATGTGGCTAAATTACACCGTACAGAAATTGGTGCCTATGTTATGCCCGCTGACTTGGTTGAAGGTCAGTGGCGCTGGCTTTACCCAGATGATTTAAAGAACCTATCGCAAAGTGTGGACACAAAATGAGCAAACAGATTTTGGTAAACGATTCTGACTTTCAAGCCTCTATTCCTATGTGGAGACTAGAGGGCATTCACATTTCGCGCGAGTTTATTTTTAAAGACTTCAAAGAGGCCTTTGCTTTTATGACCCTCTGCGCGCAGTATGCTGAAGAAATTGATCACCACCCTGATTGGAGTAATTCTTGGAATAAGGTGGTAGTGCACTTGAGTACCCACTCAGCAAAAGCACTTACTGAGTTGGATATTCAGATGGCAAAAGCAATGGATGCATTTGCCTTACAAGTCCAAACTTAGAGCTTAATGCTCCTCGCCTTCATGGTCTTCTTCATTTAGGCTCATCAAAATGGTTGCTAAGAGGCCATAAACTACTTCGGTAGAAATCATGCCATCTTCATCAAGCTCATCAATTAAGTCATTCAAGCAATCTTCGGTTGGCTCATTGAGCAAGGTCATGGCACATTCACACCCATAGTCAAAATCTTCGTCGTTTTGGGTTTGATCATCGTTTGTCATAAATATCCTTCATTGAAGGGTTCAGAATAGCAAATTACCTTCCTCTGGGATAGCAATAATTGTCCGTATAGGCTTTTTGGATCGGATTTATCTCGATTGATGTGCACCTGCAAAAATTGAATAATGATTTATAGTGATTTAACAATAAAACAGAGGAGGCAGCATGCAGCTAAACATCAATGGGCAGACCCATAATATCGACGTAGAGCCGAATATGCCCTTGCTATGGGCTATTCGAGAAGTAGTTGGATTAACAGGTACAAAATATGGTTGCGGAGTGGCTCAATGTGGTGCCTGTACCGTCTATATGAATGGTGAACCTGTGCGCTCCTGTTCAATCCCGGTATCCGCAGTAGGTGCTGCCAAGATCACCACGATCGAATCGCTCTCCAAAGACAATTCACACCCAGTCCAGCAAGCTTGGATTGCCTTAGACGTGCCTCAATGTGGATATTGTCAGTCGGGTCAAGTGATGGCTGCTGCAGCCCTATTAAAGAGAATCCCAAAGCCAACGGATGCGGATATTGATAATGCGATGTCGAATATTTGTCGCTGCGGTACTTATCAGAAAATTCGGGATGGTATTCATGTTGCCTCTGGTCAGAAAAAACTAGCAGAAGTGTTGGCGCAATACCAAGCTTCTCCCGCGACACGTGGTTAAGGGGAAGAATATGACTATCGAAAATATTTCACGTCGCGACTTCATTATTAAGGGCACCTTAGTTGGTGGCGGCCTCATGCTGGGAGTGGGCGCATTACCTGAATTTGCCTTTGCACAAGCTGGTCAATATGACCCAAATTCGCCCACGAAGGCTGGGGAGGCAGAGGTTAATGCTTGGGTCAGCATCAAGCCTGATGACACTGTTTACGTCAGAATTGCACGCTCAGAAATGGGTCAGGGTACTCGCACAGGTTTAGCTCAATTAGTTACTGAAGAATTGGAGTGCAACTGGAAAAAAGTGAAGACTCAGTCAGCCACTCCAGGTCAAAGTTTGGCACGCAAGCGTGTTTGGGGTGAGCATGGTACTGGTGGTAGCCGTGGCATTCGCATATCAGAAGATTATGTTCGACGTGGTGCAGCAGCAGCTCGCATTATGTTGGTTCAAGCTGCTGCTAATCAATGGAATGTACCGGTCAGCGAATTAACTGTTAACAAAGGTGTCATTACCCATACCCCAACGGGCCGTAAAACGACCTACGGAAAAGTTGCCGAGCTTGCATCGACACTCACGCCTCCTGATCCAAAATCGATCACCCTAAGAGATCCTCGTGACTGGAAAGTTGCTGGCCAGCCCTATGCACGTTTAGACACTGCCAATAAGGTGAACGGCACAAAAGTCTATGGCGCAGATTTACAGATGCCAGGCATGTTGTGCGCCTCAGTAAAAGCTTGCCCGGTATTTGGTGGAAAGCTTGTGAGCTATGACGAAGCCAAGATTAAAAACTTACGTGGTGTTAAGGGTGTAGTCAAGATTGATGATAGTACTGTGGCGGTAGTTGCCGATACTTGGTGGCGCGCAAACACTGCTTTGAATGCTTTGCCAATTGTGTGGGATGAGGGCAAAGGCGCAGGCGTTTCTCAGGGTGACATTGACAAGATGTTACGCGCTGGCTTGGATGAGCAAGGTGATTTTTGGCAACGTAAGGTGGGTGATGCCCCAGAAGTGATTAATAGCTCCTCTAAAAAAGTGGAAGCAATCTATTACACGCCATTTCGTGCTCACGTCACAATGGAGCCTATGAATGCCACCGTAAAGATTAGTGGCGATCGTGCAGAAGCATGGGTACCAACCCAAAATGGTGAAGGTTCACTTGCGGCCTTATCTGAAGCAACCGGGATTCCATTGGCTAACTGTGAAGTGTATAAATTGGATTCTGGTTGCGGCTTAGGTCGTCGTGGCTCGACCCAAGACTTCACCACTTTTGCGGCTAAGGTTGCACTGAAGTATCCAGGCGTACCTGTGAAAGTACTCTGGAGTCGTGAAGAGGATCTCACGCATGATTACTATCACCCGATAGCAATGGCTAAGATGTCAGCAGGACTGGATGCTAGCGGCAATGTGACTGGTATGCATATCAAAGTTGCGGGCCAATCTATTAATGCAACCCTTGCTCCAGCAGCTATCAAAGACGGCAAGGATGAGCGTCAATTGCAAGGCTTTTATGAGAAGGGGCCTGATGCACAGCTGGGCTACACATTCCCAAACCTATTGACTGAATATGTCATGAAGAATACCCATGTCCCAGTGGGGCCCTGGCGTGGTGTGAATACAAATCAAAATGGCATCTTCATGGAATGCTTTATGGATGAATGCGCTAAAGCGGCAGGCAAAGATCCAGTGAAGTTTAGACAGGCAGTCATGCAAAGTCATCCCAAGCATTTGGGTGTGCTTAATGCAGCCGCTCAAAAAGCAAATTGGGATAAGCCACTTCCTGCCGGTACTTTCCGCGGGGTAGCGCAATTTATGGGCTATGCCAGCTACTCTGCATGTGTTGCTGAGGTTTCGGTAGATGGCAATATTGTTCATGTGAAGCGCTTAGTATTCGCATTAAACTCTGGCCATGTTGTGAACCCTTATTTAACTCGTGAGCAGATTGAAGGTTCAGTAGCAATGGCCTTGGGTGCAATCTTTAATCCCGAGATTACGGTTGAAAATGGACGCATCAAGCAGCAGAATTTGGATTCTTATCCAATGCTCAAACTGGCCTCTACGCCGAGAATCGAAACGGTATTAGTGCCGAGCTATGATTTCTGGGGCGGGGTTGGTGAGCCAACAATTTGCGTTGTTGGTCCTGCAGTGGCAAATGCTGTTTCAGCAGCTATTGGTAGACCCGTGCGCAACTTCCCTCTATATAAAGAGGGGTTAAGTTTGGCATAGTCTAATAAGACAGGTAGCAAAACGACCCCATCAGAGAAATTTGATGGGGTCGTTTAACATTGACTCATGAAGTCTTTAAAAAGTATCTTATTTCTTATCTCGCTCATACCATTAGGACGCTTGGTATGGCTGGGTTATTCAGATGATTTAGGTGCCAATCCAATTGAATTGATCACACGATCAACGGGGACTTGGGCCTTAGTATTTCTCTGCATCACATTGGCAATGACGCCACTGCGACTCATCACAGGTTCAGCAGTGTGGATCAAGATGCGCCGCATGTTTGGCCTATTCTGTTTTTTCTATGCCAGTATTCATTTTGCGATTTGGCTATTGTTAGATCAAAGCCTCGATCTACAAGCAATGATTCATGATGTGCTTAAAAGACCATTCATCACTATGGGATTTTTGAGTCTAGTGTTCCTCATTCCGCTTGCAGTCACATCAAATACTTGGTCAGTAAAGAAGCTAGGGCGTCGCTGGAGTTTATTGCACAAATTCATTTATGTAATTGCGCTTACCGTGATTGCGCACTATTGGTGGCATAAGGCTGGCAAGAACGACCTACAAACAGTTTCGATTTATGCTGCCGTGATGACTTTGCTATTAATTATGCGACTACCCTATATCAAGAAGAAAATTTAATCAGCAAATATTAGATCAGGCATTGATTCAAGATTTAGTAGAGCATTTGCAGTTTCAGGTGTTGCATTTAACCAGTCATTAAATAACTCAGGCCGTAAGGGCACAATAGTGCGCTTTTCATCTTCTGGTTTGTGACAGCGATTCATAACAGGATGATCACTTGCCCCTATCGTCAACATTGAAAACGACACAATCAACTCGCCAGTTTCTGGTTCGGTCCATTTATCCCAAATCGAAGCAATCGCCATAGGCTCACGATTAGCTTGTGCGATTTTGGTGCGTACGGCTTTACCAGTTTCATAGCAGGGTTCATAAAAAGCATCAGCTAAAGCTAATGCATAGTGTCGATTGGACCATGCATGCCTATAAGAGGGTTTTTCACTAACGGTTTCAGATCTGGCGTTATAGGTATGCCTACCAAATTCTTCATCTTTTGCCCAGGAGGGTATTAAGCCAAAGCGAGCTGGGCCAATAGCAGTTCTTTGGGTATTGTGGCTTCTTAAAATAATGCTTCCAGGGTAGGTTGGAAACACATCATGCCTAGTTGAAGCTGTCAGATCAAGATCAAAATGGGCCTTGACCCAATCGACATTGTTAGTGGTGAGGTACTGAACGCACATAGGACCATTTTACCGCTGGCTTAGTTATTACCCCAGCTGTTACTATTGGGGATATATTTTAGAAAGACCTATCCTCATGAAATCCTTTATGTCTCAACTTAAACCATTGTCACTTCGTTTTATTTCAGCCAGCCTTTTGACGCTTGCTTTATGCGGTACTGCATACGCTCAACAAAGCGGATTACCGATTAATTCTGCCGCTTCAGTCAACGGCACCATCATCACCAATGATATGGTTGAGCAGGGCATTAAAGTGGCTCTTGCACAAGGCCAAAAAGACTCCCCTGAATTGCGTAAAGCAGTTATCGAAAAATATATTGAAATTTTATTGTTATCTCAACAGGCTGAAAAAGATGGTTTGGCAAATTCAGAGAAAGCTAATTCTCAGTTAATGATGATTCGTCAAAATTATTTAGCTGATCTTGAACTTTCCACTTTCATGGC
The DNA here is from genome assembly GCF_018687695.1 of Polynucleobacter sp. MG-6-Vaara-E2. Classification (NCBI taxonomy): domain Bacteria; kingdom Pseudomonadati; phylum Pseudomonadota; class Betaproteobacteria; order Burkholderiales; family Burkholderiaceae; genus Polynucleobacter; species Polynucleobacter sp. MG-6-Vaara-E2. The sequence goes on from NZ_CP061303.1 coordinate 392,138, forward strand.
ACAAAATCCCATTTCTGATGCTGACGTTCAGGCCGAATACAACAAGCAAGTATCTTCGCTTGGGCCGCAAGGCATGATCGTAGAATACAAAATCAGTGATATCGCAGTTGCTTCAGAGGCTGATGCGCAGGCTGCCCTAAATCGAATTAAAAAAGGTGAGGCATTTGATAAGGTTGCTAAAAGTGTTTCCTTAGCCCCCAATAAAGCGCAGGGCGGCGTTGCTGGTTGGGTTCAACCTGGTCAGGTGCCACCCCAAATTTCTGCTGTCTTGGTTAATCTAGGCAAAGGTCAAACATCAGCCCCAATTCAATTGCAGCAAGGCTGGTACTTGGTCAAGCTAGAAGATAAGAAATCTAGTAAACCACCTACCTTTGAGCAGGCTAAGCCAGCGATTCGTGCGGGCATAGCACAGAGAAAACAATTTGAATTTATTTCTGGGATTGCGAAAAATTCAAAAATTGTGGTTCAGTAATAAATAGACTGACCAAATAAAAAGGACTCCGAGGAGTCCTTTTTATTTACGCTCAAGCGTAATAAAGTTAAAGTGAATGCCGTTTTCCGATCCAGGCGTACGTTCAACCTCTTTCCAATCCGACGCATTAGGAACCTCAAAGAAGGTATCGCCACCCTCAACATCCATATCAATCTCGGTGATAAAGATGCGATCTGCTTTGTGAAATGCTTGTTTAAAGAGTTGCTCTCCACCAATGACAAAGACTCTTGGTGCTTCGCTCAATTGATGGAGGGCCTCATCCAGAGAGCTGGCCAATTCGCCGCCAGTCAATTCGTAATTTGCGTTGCGGCTAACCACAATATTGCGACGTCCTGGTAGAGGTCGACCAATTGATTCCCAAGTCTTGCGACCCATGATGACCGGGTAGCCCATAGTGACGCGTTTAAAAAACTGTAAATCAGCTGAGATTTTCCAGGGCATTTGATTGTCACGACCAATCACGTGGTTACGTGAGCGGGCAACAATCATAGAGATAGCGGGTTGTGTCATATCGAGTGCTTCTTAAACAGCTACAGGAGCTTTGATGTGGGGATGGGACTCGTAACCCACAATCTCAAAATCTTCGAACTCGTAATCAAAGATCGAAGCAGGTTTACGCAAGATATTGAGTTTAGGCAGCGGGAAGAAATCTCTCGAGAGCTGAAGATCCACTTGTTCAAGGTGATTGCTATACAAGTGGCAATCACCGCCAGTCCAAATAAAATCGCCTACTTCTAAATTGCATTGCTGAGCCATCATGTGAGTCAGCAATGCATAGCTGGCAATATTAAATGGAACGCCCAGGAAGATATCTGCGCTGCGCTGATATAGCTGGCAAGACAACTTGCCATCAGCCACATAGAACTGAAAGAAGGCGTGGCAAGGCGCTAATGCCATGCGTGGAATATCTGCAACGTTCCACGCTGAAACAATGATGCGACGTGAGTCAGGATTCTTTTTAATCGTCTCGACCACTTCAGTGATCTGGTCGATATGCTGTCCATTGGGGGCCGGCCATGAACGCCATTGGTAACCATAGATTGGGCCGAGATCGCCGTCAGGTGCAGCCCATTCATTCCAAATGGATATGCCGCGCTCTTTCAACCAATTGTTATCTGTACTGCCTTTGAGGAACCACAACAATTCGTAAATGATGGATTTGAGGTGAAGCTTCTTGGTAGTCACCATTGGGAAGCCATCGGCCAAGTTAAAACGCATCTGGTGGCCAAATACCGAGATCGTGCCAGTGCCAGTCCTATCGGACTTTTGAACGCCCTTAGCAAGGACTTCTTTCATTAGATCGTGATATTGGCGCATATAAATCAACTAAAAATGGATTAACGGATACCCGTAAGGATAGCTTATTCGAATGTGGCTGGCTTTACCCCAAGTGCCCTATGGAGCTTGGGGGAGGTGGTCGTATATTGCAACTGAATTGGCTTCTCAGGGTTCAGGTATGCGGCCGCCGCAAATGCTGCTAAAGCAGCCTCATGAAAGCCGGACAAAATGAGCTTCTTTTTGCCTGGGTAGACGTTAATATCCCCCACGGCGTAAATTCCAGGAATGCTTGTTTGAAATTTTTCCGTATCAACTACAAGCTGCTTGCGATCAATATCGAGACCCCATTGGGCAATCGGCCCCAGTTTAGGAGAGAGTCCAAAAAAGATCAGGAGATCATCAAGGGCCACGATCTTAGTATTGCCGTCAATATCAGTGACGGTAATCTCAGTGAGGCAATCTTCTTGAGCTTCGTAGCCAGTAATTTGACCGATGAGTAATTGGATTATTCCAGCAGCACAAAGCTCGCGCATTTTGGCAATCGATTGTGGCGCCCCTTTGAAGTCATCACGACGATGAATCAAGGTAACACTTGCTGCTTTATCTGCAAAGTATAAGACCCAGTCTAGAGCAGAGTCTCCGCCACCGCAAATCACAATTCGTTTGCCAATAAATTGATCAGGATGTTTAACGCGATAGAAAACTTGTTTATCGACGAAAGCCTCAATACCCTCTAGATTGAGTAATCGAGGCTGAAAGGCGCCGACCCCAGCGGCGATAAAGACGGTCTTAGCCAGAAAATGTAGGTTTTGTGAGGTGCCGATGAGTATGCGTCCATCCGCTTGTTTTTCTAGTTGAGTGACTTCTTGTCCCAAATGAAATTGAGGGCTAAAGGGCTCAATTTGCTTGAGTAAATTATTTGTTAGCTCGCGACCAGTGCATACTGGTATCGCAGGAATATCGTAGATCGGCTTATCTGGATAGAGCTCTATACATTGACCGCCAACCTCTGGCAAAGAATCAATGACGTGCGCTTTAATTTCCAGGAGTCCAAGCTCAAATACTTGGAAGAGGCCCACAGGGCCGGCGCCAATAATGACTGCGTCAGCTTCTGTGGGTGAGTACAAATCGATTCTCGGGAGGTAGAAGTATTACTTTACTAATTGATCGAGTTTGTTTTTGACATCTTTCCACTCTTCCGCATCGGGAAGAGCAGCTTTTGATTTAGTAATGGATGTCCATGAAGGTGAGAGCTCGGCATTGAGCTTAATAAACGCTTGCTGATCGCCGGGCACGTCATCTTCAGCATAAATCGCATTTACTGGGCACTCTGGAACGCAAACCGCGCAGTCAATGCACTCATCTGGATCGATGACTAAGAAATTGGGTCCCTCACGGAAGCAGTCAACTGGGCAAACGTCAACGCAGTCAGTATATTTGCAGCGGATGCAGGATTCGGTAACAACGTAAGTCATGATGTGTGATCTAAATAGCCCTCAGTTAAGGGCTGCTGAGTTATAAAACATCAATTTTAGCCGAAATACCCCAATTTACTTGAGGTAAAGTTCCCCTTATGAATACACAGACAAATACCCCAACTACCCATGGAAACGCCTCTCAGAAGCCAAAAATACTGGTTGCAAGGGCGATATTCCCAGAGGCTTTAGCCAAATTAGAGGAATCCTACGAGGTTCGATCGAACCAGGAGGACCGCATCTTTACTCCAGAAGAATTGCAAAAAGAACTTTCTAGCGTAGTAGGGGCTTTAGTTGCTGGTAGCGAGCGAATCGATGCCAGCGCATTGGCGAACGCGAAAGATTTAAAAATTGTGGCCAATATTTCCGTGGGCTATAACAATTTTGATGTGTCTGCGATTAGTGCTGCTGGAGTAATGGCTACCAATACACCGGATGTTCTAACCGATACTACTGCTGATTTTGGATTTGCATTGTTGATGGCAACCGCAAGACGCATTACCGAGTCTGAGCATTGGGTGCGTGCCGGTCATTGGGATAAGTGGTCGATTGTTAATAATCCTCTTGGTATGGATTTGCATCACAGCACTGTTGGCATTATTGGTATGGGTCGTATCGGTCAAGGTATTGCAAAGCGTGCACTAGGTTTTGGGATGAATGTGCTTTATCACAACCGCAGTCGCTTATCTGAAACAGATGAAAAAGCTTGTGGTGCGCGCTATGTTTCTAAGGAAGAGTTGCTGTGCACTGCAGATCATGTTGTATTAGTCTTGCCTTACTCAGCAGAGAGCCACCACACTATTGGTGCTAAAGAGATCGCCCTCATGAAACCCACAGCGACTCTGATAAACATTGCACGCGGCGGTATTGTTGATGACTTAGCGTTAGCGCAGGCGCTCAAGGAAAAGAAGATCTTTGCTGCCGGTTTGGATGTGTTTGAAGGTGAGCCAAAAGTGAATCCTGAACTATTAAAGCTGAGTAACGTTGTGCTTGCTCCGCATATTGCTAGTGCCACTGAAAAAACCCGCAGAGCAATGGTTGATTTGGCGATTGATAACCTAAGAGCTGCGCTTGATGGCAAGAGGCCACCCAGTTTAATTAATGCTGAGGTGTTTAAAGCTTAGGGTTATAGATTGATGCGCATTAAAAAAGCCGAGAATCTCTCGGCTTTTTATTTGAACGCGCTAAAGTAAATTATTCAGCGTCAACCTCTTCTGGAAGTTCGCGCAAAGCTAATTCAATACCACCGAATTTGCCAGCGACCCAGTTATACACTTTGCAAGCAATCCAAAGCAAACCAAAGCCAAGTAACGCGTTGAGTATTAATGCTGACAGAACGGTAAACCCTGGAATGGCGCCATCACGAATAAAGGCTACAAACAAAGCCAGCAAAACGATAGGTACTGAGAAGCAGAGGTAAACCAACACAAGTGTTTTAGCAGTGTGGGTTGGGTCGAGAAAAGCGAGTTCTTTTTTGGTAAGTTTCATGATGGGACTATCTTAAAGCAGTCCATCAAAAAGTGCTACATCTACCCAGTCACCTGCGGGAACATTTCCTTGTGCATGACCAAGAATCACAAAGCAGTTTGCCTCACTCATGGAGCGCAAAATTCCTGCTCCTTGACTGCCGGTTAGTCTGACTGAGGGTCTACCTTCGCTATTTCGCCCCAAGATAGCGCGCTGGAATTCAGTGCGACCCGGCTTCTTGCGGATAACGGTTTCAGAAATCGCTTGGACCAGCGGGGGCTCGGTTTGCTCGGCGCCATTGAGCTGCAAGAGTGCGCTGCGGACAAATTGGTAGAAGGTGACCATCACAGCAACGGGGTTACCTGGTAGGCCGAAGAAGAGGGTCTTTCTGGTTGGAGATTTTCCAGGGACTGGCTTGAGAATGCCAAAAGCCATCGGACGTCCGGGGCGCATCGCAATTTTCCAGAAGCCTACATCACCTAACTCTTGCATGATTTGCTTGGTGAAGTCTGCCTCACCAACTGAAACGCCACCAGAAGAAATCAATACATCAGCCTTACTCGCTGCTGCAATAAATGCTTGTTTCAAAGCCTGAGGATCATCGTGAACGATTCCACAATCAATGATCTCTAAATCGAGACGATTGAGTAAGCCAGTGAGGCTATAGCGATTACTGTCGTAGATGCTGCCAGCATCTAATGATTGATCAAGCGAGCGCAATTCATCACCTGATGACAAAATTGCTACCTTCAATTTGCGGCGCACTTTTAAGGTGGCAATACCAAGTGATGCAGCCAATCCTAAATCAGAGGGTCTCAATAGACGACCTGCAGAAATTGCTGCTTTACCCTTTTGTAGATCCTCCCCTCGTAAGCGACGGTTGTCGCCAGCCTTGAGTTGATCTGATTTAAAGCTAATAAATTCAGCATTGCTGCTAGAGGTAAATTCTTGGGGAATGACAGTGTCACAGTCAGCTGGCATGAGGGCGCCAGTCATGATCTTGAGGCACTCGCCTGGGGTAATCTTGCCCTCGTAGGGTTTGCCTGCTAGAGCGGTGCCGACAATTTGAAGTTTGATGTCTGGGTTATTGTTAGTGAGGCACTTGCCATCAAATGCGTAACCATCCATCGCAGAGTTATCGGCAGCAGGTACATCGATGGGAGACAGTAAATCCTCAGCAAGAATGCGATTGATCGCTTGGTCAAGTGAGACTGTTTCAATATCAGCGGGATCATTGATCGCTTGAGACTCTTGCATGAGTTCACTGACTAAATTCGCAATCGCTTTACGAGCTTCATCAACATGGAGTGATGCGGTCAGCAATATAGGGCTATTTGGTGAATGTTTCATACAGATGTCGCTTCTAGCGCTTTCAATTCTTCTGGCGTATTAACGTTTGCAAAGGCATTGGCTTCATCAAAAATTACCGTACTACTTTTTAATTCTTTAAACCAGCGATCAATTTTAAGATCACCTTTTTTTAGAAAGGCCTCTAAAGAATCTTGTAGGTTGGCGCGCATCAAACAAAAGACGGGTTGGGACCAAACTTTGCCATCTGTTTCTTTGCTGGAGGCGTAAACCAACTGATAGTCACCTTGCTCAAGTTCTGTAGCTAATCTTGCACCTAAATCTTCAGGAAGCAATGGCGAATCACAGGGAGCAGTAAGTAAATATGGCGTCTTGCAGGCCTTAAGACCGGCTGAGAATCCCGCTAATGGCCCAGAGAAGTCTGGCGTTTCATCCATGATGACAGGGTAACCATAGGCAGCGTACTTAGTAATGTTGCGATTGGCATTAATGAGGAGAGTTCCAACTTGAAGTTGTAAGCGTGCAATCGTGGATTCAATTAATGGTTTTTGATGAAAAGGAATTAAACCCTTATCAATACCACCCATGCGCTGAGCGCGACCGCCAGCAAGAATGAGCCCCGTAATTTGCGCATCAGAAATCATTAGCCACCGATATAAGACATTTCGACTTTACGGTTACCGGTCGATTGGTTAGCGGTGTGAGAACCTCGGATTTCAGAATAGTGGTCATTGCGTTGCGCCCAGGTATTCATAACGGCATTAGCGATCTCTAAATCACTTCTTCCTGAGCGCAGCATGGTTTTGAAATCAAAACCTTCGTTTCCAAAAAGGCAAAGATACATTTGCCCATCGGTTGAGATCCGAGCGCGAGTACATTCGTGGCAGAAGGTTTGTGTCACGCTAGAGATCACGCCAATCTCACCAGTACCATCCGCGTAGCGCCACCGTTGGGCTACTTCGCCAGCATAGTTGGGCTCCATAGACTCTAGTGGGTAGATTTCGTTGATGCGGGCAATCACTTCTTTGGAAGGGAGAACCTCTTGCATATTCCAGCCGTTAGAGCTGCCGACATCCATAAATTCGATAAAGCGCAAGATGATGCCGCTACCCTTAAAGTGTTTTGCCATACTAACGATCTCATGATCGTTAGTGCCTTTTTTCACAACCATATTGACCTTGATATTCTCAAAGCCGGCTTCTTGTGCTGCTGCGATGCCATCTAATACATCTGCCACCGGAAAATCAACATCATTCATTTTCCGAAAGATCTCATCATTTAATCCATCCAGGCTGACGGTGAGTCTTTGCAGTCCAGCAGCCTTCAGTGCAGCGGCTTTTTTACGCAAGATGCTGCCGTTCGTTGTTAGGGTGAGATCCAAAGATTTTCCACTAGGGGTGCGTACCGCAGCCAACATCTCAATCAGAATTTCTAAATTTTTGCGCAGTAGAGGCTCGCCGCCAGTTAAACGAATCTTTTCTACACCTAGAGTAGAGAAGATGGTGGTGAGGCGAGTAATTTCTTCAAAGCTTAATAATTCTTTATGGGCAAGGTAGGGATAGTTTTGATCGAAGACTTCTTTGGGCATGCAGTAAGTGCAGCGGAAGTTACAGCGATCCGTTACTGAGATGCGAAGATCACGCAAAGTGCGACCACGGGTATCTTGAGTGCGATCATGAGGTGCAAGCAATTCCTCGCCAATGGATGGAGTAAGGCCTTTCCCTTCATCAATGCGGATGGGAATTACTTTGGAAATCGCTTTTTCAACCATATTCTGAATTATGGCTGTGAAACGGTCTTTCTGCCAAACCGCCCAATATCCTTTTGGGATAAAAGGCGGTCTGGAGAAAAAGCGGTATCGCCTTAGACTGTTTTTTCTTGGCCGCCGGTTTCAACTAAAACCATTGGACCTTCTGGGCGTGCTGCAGCAGGTTTCGGTGTTCTGCCTAAGTTCATCGCTTCAGGCTGAATTTGGCTCTGCGCTTCTGCATGCTTTGATGCATCAGTAGCAACCCAAACCATCCCGGCAGATTGGACCACGCTATGCAATGGAGTTTCTTCAAGCGCCTGGAAGGCAACCTTTGGAAGTTCTGGTACAGGCTTGGTGATGACTTCTACTGTTGCCGCAGCAGCTACTACAGCAATCGGTGCTGATGTTGGAGTTGCTGCAGGAGCTGCATTGGAGGTTTGAGTAGGACGATTCGATTGACGTGGAGGGCGTGGCGCTCTCTCACTGCGCTCTTGTCTCTCAGTAGTAGGTTGATTACCAAAACTATTCACAATATTTTGGATGGGCATGGAAGCGGATGCACCGCCCATACCTACTGGAGGGCCAGCAAACGGACTTGCTGAAGGTGCTGCAGTTGCTACGTCACCATTCTCAGTGCGTTCGCCACGATCATTTCGATTGCGCCCACGACCACGACGATTGCGCCCACGACCACGACGCTCTTCACCATCTGCGCTTGCAGTGGCTTCACTACCAGAAGCCGCTTCAGTCGCAGGAGTTACTGCAGCTGGGTTTACTTGACGCTCAGGCTTCGGGCCATTTGGATTGCCTTGGTTACGATTGCCATTGCGGTTATTGCGATTGCCATTGCGGTTGTTGCTTTCAGCGCTTGCGCCATCGGCAGCATTCGCTGCCGGACGCTCGGCACGATCACCGTTGCGATCATTACGCTCGCCACGACGATTGCGACCACGGTTGCGATCGCCACCGTTACGGCCTTGATTGCGACCACGGTTATTGCCTGATGCTGGTTTCTCTTCAACCGCTGGGGAGGAAGAGAAAAGTTTTTTGATAAAACCAAAGAAACCACCAGAACTTTCAGCAGTTGCTTTTTCAGTGCGCGCTGGGCGTGGTTGGCTGATTGGTGCAGGTTGCGTTGGCGTAATACCTTTCACTGCCGCTTCTGGGCGAACCTTCACATCAGCATCTTTTTTGCTTACGGTTGTGTCAGTTTCCAATTCGCGGGCAGCTTCTTCAGCCATCACATAGCTTGCTTTTTGATCGTCTAAACGAGGATCGTCATGACGCAAGCGCTCTAACTTGTAATGAGGTGTTTCTAGATGCTTATTTGGAACCATCAAGACGTTCACTTTGAAGCGAGTCTCAATCTTGATCACTTCAGCACGTTTTTCATTCAAGAGGAACGCAGCCACTTCGACTGGTACCTGTGTATGAATCGCTGCTGTGTTTTCTTTCATTGCCTCTTCTTGAATAATGCGCAGAACTTGCAATGCAGAAGACTCGGTATCACGGATGTGGCCTGTGCCGTTACAACGTGGGCAAGTAACGTGGCTACCTTCAGACAAAGCAGGGCGCAAACGCTGGCGTGACATTTCCATCAGACCAAACTTGGAGATCTTGCCCATTTGAACGCGGGCGCGATCATGGCGCAAAGCGTCGCGCAAGCGATTCTCAACATCCTTCTGGGCCTTGCTCGATTCCATATCAATGAAGTCGATCACGATCAAACCACCCAAGTCACGTAAACGTGCTTGGCGAGCGATTTCATCGGCAGCTTCTAAGTTAGTTCGGGTTGCGGTCTCTTCAATATCAGAGCCACGGGTAGCACGTGCAGAGTTCACGTCCACAGAAACCAAAGCTTCAGTGTGGTCGATCACAATAGCGCCGCCTGATGGCAATGGCACTGTGCGTGAGTACGCAGTTTCAATTTGATGCTCAATTTGGAAACGAGAGAACAAAGGCACATCGTCTTGATAGCGCTTTACTCGCGGTAAATTGTCCGGCATCACCACGGACATAAATGCCGCAGCTTGCTCATAGATGTCATCGGTATCGATAAGAATCTCGCCGATATCTGGCTGGAAGTAGTCGCGGATTGCGCGGATCACCAAGCTAGATTCGAGGTAAATCAACAACGGCGCTGAATTGCCTTTAGCGGCTTCATCAATCGCTTTCCACAATTGCAGGAGGTAACTTAAGTCCCACTGCAATTCAGTCGCATCACGACCAATGCCGGCAGTACGAGCAATGATGCTCATGCCATCAGGTACTTCTAATTGAGACATGGCTTCACGCAGTTCTTGACGGTCTTCACCTTCAATACGGCGGGAAACGCCGCCTCCACGTGGGTTATTTGGCATCAATACCAAATAACGGCCTGCTAGGGAGATAAAGGAAGTGAGGGCAGCGCCTTTTTGGCCACGCTCTTCTTTTTCTACCTGAACAATGATTTCTTGACCTTCGCGCAGGGCATCCTTGATAGAGGCATTGCGGACGTCGATACCTTCTTTGAAATAGGCTCTGGCAACCTCTTTAAATGGTAAGAAGCCATGACGCTCTTCACCATAGTTGACAAAGCACGCCTCCAGTGAAGGCTCTATGCGGGTAATGACACCTTTGTAAATATTGCCTTTGCGTTGTTCACGACCGGCAGCTTCGATATCAATATCAATGAGTTTTTGACCATCAACGATGGCAACTCGCAACTCTTCTTGTTGAGTTGCATTAAACAACATGCGTTTCATAACACTCTCCTGTGGGGGAGGATGCAGTAAGCGCGGTGCGTTAGGGGGTCAGTTAGATGCCGCTAAGGTCTAAGCCTGTAGCGGTATGTAAGTGTGGATCATGCAAATCTAAGCACTTTTTGCCTAGTTCACCCAGTTAACTGTTGGTTAAATCGGTGCCACACTTGACGATCGCCGCAGAGACCTCCTTTAGGTCATCAATGCAGGCGCGCGCCTGAAAACTGTCTTCTAATCGCGGGTCGCGGCATACGGCACACCAACCCTGCGCCTCATTACAACGGGGGAGGGGCAACCCCGAGAGTCTTTTAAAGGGCGACTCCAAGCTCCACGATTCAAACCTGATTTCAGGATGGGATCGGGCCAATAAATTGGCTAGAGCGTTGATTATACGGCACAAGTTGAATGACAATGGGGTATTGTTGAGTCCCTTGTCGTCCTCGAGCGAGGCGATAAGAGAGATAAATCATGAAATCCGACCCAGTATCCAAGCCTTCTAAGGCAAAAACGTCCACGCCGCCCGCAGTCCACTTGCAGACCATTGGTCCGGAAGAGGCTGGCCAGCGTTTGGACAATTATTTGCTGCGTTGGGCTAAAGGAGTGCCCAAAAGTCACGTTTATCGAATTATTCGCTCTGGGGAGGTCCGGGTGAATAAAAAGCGGGCCGAACCAACTACTCGCTTAATTGAGGGGGATGTTGTGCGAGTCCCTCCTGTCCGTATTGCCGAACCTGCTCAAATGACAGCAGTCAATGCTGCTCAGACTAAATCTAGAGCGCATGGTTATTCCGACAAGATGCCGATCTTATTTGAGGATGAGGCACTCTTAATAGTCGATAAGCCTTCGGGCTTGGCTGTGCATGGTGGATCTGGAATTGCCTTAGGTGTTATCGAGACATTGCGCATCACCCGGCCGGAGTTGAAATTTTTAGAATTAGTCCATCGTCTAGATCGCGACACTTCCGGAGTACTGCTCTTGGCGAAGAAGCGGAGCGCCCTTGTTGAATTGCATCGCCAGATCCGTGAAGGTCAAACCGATAAACGTTATTACTTGCTAGCGCACGGTGAAATCCAACAGGGTGCACAAGTCATGCAACTGAAATACCCGCTACATAAATATTTATTGGCTAATGGTGAGCGCCGCGTTCGTGTTGATCCAGAAGGCTTGCCAAGTCATACTGCTTTACGAGTGACCAAAACTATGAAGCGTGAGGATGCTGCCATTACTCTAGCTGAAGCTCAGCTCAAGACTGGGCGCACCCATCAGATCCGCGTGCACCTACAAAAGTTGGGGCATGCTATTTTGGGTGACGATAAATATGGTTTTGAGGATCTAGATAAAGTCATTAAATCGAAGAGGCTCTATTTACACGCTCATTTAGCGGGCTTTACCCATCCGCGTACAGGAGAAAAAATGCGGATCGAATCCCCATTGCCATCAGAGTTTGCTGTCATGATGAAACATTTTGAAGAGTAATAATCACCATAAGAAGATGCCGCAAGAACAAAAGTCCGATCGTCGTTACGACCTCATTGTGTGGGATTGGGATGGAACTATTATGGACTCCACACCTACGATTGTGCATTGCATTCAGCAAGCGTGTCGTGATCTTGGATTCAAGGAGCCAGATGACGCACTGGCAAGCTCAGTTATTGGCTTGGGTATTCAGGATTCTTTGCGCAGAGCAGTGCCTTGGATTGAGCCAGTTAATTTTCCCAAGCTGACGGATCGTTTTCGCTATCACTATTTAGCTAAAGATCACGAGCTCGATTTATTTGTTGGGATACGTGAACTGCTTGAGAAACTTCGCGCAGATAAATATCTCTTAGGTGTTGCTACTGGCAAATCACGTGTTGGCTTAGACCGCTCCCTCAAGCATCACCAAATTGGCCATCTTTTTCATGAAACGAGAACAGCGGATGAATCTTTCTCAAAGCCACATCCCGGCATGCTCTTAGAGTTGTCTGATGTGACTCAGGTGCCGACGCGTCGAATGTTGATGATCGGTGATACAACGCATGATTTAGATATGGCATCCAATGCAGGGGTGGATGCGGTGGCCGTAACTTATGGCGCCCACCCGCCAGACACCCTAAAAACATCGAAATCGTTGGCGCATGTAGATGATGTACCGCAGCTAGCGCAATGGCTCAAAGAAAATTTATAAACCGTATTTGAAATTTCATTAGTAACTTAATAACTAAATTAGTAAGTAATACAGAGGAATCAAGATGGAAAGTAATCCAAACCCAAACTGGGAACGTCAGGCACTTGAGCATTTGCTCTTGGAGAATTTAAAAGAGACACGCAAAGCGCGTCGTTGGAAAGCAGTCTTGCGTGTTCTCACTTTGCTAGTCATCGTTGCTGTGGTTTTATCAGTGTTTGATTTTCATCTACCCGGGCGCGGCATGAATACTGAAAAGCATACCGCTATGGTTACCTTAGACGGAGAAATCTCTTCAAGCTCACCAGCAAATGCGATGGATATTAATTCTTCGCTAGTGTCTGCTTTTGAGAATGAACATAGTGTTGGCGTAGTGCTGCGCATCAATAGCCCTGGTGGTTCGCCAGTTCAGGCAGGAATGATTAATGATGAAATTCATCGTTTGCGCAAACTCTATCCAAAGAAACCTTTTTATGTAGTGGTAGAGGATATTTGCGCCTCTGGTGGTTACTACGTTGCGGTGGCGGGTGATCAAATCCTGGTGGATAAGGCGAGCTTGGTTGGTTCTATCGGCGTCATCATGGAAGGCTTTGGCTTTACGGGTTTGATGGATAAATTAGGCGTAACGCGTCGCATGATTACTGCTGGCTCAAATAAAGGGATGCTCGATCCCTTTAGCAAGGAAGAGCCTAAGCAAGTAGAGATGGTCAAGAAGATGATCGATGAAATTCATCAACAATTTATTCAGGTAGTGAAAGAGGGACGTGGCGATCGCTTAAAAGACACTCCAGATTTATTCTCTGGCCGCATTTGGAATGGCGAGCAGGCTGTGAAGCTTGGTTTGGTCGATGGTTATGGCACGGTTGATTCAGTGGCACGCGATATCTTTAAGGCACCAGATGTCCTTGACTACACCATGAAAGAAAACTTTGCGGAGCGCGTTGCTAAGCGCTTTGGTGCAGAAGCAGGCGCTGCCGCTGGTAAGGCTTTAGTCAAAACACCAGATCTCAAGTAAAAAATTGCAAGCATGCCTCACTCAATAAAGAGTGAGCCCACTTAGGCCAATAATAGAAATATTGTTGGCCTATTTTGTAATGAGGCGCATGCTGCTTCATTAGGGTAGCGCTTGCGCCAATCCGCGATCGATAGCGTAGTGATCATTTCAGATTTGAGACTGAGATCCATACCAAGGCAAAGTAATGTCTGTGGTGCTAATGAGTGGATACATGCCATCAACATCGCGGTATTGCGATAAGGAGTTTCAATCCAAATCTGAGTTTGTTGTAACTTTCGAGACTCAATCTCTAATTGTTTGAGCTTGGCGCTACGCTCATGATTGTCGTGTGGGATATAGCCCTGAAATGCGAAGCGCTGCCCATTCAGGCCACTAGCCATCAGGCCTAGCAAAATCGAACTAGGGCCAACCAAAGGCTTGACTTGAGCGCCAAGTTTGTGGGCTGCGAGCACGAGTTCAGCGCCCGGATCGGCAACACCTGGCACACCTGCTTCAGACATGAGACCCATGTCATTGCCGGCAAGTAGAGGTTTTAACAAATCAGCAGGCTTTACTGAATCACCATACTTTGCATTACGCGCAGCACCACGCCATTCACTCATTTGCATCTCTTGAATGGTGCAAGCTAGTGGAGAAACGCTATCTACTGCTTTTAAAAATGCGCGCGCTGTTTTAGCATCTTCCACAATCCAATATTTTAGTTTGGCAGTACAAGCAATCGTTTCATTTGGTAATACCCAAGGTAATTGCTCGGTGCGAGCATCATCACCCAGCGTATTGGGAACTAAGTAGAGTGTGCCAAGCTTTGCCATAAAGGTATTTTTTATTTCTTTGCTGGAATGACAAAGCCAGCATCACGCAATAACCCCGTTAAGGCAATGAGTGGCAAGCCGATGAGGGCGGTAGGGTCATCGCTCTTGATGGCTTCTAGCAGGCTGATGCCTAGACCTTCTGACTTGGCGCTGCCTGCGCAGTCATAAGGTTCCTCGGCGAGCAAGTAACTTTCTAAAGCATCATCAGAAAGTTTGCGAAAGGTGACTTCAGTTGGAATGCACAAGGTAGTTTGGGTATCACCTTTCATTAAGCACAATGCTGTCTGAAAGATGACTGTTTGACCACGCATGAGTTGGAGTTGTGCCATCGCCCTTTCAAAGTTTCCAGGCTTACCAATTGCCGCACCACAAAGATCGGCAACTTGATCAGAGCCAATGACCCATGCATCAGGATGTTGTTTGGCAACTGCCGCCGCTTTTGCATGTGCAAGTCGTAGCGCTAAGTCGAGTGTGCTTTCGCCAGTCAGAGGTGTTTCATCCACCTTTGGAGAAATGACCTCAAACGGAATGCGTAGGCGCCCTAAAAGTTCACGGCGATATACAGAGGTAGACGCCAAGATAAGAGGTGGGTTTGTAGAAATACTCATTGCTGCTGACTTTCGAGAGTGCCTTGATTTAGACTGATGCCATGAATCGTAATCAAGTTTTACCTCAAGTCCAGTTATCTGCAGATCCAAGTGCTTTGAAGCGGGTGGATTTCTGCGCCCCACAATCTTTTAAAGGTGCTGGTTTTTTAAGCATCTTAGAGTTGCCAAGGCTAGCTGAGGAGGCATCCACTGTGGTTCCGGGGGATGGCTTTAACTGGAATGTCGAGACGCATTTTGAGGGCTCGCCTGGTAGCGACCCCCTGCAAATATTGGAATTGGGTCTAAAAGGGCGCCTACACCTGGTTTGTCAGCGCTGTTTACAGGATTGCAGTGTCGATTTAGCTGAACAACGTCGTTTTATCCTGGTCTCCACTGAGGCTGAAGCTGATGATTATCCCTTGGAGGATGAGGAGCAGGAACCTTTGGTGGTAAGTCAGCAATTTAACCTCTTAGAAACCATTGAGGATGAGGTTTTGCTCTCTATCCCCTTGATTCCAAAGCATCCAGAAGGTTTTTGTGAGCCCCATGCCTCAGTTTTTGGGGATGATGAGGGCGAAGCAGCTGCAGATGAGCGGGAAAATCCCTTTAACATACTGAAAAATATGAAGAAAAATTGAAAATGGGGTCTTTAACGGGCCTGTTGTTTTCAGTGTGCCTCATAGACAAATCAAGCATTTAGACGCTTTTCCATGCTAGAATGACGCCTTGCTTAGGAGTTCAATATGGCTGTTCAACAAAATAAAAAATCACCTTCCAAACGTGGCATGCACCGTGCGCACGACTTTTTGACCGCACCTGCTACGGCTGTTGAAGCCACAACTGGTGAGGCTCATTTGCGCCACCACATTTCACCAAACGGCTACTATCGTGGTCGTAAAGTTGTTAAAACTAAAAACGACTAATTTTTTAGTCTAAACAGATAGAAGCGGCTCCTGTTAAAGCCGCTTTTTTCTTGGATAAATCACTTGCAGCAATCAATGAGTTTATGAGCGTTACTCTTGCTATTGATGCCATGGGCGGAGATCATGGAGTCGTCGTGACGGTTCCTGCTGCCTGCGATTTTTTAGAAAAACACAGTGATGTCAAGATTACCCTAGTGGGTGATCCGGATTTGATCAAGCAAGCCTTGAGCAAATCTCCCAAAGCGCCAATGGAGCGCATTCATATTATTTCTGCGAGTGAAGTTGTTTTGATGGATGACCCCATTGAAGTTGCTTTGCGTCGTAAAAAAGATTCGTCGATGCGGGTTGCTATCGAGCAAGTCAAAGAAGGTGTGGCGGATGCAGTGATCTCCTCTGGTAACACTGGCGCGTTGATGGCTATCTCTCGTTATATTCTCAAAACCCTCGAAGGTGTTGATCGTCCAGCTATTGCTACCGCCATCCCGAATGAATTAGGGCGCGGTACGACAATGTTGGATTTGGGGGCAAACGCTGACTGTGAGCCGATGCACTTAGTTCAGTTTGCGCAGATGGCTAACGTCATGGTTCAGGTCGTTGATGGCAAACAAAATCCTTCTATTGGTCTTCTTAACATTGGTGAAGAAGTGATCAAGGGAAATGAAGTTGTCAAGCAAACTAGTGAGTTGTTACGACAGACCAATTTGAATTTTTACGGCAACGTAGAAGGTAATGATATTTTTAAGGGCACAACTGATATCGTTGTATGTGATGGATTTGTAGGTAATGTAGTACTCAAAGCTAGTGAAGGTTTAGCAAAAATGATGAGCGGCATGATTCGTGATGAATTCAATCGCTCTTTGCTGACGAAATTGATGGCAATTGGCGCTATGGTGCCGCTGCTGCGTGTTCGCAAGCGTGTTGATCATCGTCGCTACAACGGTGCTGTATTGTTAGGTCTACGCGGTTGTGTCATTAAGAGTCATGGATCTGCGGATCGCTTTGCATTTGGCTTTGCTCTGGATCGTGCCTATGAGGCTGCCAAAAATCGGATGGTCGAGCGCATTGCCGCAGCCTTTGTAGCGGAGACAAAAGTATGAGTATTTTTGCAAGAGTTGCTGGTACTGGAAGCTATCTTCCCAAACAGCGCTTAACCAATCAAGATTTAGTTGAACTTTTGGCGAAGTCTGGTTTGGAAACCAGCGATGAGTGGATTACTACTCGTAGTGGTATTTCGGCGCGTCACTTTGCTGCCGAGAATGAGCTTACTAGCGATCTTGCTGTTAAAGCAGCCCAAGCAGCACTGACTAGTGCGGGTATTACTTCAGAAGATTTGGATCTCATCATTTTGGCAACCTCTACCCCAGATCATTTGGGTGGATTTCCAAGTACAGCTTGTGTAGTGCAAGACAAATTGGGTGCGCATACCGATTGCGCTGCGTTTGATGTGCAGGCTGTTTGTGCTGGTTTTATGTATGCCATGGCAACTGCAGATGCTTTTATTCGCTCAGGCTCTTACAAAAAAGTCCTGGTGATTGGCGCCGAAACCTTTTCGCGTATTTTGGATTTCCAAGATCGCGGTACTTGTGTTTTGTTTGGTGATGGCGCAGGCGCAGTGGTATTGGAAGCTTCAAATGAGCCCGGCATTCTGTCAACCGCTTTACATGCTGATGGTAGCCAACGCGATATTTTGTGTGTGCCTGGACGTTCTGGCAATGGCTCAGTCCATGGCTCTCCATTTATGACGATGGATGGTCAAGCAGTATTTAAATTGGCAGTCAAAGTATTAGAACAAGTGGCGCATGAGGTTTTGGAAAAAGGTAATCTCAAGCCAGAGCAAATTGATTGGTTGGTGCCTCACCAAGCAAACATTCGCATCATGGAAGGCACAGCTAAAAAGATGGGCATGTCCATGGATAAGGTAATTGTTACCGTGCATGAGCATGGTAATACCTCTGCAGCATCCATTCCATTGGCTTTAGATACTGGTGTGCGATCTGGCCAAATTCAGCGCGGTCAACATCTCCTATTGGAGGGTGTGGGCGGTGGATTTGCTTGGGGCGCAGTTGCTCTAAAGTATTGATTCTATTTTTATTACTCAGTAAATTAATCTCATGACTTTTGCATTCGTATTCCCTGGACAAGGTTCTCAATCGGTTGGCATGCTCAATTCCATTTCTGAGCGTCCTGAAGTGCGTGCAACATTACAAGAGGCTTCCGAAGCTTTGGGTGAAGATGTTGCAAAGCTGATTGCAGAAGGTCCTGCAGAAGCGCTGTCATTAACTACGAACACTCAACCAGTGATGTTGACCGCCGCGGTGGCTTTCTACCGCGCTTGGTTAGCTGTCGGTGGTCATGCCCCTAAGGTAATGGCAGGTCATAGTCTTGGTGAGTATTCTGCTTTGGTTGCTGCTGGCGTGATCTCATTTAAGGATGCAGTGCCTTTGGTGCGTTTTCGTGCCGAAGCGATGCAAACCGCTGTACCAGTAGGTACCGGTGGTATGGCGGCTATCCTAGGTTTAGATGATGCGACTGTCATCAAAGTTTGCGCCGAAGCTAGTGCTGCATCTGGTGGCGTAGTTGAGGCAGTCAATTTCAATGCCCCTGGTCAGGTGGTAATCGCTGGCGCAAGTGATGCGGTAACAAAAGCATGTGAATTATTAAAAGCGGCTGGTGCTAAACGTGCGCTGCCGTTGCCGGTGTCTGCGCCATTTCACTCTTCTTTATTACAACCAGCTTCTGAAAAACTCAAAGACTACTTGGCTAATATCGAATTTAAGACGCCAACGATTGCTGTAATCAATAACGTTGATGTAGAAATTTTGGATGATCCAGCATCCATTAAGGACGCGCTGGTTCGTCAAGCTGCTAAACCAGTGCGTTGGCAAGAAACGATTCAAGCAATGGCTGCGCAAGGTATCACTCAAGTAGTAGAGTGCGGCCCAGGTAAGGTGTTGGCGGGTCTCACCAAGCGCATCAACGATCAAGTGACGGGCGTGCCAGTTTTTGATGAGGCTAGCTTGAATGAAGTCTTGGCAAGCTTGCAATAAAAGCTAAAGATTAAAAACAGCACTTCAAAGAAACAGAGCGAAAGACAAATATGAATCTCGACTTAAGTGGACAAATTGCCTTAGTAACTGGCGCCTCGCGCGGTATTGGACAGGCAATTGCGGATGAATTAGTGAAGTGTGGTGCTAAGGTGATTGGTACCGCTACTTCAGAGAGTGGTGCAAAAGCAATTGATGATCGCTTAAAAGCTTCTGGTGGTGCAGGTTTGTTACTCAATGTCACCGCACCAAATGCCTGTGAAGAAATTATTGATCGGATTGTGAAAGATTTTGGCGGTATCAATATTTTGGTCAACAACGCTGGCATTACTCGCGATAACTTGGCTATGCGCATGAAGTCTGAAGAGTGGACCGACGTGATTGATACCAACCTAAGCTCAGTTTTCCGTTTATCTCAAGCTGTTTTGCGTCCTATGATGAAAGTACGTGGTGGCCGCATTATCAATATCACTTCTATCGTCGGTCATATGGGTAACGCAGGACAGGCAAATTACGCCGCTGCAAAAGCGGGTGTTTCAGGGATGACACGTGCTTTGGCTCGTGAAATTGGTAGTCGCAACATCACCGTCAATTGCGTGGCACCTGGGTTTATCGATACTGATATGACCCGTGCTTTGAGCGAAGAGCAGCAAAATGCCCTAAAAGTGAACATTCCACTAGCCCGATTGGGAAGTCCGGAGGATGTTGCCCAAGCGGTAGCGTTTTTGGCCTCTCCAGCAGCTGGTTACGTCACGGGCAATACCCTCCACGTCAATGGCGGGCTCTATTTAGCCTAAGCCTAAGCATGGATTTGGTCATTTTTGAGCGAATTTGCTAATTCAGTCCACCAAACTGATAAAATCCTTTTCATCGTTTTTACAACCCCTGGGGAAATTAATGGACAACATCGAACAACGCGTTAAGAAAATCGTCGCTGAGCAATTGGGCGTCGCTGAAGGAGATATCAAAAATGAATCTTCTTTCGTGAACGACTTGGGCGCTGACTCTCTTGACACTGTTGAGCTGGTTATGGCTTTGGAAGATGAATTCGGCATCGAAATTCCTGATGAGGAAGCTGAAAAGATCACCACAGTTCAGCTCGCGATCGACTTCGCTAAATCAAAAGCTCAGGGTTAATTCCCGAGCCTAGGTATTACTGTGTCAGCATTAAATGGCCGACGCCGGGTAGTAGTCACCGGCCTTGGCCTCATCTCACCTGTCGGTAATTCAGTTGACGTAGCTTGGTCTAATTTGCTGGAAGGCAAATCAGGTATTGCTACGATCACCAAGTTTGACCACACTCCACTGAGCGTTCATTTCGCTGGAGAGGTGAAAGATTTCAATGTTGAAGAATATGTTTCTGCCAAAGAGGCGCGCCATATGGATACCTTTATCCATTACGGCATCGCTGCTGGTACGCAAGCTATTCGCGACAGCGGTCTAGAAGTTACAGAGCAAAACGCAGAGCGCATTGGTGTCATGGTTGGCTCTGGCATTGGCGGCTTGCCAATGATTGAGGAGACTGGCGCTGAGCTATTGGCTCGCGGCCCTCGTCGTATCTCACCATTCTTTGTTCCAGGCTCCATCATTAATATGATTTCTGGGCACCTCAGTATTTTGTTTGGTCTCAAAGGCCCAAACGTTGCTGCGGTAACAGCATGCACGACTGGATTGCACAGTATTGGTTTGGCTGCGCGTTTAATTCAGTACGGTGATGCTGATGTGATGGTTGCCGGAGGTGCTGAATCCACCATTTCTGCCTTAGGAGTTGGTGGCTTTGCTTCTGCGAGAGCGCTCTCTACTCGCAATGATGATCCTGCAACCGCATCACGTCCTTGGGATAAAGACCGTGATGGTTTTGTTCTCGGTGAAGGTGCTGGTGTTGTTGTGCTTGAAGAGTACGAACACGCTAAAGCGCGCGGCGCGAAAATTTATTGCGAATTACTTGGCTTTGGCATGAGTGGTGATGCGTATCACATGACCGCTCCCAATATGGATGGCCCACGTCGTTGCATGGTGAACGCAATGCGCGATGCTGGTTTAAATCCAGATCAAATTCAGTATTTGAATGCGCACGGCACCTCAACGCCTTTGGGTGATAAGAATGAAACCGATGCAATCAAAGCGGCATTGGGCGACCACGCTAAGAAGGCTTTAATTAACTCCACCAAGTCGATGACTGGTCACCTTTTGGGTGGCGCGGGCGGTTTGGAGTCTGTTTTCACGATTTTGGCTCTCCACAACCAGAAATCTCCACCCACCATCAATATCTTCAATCAAGATCCTGAGTGTGATTTGGACTACTGCGCCAATACCGCTAGGGATGTGAAAATTGATCACGCAGTCAAAAACAACTTTGGCTTTGGTGGTACTAACGGCACCTTGATTTTTGGTAAGCTGACCTAATATTCTTTTTATCTCCATTTTTTGGTTTTTACCAAGTAGGTCATAGCATTATGAAAAAGCACTTTATTGCGCTCTTGGCTATTTTGAGTTTGGGGCAGATGTCGTTTGTTGCACCTGCAATCGCTCAAAATCCGCGAGTCACTATTCCGGATTTTGCCGACTTGGTTGAGCGCGCAAGTCCAGCGGTCGTGAATATCCGTACGACTGAAAAAATCATGGTTCAGCAGAATCAAGGTGGCATTCCTGGAATGCCTGAAGATCAAGCAGAATTTTTTCGTCGCTTCTTTGGCGTGCCAATTCCGGGCATTCCCAATGGACCTAAACAAGCACAACCCAATCCTGGCAAACCACAAGAAGCAGACCGTGGCGTTGGGTCTGGTTTCATTATTGAATCCAATGG
This sequence comes from Polynucleobacter sp. MG-6-Vaara-E2, assembly GCF_018687695.1. Taxonomy (NCBI): domain Bacteria; kingdom Pseudomonadati; phylum Pseudomonadota; class Betaproteobacteria; order Burkholderiales; family Burkholderiaceae; genus Polynucleobacter; species Polynucleobacter sp. MG-6-Vaara-E2. The sequence goes on from NZ_CP061303.1 coordinate 414,001, forward strand.
TTTGATTCTGACAAACGCACACGTGGTTGAGGGCGCGACGACGATCTATGTGACACTGACAGATAAACGTGAGTTCAAAGCGAAGCTATTGGGTATGGATAAGCGTACCGATGTTGCGGTTGTCAAAATTGAAGCCCGTGATTTGCCTAAGATGCCTTTAGGTGATTCGTCTAAGGTGCGAGTAGGTGAGTGGGTCTTGGCAATTGGCTCCCCCTTTGGACTTGAGAACACTGTGACTGCAGGCATTGTTTCTGCAAAGAGTCGTGATACTGGCGATTACTTGCCCTTTATCCAGACTGACGTTGCGGTTAACCCTGGTAATTCTGGTGGTCCATTGCTCAATACTGCAGGTCAAGTGATTGGTATCAACTCTCAGATCTTTAGTCGCTCTGGCGGCTACATGGGAATCTCATTTGCAATTCCGATTGATGAAGCTATGCGGGTTGCTGATCAGTTGCGTACCAATGGGAAAATGACACGCGGTCGTATTGGTGTTGCTTTGGGTGAGATGACAAAAGAAGTGGCTGAGAGCTTAGGCTTGGGTAAGCCCCGTGGCGCGTATGTTCGCAATGTTGAGCCTGGCGGTCCTGCTGCTTCCGGAGGAATTGAGGCGGGCGATGTCATCTTGAGTTTTAATGGTCGCGAAATTGCAAAATCTACTGACTTACCAAGAGTAGTTGGCGATACCAAGCCAGGCACTTCTGTGCCCGTGCAAGTTTGGCGCAAAGGTGCAACACGCGAACTTAATGTCACCGTAACTGATACTGAGTCTGCACAAGCTGCTAAAAAGTCTGATGCACCCGCTGTAAATGGCAATAGTGCAAACACCTTGGGTGTGACAGTGACTGATTTATCGGACGCTAAAAAGAAGGATCTGAATATCAAGGGCGGGGTAGAAGTAACCGGTTTGGGCGATGGCCCTCTGGGTAAAGCAGGGGTTCGTCCTGGCGATGTGATTATTCGGATAGCTGATGCCGATGTTTTAGGGGTAAAGCAATTTGAGGCCCTGGTGAAAGGCCTGGATGCAAATAAGGCTGTTCCAGTCTTTATCCGCCGTGCTGATAGCACTTTAGTCATTCCTGTCAGGCCAAAATAAGCCCTTTTTAGGCAAAAAATGGGGTTCGGCGCCTTTTGGGCGCCACCCATTACAATCCCCTTAAGACGACTTTTTGCAGCGCATCATTGTGGTGCGTTCTGACAAGGCGTTTTTTGAATCATTAAATAAGACGCTATGGATTTAATCCGCAATTTTTCTATCATCGCCCATATTGATCACGGCAAATCTACGCTTGCGGATCGCATTATTCAACTTTGCGGCGGTCTCTCTGATCGCGAAATGGAAGCTCAGGTTCTCGATTCAATGGATATTGAGCGTGAGCGCGGCATCACCATTAAGGCTCAAACTGCAGCATTAAATTACAAAGCCAAAGATGGCAAGATCTACAACATTAACCTCATTGACACCCCAGGACACGTTGACTTCTCCTATGAGGTAAGTCGTTCTTTGTCTGCTTGTGAGGGTGCGTTATTGGTGGTGGATGCTAGTCAAGGTGTTGAGGCTCAAACAGTTGCTAACTGTTACATGGCTCTTGAGTTGGGTGTTGAGGTGGTACCGGTGCTCAATAAGATTGATTTGCCGCAAGCCGATCCTGATCGCGCTAAAAAAGAAATCGAAGACGTGATTGGCATTGATGCTTCAGAGGCAGTTACTTGCTCAGCTAAAACAGGCATGGGCGTTGCGGATGTGATTGAAGAGATGATCGCAAAGGTCCCGCCACCAAAAGGCAATGCGGCCGATCCATTGCAGGCATTGATCATTGATTCTTGGTTTGATAACTACGTTGGCGTTGTGATGTTGATACGCGTTGTCAATGGAACCTTAAAGCCAAAAGAAAAAATTACTTTGATGGCTAATGGTTCAAGCCATTTAGTCGAGCATGTCGGCGTGTTTAGTCCGAAGTCTGTTGATCGCCCAGAGTTATCTGCAGGTCAAGTGGGCTTTGTGATTGCGGGCATTAAAGAATTGAAAGCCGCTAAAGTCGGCGACACCGTGACGCATTCTCCTGGACAGCAAGGTCGAGTTCCTGCAGCTGAGCCATTGCCTGGATTTAAAGAAGTGAAACCTCAAGTGTTCGCTGGCCTGTATCCAGTTGAGGCAAGTGAATATGATCAATTGCGTGAATCGCTTGAAAAGCTCAAGCTAAACGATGCCTCTCTCTTATATGAGCCCGAAGTATCACAGGCTTTAGGTTTTGGATTTCGTTGCGGCTTCTTGGGTTTACTCCACATGGAGATCGTGCAAGAGCGCTTAGAGCGCCAGTACGGTATGAACCTGATTACGACTGCGCCAACGGTGGTATATCAAGTGCAACAATCCGATGGCACGGTCATCATGGTGGATAACCCATCCAAGATGCCAGAGACCAGTAAGGTCGACACCATCATGGAGCCAATTGTTACCGTCAATCTCTACATGCCACAAGAGTATGTGGGATCAGTGATTACCTTGTGCGTCGGTAAGCGCGGTATTCAGACGGGTATGAACTATTTAGGTCGTCAAGTGCAACTCACCTATGAACTACCTATGGCAGAAATCGTTTTGGACTTCTTTGATCGTCTCAAATCGATCTCCCGTGGTTATGCCTCCATGGATTATGAATTTAAGGAATATCGTCCAGCAGATGTAGTGAAGGTCGATATTTTGATTAATGGCGATCGGGTTGACGCTCTCTCTGTAATCGTACACAGAAGTAATAGTCAGCACCGCGGCCGTGAAGTGGTTTCTAAGATGCGCGGCATTATTCCGCGTCAAATGTTTGATGTCGCGATTCAGGCGGCGATTGGAAGCAATATCGTTGCTCGTGAAAACGTCAAGGCTTTGCGTAAAAACGTTTTGGCCAAGTGTTACGGTGGCGACATCTCCCGTAAGCGTAAGTTATTAGAGAAGCAAAAAGAAGGTAAGAAGCGTATGAAGCAAGTGGGTAACGTCGAGATTCCACAAGAGGCCTTCTTGGCTATTTTGCAGGTAGAAGATTAATGAACTTCGCTCTCATTCTCTTCATTTTGGTGATCGTATCGGGCATTGCTTGGGTTGCCGACAAGATGTACTTCGCACCCCAAAGAAAAGTCGCTGGCATTGATCGTATGCCACTGTGGTTGGAGTACACCGCAGGTTTCTTCCCCGTCATTTGTGCAGTATTTGTATTGCGCTCTTTCATTGTTGAGCCCTTTAAGATCCCATCGGGCTCTATGATCCCAACCTTGCAGATCGGCGACTTCATTTTGGTGAACAAATTCACCTATGGCATCCGTTTGCCGGTAATTAATCAAAAGGTGGTTGATTTAGGATCGCCTAAGCGCGGTGATGTGATTGTGTTCCGTTACCCACGTGATGAGTCTGTTGATTACATCAAGCGTGTCGTTGCTTTGCCAGGTGATGTGATTAGTTATGAAGATAAGCGCTTAACAATTAATGGTCAGCCATTGCAATATAGCGGTGGCGAGTCTTATCTTGACCCTGAAAATATGCGTTACGCCAAACGCTTTACAGAAACATTCCCAGCGGACCTTGGTGGTAATCGTCATGAGATTTTGAACGATCCCGATCGTCCAGCAACCGTGTTCCCAACTGAGCGCTTCCCTGGCTCTGAATTTTGCCAATATCAACCAACAGGCCTCACTTGTAAGGTGCCTGCGGGGCATTACTTCGCAATGGGTGATAACCGAGATAACAGCGCTGACTCTCGTTACTGGGGCTTCGTGCCGGATAAAAATATCGTTGGTAGAGCTTTCTTTGTATGGCTAAACCTAGGTAATTTAGGCCGTATCGGTGGGTTTGAGTAAGCAATCATGAATGCGCGCGCCGTCATCGAAACCGCACCGCTTCAAGAGCGCCTCGGCTATATCTTTAAGAGGCCTGAACTCCTAAATCAAGCGCTGACTCACCGCAGTCATAGCAAAAAAAACAATGAGCGCTTAGAGTTTTTGGGCGATTCGATTCTCAATTGCGTTGTTGCTGATTTGCTCTACGAGCGTTACTCTGATTTAGACGAGGGTGACCTGTCTCGTGTACGTGCTAATTTAGTTAAGCAGCAAGCTTTGTATGAGATTGCGCAAACATTGTCATTGTCTGACTATCTCCGGTTAGGTGAAGGTGAGCTCAAGAGTGGTGGCTTCCGTCGCCCATCTATTTTGGCCGATACTTTAGAGGCCGTTACAGGCGCAATCTTTTTGGATGGTGGTTTTGATGCCGCAAAAGATTGCTTGCGTAAGTTGTACTCGGTGATCTTGGCTCAAGTTGATCCTAAAACCCTAGGTAAGGATGACAAGACACTGTTGCAAGAGTGTTTGCAGAGCTATCAATTGCCGTTGCCGACCTATAACGTGACTGGCACAACCGGTGCCGCACATAATCAGCAATTTGAAGTAGAGTGCTTGATTCCGAGTTTGAAGGTGTCAGTCAAAGGCGAGGGAGCCTCGCGCCGCGCCGCTGAACAATCCGCCGCTAAGGCGGCGTTGGCTGCTGTCTTGAAGGCATTACCTCAAGAATCTCGTAAGCCAAAGAAAACTCGGTCTGCCAAGAAAAAAGCAGCAAAGAAAGAGGCAACCGAAGAGCAGTTAAATCTTAAGCTGAAGGGCTAATCGTGTTTAGATGCGGCACTATCGCCATTGTTGGACGTCCGAATATGGGCAAATCCACATTGCTTAATGCATTGGTTGGTCAAAAGATTAGCATTACTTCACGCAAAGCGCAGACAACCCGTCATCGCATTTTGGGTATTCAGAATCGTGAAGAAGCTCAGTTTATCTTTATCGATACACCAGGCTTTCAGACGCGTTTGATGAATACACTCAATAAAGCATTGAACCGGACGGTTACCACTGCTTTGCAAGATGTGAATGTGGCTTGCTTTGTGGTTGAGGCAGGTTATTTTGGTGAAGATGATAAGAAGGTGTTGAAGTTGCTACCAGATGACTTGCCGGTAGTGCTCGTATTAAATAAGTTGGACTTGTTTAATAGCCGTTTTCAGACACCGTCTGAGCGCGACCAAGCCTTGCTCAACTTTATGAAAGAAATGTCCAAGCCTTGGTGTGAATTGGGTGGTCATGAAGATCAACAGTGTGAGTTCGCTGAAATCGTGCCAATGAGTGCCAAGAGTCCTGGCGATATCGAACGCTTATTGGATGTGCTTGAAGGTTATTTACCTGAAGCGCCAGCAGTCTATGATGGCGACACGATTACCGATCGTAGTGAGCGCTTTCTGGCTGCGGAGATTTTGCGTGAAAAAGTATTCCGCTTCACTGGGGAAGAATTGCCCTACACCTCTACTGTAGTAATTGATCAATTTAAGATGGATGGCAAGATGCGCCGCATTGCTGCAACCATCTTGGTGGATCGCGATAGTCATAAAGCCATGATCATCGGTCAAAAGGGTGAGCGTCTGAAAAAGATTTCTACCGATGCCCGCATCGATATGGAAAAGCTCTTTGATGGCAAAGTCTTTTTGGAGACTTGGGTCAAAGTGAAACGTGGCTGGGCTGATGATCGCGCTGAATTGCGGGCGCAAGGTCTGGAATAAGTTTCTATGGCCTCGATTCGTGTTGCTGACGAGCCTGCTTTTGTATTGCACAGCATTCCCTATAAAGAGACCAGCTTAATTCTGGATGTCTTCACAAGGCAGTATGGACGCATGGCCCTCATTGCTAAGGGTGCAAAACGCCCCCATTCAGTATTGCGTCCTGTATTACAACGTTTCCAACCACTCTTAGTTTCTTGGAGTGGCAAGTCTGAGTTACGTACTTTAACTAAGTCAGAGTGGGTTGGTGGAATGCCATCCTTAGTGGGTGATGCGCTTCTTTGCGGTTTCTATCTCAATGAATTGCTAGTCAAGTTTCTCGCGCGTGAAGATGAATATGAAAAACTCTATGATCGCTACGCAGAAACCATCAATGCCTTATCAAATCTCGAATTTGAATCTAAGGGCCTAGAAGAAATCCTGCGTCCTTTTGAGTTGTCGCTACTGCAAGAGACTGGTTATGCAGCGGCTTTAGATCGCTGTGTAGAAACCAATGATTTGCCTGATGCGCAGACTCAGTATGTATATCAGCCAGAACGAGGCGTGCGCCCAGCCCAAGGGGACGACCCCGGACATTGGCCTATCCTTAAGGGTCAATCATTACTAGCGATTGCGGCAGGCGATTTTTCCGATCCAGAGACGCTTTCTGAAAGTAAGCAGCTAATGCGCTTTCTCTTAGGTCTGCATCTGCAGGATCAGGTATTGACGACCCGTCAAATTTTGATTGATTTGAAGAAAATCTAGTAATCTACTGTGATGACAGCCCTAGAACTCGGTATCAATATTGATCACGTTGCCACCCTTCGTAATGCACGTGGTACGGTGTATCCAGATCCTCTAATAGCTGCGCAATTGGCTGAAGAGGCTGGGGCTGATTTAATTACCCTTCATTTGCGAGAAGATCGTCGCCATATTAAAGACGCGGATTTGTTAGCATTGCGTCCGCTCATTAAGACGCGCATGAATCTTGAGTGTGCTGTTACTCCTGAAATGCTCAATATCGCCTGCAAGGTTAAGCCTCATGATGTCTGTTTGGTGCCTGAGAAGCGTGAAGAAGTGACTACTGAAGGTGGTTTGGATGTCTTAGGTAAATTTGAGGCAGTCAAAGCAGCAACTAAGCAATTAAAAGAAGCTGGTATACGCGTTTCACTATTTATTGATCCAGAGGAGAAACAAATTCAGGCGGCAAAAGAGGTTGGTGCCACCGTCGTGGAATTACATACCGGTCGTTATGCCGATTTATCTGGCGCTGAACAAAGCAAAGAGCTAGAGCGTATTCGTAAGGCGGCGCAATTTGGTAAGAGCATTGGCCTCAGAGTGAACGCTGGCCATGGTTTGCATGAAGGTAATGTGATGTCTATTGCAGCTATTGAAGAATTATCTGAGCTCAATATTGGTCACGCGATTGTGGCTGAGGCTTTATTTAAAGGTTGGCAAAATGCGATCCAGGATATGAAAGCCCTGATGGTTCGCGGTCGACACAAAGATCACATTCATCCTCTTTGATTACTAAAAACGTCATGATCATTGGTATCGGCACAGATATTCTTCAGATTGAGCGCTTACAAGCAGCCTACGATCGCACTAATGGACGTTTAGCCGAAAGAGTTTTAGGTCCAGATGAGATGTTGGTCTTTCGACATCGCTTGGCCAGAAATCACAAGCGTGGCATTGCATTCTTAGCGACACGCTTTGCTGCAAAAGAAGCCTTCTCAAAAGCAATCGGTTTGGGAATGAGAATGCCCATGACTTGGCGCTCATTACAAACCCTAAATGAGCCCAGCGGTAAGCCTATTACGACTTATCTCGGAGCCTTAGCTCAGTTCATGCAGGAGAAAAATTGGGAAGCTCACGTCACTGTGAGCGATGAACAAGATATGGCAATTGCGCATGTAATTGTTACCCAGAAATAAAGAAACCAAGAAGAGGAATCCATGAGTAAAGCGACAATGAATCCCGGCCCTATTACTTTAGACGTAGTAGGACAAGTATTAAATGCCGAGGATCGTCGTCGTATCTTGCATCCTCTAACTGGCGGCGTCATCTTATTTGGCAGAAATTTTTCCAATCGCAAGCAGTTAACTAAACTCACCGCAGATATTAAGAAGCTTCGTCCGGATGTCCTGATTTCGATTGACCATGAAGGTGGTCGAGTACAGCGTGCCAAGACCGATGGTTTTACCCATCTTCCGGCAATGCGTAAGTTAGGCGAGCTTTGGAGTGCAAAAAGTAAATCGACTCATGCCGCTGAATCTGCTGCGCTAGCAATGGCTGCGGCAACTGCATGTGGCTATATATTAGCTACTGAACTGCGTGCTTGTGGTGTGGACTTTAGTTTCACGCCAGTGCTGGATTTAGATTTTGGCCGCAGTGGCGTTATTGGTGACCGCTCTTTTAGTCGTGACCCACAAATTGTGTTCGCATTGGCCAAGAGTTTGAATGAAGGTCTGCGCCTTGGCGGTATGGCAAACTGCGGCAAACATTTTCCTGGTCATGGCTGGGCAGAAGCAGATTCTCATGTCGCTATTCCAGTGGATGAGCGTTCATTGGCTGAAATTCTCAATGATGATACCAAGCCCTATGAGTGGCTGGATCTTAGTTTGGCATCGGTAATGCCGGCTCATGTGATTTATCCCAAAGTGGATAAGAACCCGGCAGGCTTTTCTAAGATTTGGTTGCATTCCATACTTCGTCAAGAGCTCGGTTTTGAAGGTGTAATCTTCAGTGATGACCTCTCCATGGAAGGGGCGAGTGTTGCTGGCTCAGTAGTGAAGGGCGCTGAAATGGCCCTCGATGCAGGCTGTGATGCAGTATTGATTTGTAATCGCCCTGATTTAGCTGATCAGTTATTGAGTAACTTGAGGGTATCTAAGGCCAAACAAGCTGAGTCTGCTGCGCGCTTAATTCGCTTAATGCCAAGCACTACACCATTGACATGGGAGGCACTTCAAAAAGAAGCCGAGTACCAGCATACTAAAGGCATACTCAAGCAGTTCAAATTGATTGCTTAATCTCTTCGTTGTAAAGCGAGTAAGTCAGATATAAGAAACAAGAAATAAGAAAAAAGAAAAAGAGATAAGTAAAAGAAAAAAGCCCGGCGTACCGGGCTTTTTTGCATATGTAGCTTGCTAATCAGTTAGCGCGGCTACGATATTCACCAGTGCGAGTATCGATCTCAATCTTATCGCCCGTGTTGCAGAACAGGGGCACTTGTAATTCATAGCCAGTAGCCAATTTTGCAGTCTTCAATACCTTGCCTGAGCTGGTGTCACCCTTAACCGCTGGCTCGGTGTAAACGATTTCACGTACGAGTGAGTTCGGCATTGCCACTGATAGTGCTTTACCTTCGTAGAACACAACTTCACAAGGCATGCTTTCTTCGAGGTAGTTCAACGCATCACCCATAAACTCAGCTTCAACTTCGTACTGGTTGTAATCGCCATCCATGAACACATACATTGGATCTGCGAAATAAGAGTAAGTGCAATCTTTCTTTTCGAGAATCACAACATCAAACTTGTCATCCGCTTTGTAAACACCTTCGTTTGGCGCGCCAGTTAACAAGTTCTTAAATTTCATTTTTACAACTGAGGAGTTACGACCTGAGCGGCTATATTCGGCCTTTAAAACGACCTGAGCATCAGTACCAATCATGACTACGTTACCAACGCGGAGTTCTTGTGCTGTTTTCATCTTGCTATTCCTGGGTGCAGAGTGGTTTTCTGCGGTTTTTATCAAAAACAAGATTGTAACCGCCCGCAAGCCTTTATTGCTTGGTCTTAGGCTACAAACCTCAATAGACGGGCTGCCAAGCCACCATCCTCTTGATTTTTGAGTAATTGGGTACGCCAAGCCCTTGCATGGGCATTCCAAAGCCCGAGAGAATGGAACCATTGCTTAGGCATAGCCCAAGTCATTGCCGCGATGGTTGCCAGTCTTAATTCTTGATTGGCCTCTTCGAGGTAGAGGTCTAGAAAGGCGGCTAATTTCACTTCGTGAGCCCGATCTTCTTGCGGATAAATATGCCAAATAAATGGCTTGCCAGCTAGTTGTGCGCGTACGAATGAATCCTCACCTCGTACGATATTGAAATCGCATTGCGATAAAACCCAATCGTAATCATCTTGTGAAACAAAGGGGAGAGATAGTAATTGCAAATTACTTGGCAGTTGTATGGGTTGCTCTCCATACAAATTGAGAAGTTCGGCATGCCCATGGGTTAGCAAAATATCAACATCTTCACCAAGTGCGCCCAAATCTTCTAACCATTTCCGTAGAGGTGCGCCTGGGTAGCAAAACACACTAATAAGTTTTGCACCACTGCGCGATTGAGTCCAAATTGTTTTTAGGTCATGAGGAATTTTCTGTTCCACCACCGCGCCTTCTGATGGCACTGGGTCAACTAAGATGCCGCCAACCTCACGCTGAAATCCGGGGAAGAAGAAATACTTCGAAATGCCGTGAGATTGTGGCGATGCCTTTGCATGAAAGTCCATAATCCAAGGTTCTGCGCTGAGGTACTCTAGGTTAATGATGAGGGGTTTAATGGGGACAATAAATAGTCCTGCCAGATAGCGCTCGGGAAGTTCGCATCCAAAAGCCTCGACCACCACGTCTGGAGTTTGCACAGGATGCCGGGCATTGCTATAGCTAGCTTCCCAAGGCTGAATATCAATTTTGTCTTTAATTGTGGGGTCTACGCCAGAAGCGAGTAAATTGAGGGTTGGTAGATCGTCGCAAAAAATGCGTACCTCTTGGCCATGAAGGCTTGATAAGCTTCGGGCTAGACGCCAGCAAACACCGGCATCACCATAGTTGTCTACGATTTGGCAGAAAATATCCCAACGCATGAGCAATTCGCTTTTTGAAACCCTTCAGCAGGATGTTAAACGGCTACCCGGATTGCCGGGGGTATATCGCTTCTTTGATGAGGCGGGGAACATTCTGTATGTTGGCAAAGCTCGTAACCTTAAAAAGCGTGTATCTAGTTATTTTCAAAGCAAGCAACTATCACCACGAATAGCGCTGATGGTGGGCAAAATCGCTCGCTATGAAACAACAGTAACACGGACTGAAACTGAAGCCCTCATTCTAGAGAACAATCTCATTAAAGAATTGGCTCCACCATTCAATATTCTTTTCAGGGATGACAAGTCTTACCCTTATGTGATGTTAACCGGTCACCAGTTCCCACGATTAGCTTCATATCGTGGAAAAGTTGATAAACGCAATCATTACTTTGGGCCGTTCCCAAATAGCTGGGCAGTTCGTAATAGTGTGCAGATTTTGCAAAAGGTATTTCGTTTAAGAACTTGTGAAGATTCTGTTTTCAAAAACCGCAGTCGCCCCTGTCTGTTGCATCAAATTCATCGCTGTAGCGCGCCATGTGTTGGAAGATTGAGTGTAGAGCAGTATGGTCAGGATGTAGCCCAGGCAACACGCTTCTTGGAGGGTGATCATAGCCGCGTGCTCTCAGAGCTCGAAAAAGAAATGCATACTCACAGTGACGCTATGGAATTTGAAATGGCTGCCGTACTGCGCGATCGTATTGCAGATCTTTCCAGCGTTCTCCAGCAACAAGCGATGGATACCGTTGCCGAAGGTGAGGGTGATGTTGACATCATTGCGGTAGCGCTGATGGAAGGTATGGTTTGTGTAAACCTTGCAATGGTCCGTGGCGGCCGTCACTTAGGCGATCGAGCATATTTCCCTAAAGGGCTGCGAACTGCCTCTGGTGAGCTGCCCCCACCAGCAGAGATTCTTGAGGCCTTCATTGCCCAGCATTATTTGCAGGATGGCGATGATCAAGAAGGAGCAACAAGCAATTTAATTCCACCCGTTTTGGTCTTAAATCATTCACTTCATTCTGTGAGTGATGATGTGAATGAATCTACAGAAGAGCCTCCAGAGGATTTACATGATTTATTAAATGCGCAAGCTGGTAAAAAAATTACCTTCTTACATCAGCCTCAAGGTCAACGCCGTCATTGGCTGGCAATGGCAGAAGGTAATGCCAAAATTGCATTAACAAAACGTTTGGTTGAAACCGGTGGACAACTTGCTAGGGCGCGCGCCTTAGTAGATGTTTTAGGCTTAGATCTTGAGGGTTTAGAGCATCTAAGAATCGAATGTTTCGATATTAGTCATACCTCTGGTGAGGCTACCCAAGCATCCTGTGTGGTGTATGCCAAGAATGCAATGCAATCTGGTGAGTACCGACGCTTCAACATCAACGACATTACTCCGGGTGATGACTATGCAGCAATGCGTCAAGTACTGCAAAGACGGTATGCGAACTTCCAAGAGCTTCCTCCTGAAAAAATGCCACAAGTCATTTTGATTGATGGCGGTAAAGGCCAGGTAGAAATGGCAAGACAAGTACTTTCAGAATTCGGCATGGATGTTAGTTTGATTGTTGGTGTGGCAAAAGGCGAAGGCCGCAAGGTTGGTTTAGAAACACTCATCTTTGCAGATGGTCGCGAGCCCCTAGAGCTTGGTATTGATAGTGCTGCGCTACTTCTGGTTGCGCAAATTCGGGATGAGGCGCATCGCTTTGCGATTACCGGTATGCGCGCTAAGCGTGCCAAGGCCAGAACGGTTTCCCGCCTAGAAGAGATTGAGGGCATTGGCGCCAAGCGCCGTCAGAAACTATTGGCACGCTTTGGTGGACTGAAAGGGGTGGCGAATGCCAGTATTGAAGAGATCGCCAGTGTAGAGGGGGTATCTCTTACCTTGGCAGAGCAAATCTACCGTCAACTGCACTAATAACCAACAACCATATTAGGTTATCCTTATCTAATGCCATTCAATTTACCGATTGCCTTGACTTGGTTGCGTGTTGCAGCAATTCCATTGCTGGTGGCGATCTTCTATCTACCAAATTCTTGGTTTACTCCATTTGAGAAGAATCTGATTGCAGCTGTTATTTTTATCTCGGCAGCTATCACCGATTGGCTTGACGGTTTCTTAGCGCGTCGTTTAAAACAAGAATCGGCTTTTGGTCAGTTCTTAGATCCAGTGGCGGATAAGTTAATTGTTGCTGCAGCATTATTAGTACTGCTCAATATGGATCGTGTTCAGGTTTGGGTCGCCTTAGTGATTATTGGTCGAGAAATTACAATCTCCGCTTTAAGAGAGTGGATGGCATTGCTTGGTGCAGGTAAGAGCGTCGCTGTTCATATGGTGGGCAAATTAAAAACAACTGCGCAGTTAGTGGCGATTCCATTTCTTCTGCTGAATGACACTTTATTTGCTTGGTTAGATTGTGCCAAGATTGGCACTTGGCTGATTTGGGTGGCCGCATTTCTAACCCTTTGGTCGATGTTTTATTACTTGAAAAAAGCCTTGCCTCAGTTGGCAGGCAAAATCGATTAATTCCTTTTTCTCTATAGCCATCAAGGCTTAGAGACCGGCTCAACCCTCTAGAATTTTCCCTTGGCCTTGGAATAATGCTTTCTTTTCGATTGTTTGTTAAACTATTGCCCTGTTATGCGGGAATAGCTCAGCTGGTAGAGCGATACCTTGCCAAGGTATAGGTCGGGAGTTCGAACCTCCTTTCCCGCTCCAAGTTCGATGGGAAGCCCTAAAAAGCTTCCCATTTTTGATTCAGATATATGGCGCGTTGGCCGAGTGGTTAGGCAGGAGCCTGCAAAGCTTCGTACGGGGGTTCGATTCCCTCACGCGCCTCCAGTAATTTCCCTTGACGAAAAAGGTTGAGCACCTAAAATACTTTCAGTATCTATAGGAAGTTTCATCCATTCTCTAAAGCGAAAAATGATCAATATTCAATCTCTAAAGCTTAGCACCCTCGCATTATTCCTTGCTGCATTGCTAGGTGCTTGCGCCAGTTCTGGTGATTCACCAACCGGTACGCCCCAAGAAGTGCAAGAGGTTCAACAGCAACTCTTAGGTGATATGCCTTTGCCTGCTGCTGCAAAAATGATTGGTGCAGATTCGTTAATCATTGGACGTGGTGATAACTGGGTAGGTCGCGTTGTTTTATCCGGCGTCCAATCACCAACTGATATTTATGCTTTCTTTCAATCCGAGTATCCGCGCGCAGGCTGGACAACAGTGAGTGCAGTGAAATCCAAAACCAGTATTTTGGTGTTTACTAAAGGTGATCGCACTGCCACTATGGAATTAAATGAAGGTTCACTCACAGGACCTAAAACTTTCATCACCATTACTTCTTCGCCAAAGAATGCGAACGTTGTGGCGCCCAGTAAGAGGTAGGAGTAAAGGTACTGACGTCCTACTCAGGGCAAATAAAAAGGCCTCCATTGGAGGCCTTTTTATTTAATGGCATTAGCCTATAGCCCCTCAGCCCTGATAAGGCCAACGGCTTGACCTTCAATTGCGAAATTGGGCTGACGTCTATCCACAACAATATTTTTGAAGTCCGGATTCTCAGCTTGTAATTCAATCACTAGGCCGTTAGCAGTTTTCTTTTGTTGCCAACGTTTAACAGTGACCTCATCGTCTAAGCGAGCAACAACAATATCGCCATTACGTACTTCAGTAGTTTTTCTAACGGCTAAATAATCGCCATCCAAAATGCCTGCATCGCGCATGCTCATACCTTTTACTTTTAATAGGTAATCAGCACCTTTGCTAAATAAGCTTGGGTCAATCGGCACCTGCCTTTCAATATGTTCTACAGCCATGATTGGTGAACCAGCAGCAACGCGACCAATTAAGGGAAGTGTGAGTTGTTGCAGTGCGCCTGATGGCAATGACAGCTGACGGTACTTATTGGAATGTTGCGTTTGATTGAATCGCTGCGGAATGCGAATGCCGCGTGAAGTGCCAGGCGTTAATTCGATATAACCCTTTTTCGCGAGTGCCCGCAAATGTTCTTCGGCGGCATTTGCAGAAGCAAACCCGAGTTGCGTCGCAATCTCTGCGCGAGTGGGTGGTAACCCGCTCTCATCAATGGCTTTGGTAATAAGATCCAAAATCTCACCCTGGCGTGCAGTGAGTTTAGGGAGGGCAGTCAGCTCCTCTTGAAAATCGACTGTATTTATGTCCATACTGGGATTGTATACAGCACTTTTTGATAATTCAAGTAATTTAGGAGTGATAATGGGGTATGAGCTCAATCCAAAGCAATTCTGAAAATGCCCCTCATATTTTGGTTTTGGGTATTGGGGGCACTATCGCTGGCTTAGCCCAAGATCCAACCAACCCAACCGAGTATCAAGCGGGTCAAGTGGGCATTGATACCCTGTTGGCGCGGATTCAGGAAGGCATTCCAGGATCTGTAAAGTTGGTATCCAGACAGCTTGCCAACATCGATAGCCGGGATCTAAGTGAAGATCTACTCACCCTGATCGGCAATACAGTAAAGGAATCCCTTCAAGACTCCGCTGTAAAAGGGATTGTTATTACCCATGGTACAGATACCATTGAGGAGAGCGGATTTTTCTTGAGTGCCACCTGCGGCAAGCTTGCTGAAAAATTAAGCAAACGGATCGTTTTGACTGGCGCCATGTTGCCTTCAAACGCGCCTCAGGCGGATGGCCCGCAGAATCTCTTGGATTCCCTGAAGTGGGCTTCTACTGCCCCAGAAAACTGCCCTGGCGGTGTTTATGCCGTATTTGCAGGCAAAGTTTGCTTGGCGCGAGATTTAGCTAAACGCCACACTTCCAACTTAAATGCTCCCTTAATGGACTCGCCTTCTAGTTCTATTGGCTTAATTAACCCCTCATGGTTATCGCGTGTGAAGGCGATTCAGGCGGCTTGTGTGGAGGATTTGCCAATCCCGGAGGGTGTTTGGCCTTGGGTTGAGATATTGACTAGTCATGCTGGAGCAAGATCACAGGGCATTGACGCGATTGTTGGGGCAGGTGTTCAGGGTTTAATCTTGGCGGGTACTGGCTTAGGAGGCCTCAATCAGGCTTGGTTGGCCCCTTTAAAACAAGCCCAAGTAGAAGGAATTGCATTAGTCCGTGCCTCGCGAACGGGCGCCGGTCTCACTGTAGACTCAAAAGATGACCTGATTTGCCAGCTTGCGGGAGGGCTTTCTGCCCCTAGAGCGAGGATTGCGCTCCAGTTAGCCTTAAATGCTTCTGCCACCTCTAAATCCCTGACTTGGCAGGATTTTTTTGCTAGAATAGCGGTCTTGCCTGAATCTAGGTAAGGGTTTTAAAAAGTGTTGTGAGCAGTACCTACAATTTGTTACTACCTTGTCACACTGGCGCTGATTTCAAAACCATCAGAAATTAGCAAGACGCCCAGGTGACTTTATCCTTAAGGAGTGTTTGATGCGTCATTATGAAATCGTCTTTATCGTCCATCCGGACCAAAGCGAGCAAGTACCAGCGATGATCGATCGTTACAAAGCTACATTAGCAGCTGCGGGCGGCAAAATTCATCGCATTGAAGATTGGGGTCGTCGTCAGATGGCTTACATGATCGACAAGCTTGCTAAAGCCCACTACGTTTGCATGAACATTGAGTGCGACCAGAAGACTCTGGAAGAACTCGAGCATGCGTTCAAATTTAACGATGCTGTTTTGCGTCACCTCATCAGCAAGACTAAGAAAGCTGAAACTGAGCCTTCCATCATGATGAAAGAAGTGCAACGTGAAGAAGCGCGCAAATCAGCTCAGTCCGAAGCTCCTGTAGCAGCGGAATAAGTTAGAAATTTGAAGAGGAATACACAGACTAGAAAACGTATCAGAGAAGCGGAGCGGCGTTGAATCATTTCACCCTCACTGCAATCTTGGTATCTAAAGACGCGATTCGATTTACACCAGCAGGAATACCGGTGATGCATTGCCAGCTAGAACATAGTGGGCAAGCAAGCGAGGTAGGAGTGGCAAGGAAAATTCAGATGAGCGTTGAAGCCATAGCAATTGGTCCGATACAAAAGGATCTAGAGCGAATGGATTTAGGAGCCGAGGCAGTGTTCGAAGGATTCTTAGCCCCGAAGACTCTACGTAATCAAAGACTTGTTTTCCATATTACCCATATTCAATTGAAAAATTAAAAAGAGGAAATCATCATGGCGTTTGGAAAGAAACCCGATTTCAAAAAGAAACCAGCTCAGAACCCATTGTTCAAGCGTAAGCGTTATTGCCGTTTCACTGTTGCTGGCGTAGAACAGATCGACTACAAAGATGTAGATACATTGAAGGACTTCATTGGCGAAAACGCCAAGATCACTCCTGCTCGTTTGACAGGCACAAAAGCAAAGTATCAGCGTCAGTTAGACACTGCTATTAAGCGTGCTCGTTTCTTGGCTTTGTTGCCATTCTCCGATCAACATAGAAAATAATTGGGAGCCCTCAATGCAAATCATTCTTTTAGAAAAAGTAACAAACTTGGGCAACCTCGGTGACGTAGTTCGCGTTAAAGACGGTTTCGCTCGTAACTTCTTAATCCCACAACGTAAAGCTCGTCGTGCAACTGAAGCAGCTATCGCTGATTTTGCAACACGTCGTGCTGAGTTGGAAAAATTAGCTGCTGAGAAATTGGCTGCTGCTGAAGCGGTTGGCGTAAAGCTCAAAGACTTGGTTCTCGAAATCGGTCAAAAGGCTGGCGTTGACGGTCGTTTGTTTGGTTCCGTAACCAACCACGACATCGCCGATGCTTTGAAAGCTAAAGGTTTTGCGATTGAGAAAGCTTCAATCCGTATGCCTACTGGCCCATTGAAGATGGTTGGTGATCATCCTGTAGCGGTTGCTGTTCATACCGATGTTGTGGTTGATATCACTATCCGTGTAGTTGGCGAGCAAGCCTAAGTTTTAAGAACTGTAAACTAGCCTCATGGCTGAATCCCGTTCACGTTCCGTAACGCTGAATCCCGGCATGTCGGGACCTGGGGATGCAGTCGTGCAGGCTTTAAAAGTTCCTCCTCATTCTGTAGAAGCCGAGCAATCTTTGCTCGGTGGTCTACTGATCGATAACTCCTCTTGGGATAACCTTGGTGGAGTCTTAAACGACAAAGATTTCTATCGTCCTGAACACGCTTTGATCTACAAGGTCATTGCGCGCTTAGTTGGCGACAACCATCCCGCAGACGTCATTACTGTTCATGACGCCATCAAGTCTGAGCAAGGCGGGGATTTGGTTAGTATTGATTACCTCAATTCTCTAGCGCAAAACACACCAAGTGCGGCGAATATTAAAGGCTATGCCGATATTGTTCGTGACCGCAGTATTTTGCGTCGATTGATTGAGGTATCTGACAGTATTGTGAATTCAGCATTTGTGCCAGAGGGTCGAACTGTTCGTACCCTGTTAGATGAAGCCGAGTCCCGCATTTTGCAAATTGGTGAAGAGGGTAGTCGTAAGGCCGACTACCTTGAGATTGAGCCTTTGCTGCGCTCAGTCGTTGCCAGAATTGATGAGCTCTATAACCGCCAGGGTGGAAGTGACATCACTGGTATAGCAACAGGCTTTATTGATTTAGATAAACAAACCAGTGGCCTGCAAAAAGGCGACTTAGTGATTGTTGCTGGTCGTCCTTCGATGGGTAAAACAGCATTCGCATTGAATATCGCTGAGAACGTTGCGCTTGCAGAGGGTTTGCCAGTTGTAGTGTTCTCTATGGAGATGTCAGGTGAACAGTTGGCAGCCCGTTTATTGGGCTCAGTAGGGCGCGTTGACCAAGGTCGTATGCGTACCGGCAAATTGCAAGATGATGAGTGGCCACGGGTTACCGATGCGATTGCGCGTTTAAGCAATACCCAAATTTTGATTGATGAGACTGGTTCCTTATCAAGCTTAGAGTTGCGTGCACGTGCACGTCGTATCGCTAGAAACTTTGGCGGTACCTTAGGTTTAGTAGTGATTGACTACTTACAGTTGATGAGTGGCTCTGGTTCTGAAAACCGTGCAACTGAGATCTCCGAAATCTCACGCTCACTCAAATCACTCGCAAAAGAATTACAGTGTCCAGTTGTGGCGCTTTCACAGTTAAATCGCGGTCTTGAACAACGTCCAAACAAGCGTCCAATCATGTCAGACTTACGTGAGTCTGGCGCTATTGAACAAGATGCTGACTTAATTATGTTTATCTATCGTGATGAGGTGTATCACCCTGACACGACGACTGATAAAGGCGTCGCAGAGATCATCATCGGTAAACAGCGTAACGGTCCAATTGGAACAGTGCGCTTAAGCTGGCAAGGTCCATATACCAAGTTTGATAACTTGGCGATGGGATCCATTGGCTATTCATCCGGCGGCTACGAGCCGTTCTAAAACACTTGGTTTTACTGAGGTACTATGCGACGCGCCTCAGTAAACTTTGCAGCCCAATAGGGCGCAGTGATGTATTCGAGTCTTACAGTGCCCCCGGCGCTTGGGGCATGCACAAATCTTCCTTGACCCACATAGATGCCAGCATGTGAGTATTTTTCACCAGTAGTGTTAAAGAAAACGAGATCGCCTGGAGCTGGCGGTTGGTTCTCCACACTTCTGCCTTGAGTACTCATCTGTTGAATGGTGCGGGGTAATTTAATTCCAGCTGCCTTGTTATAGACGTAGACAATCAACCCGCTGCAATCAAAGCCACCCTTGGGTGTATTGCCGCCATAGCGATAGGGCACATCGACTAGGCCAACCGCTGCAATCGAAATATCCTCGGTGCCTACACTGGTGTCTTGCTTAAATTGCGTAACCTTGGCTTGGTGAGATTTATTTCCAAATGTGCTGCATCCCGATACTAGTAGGACCGCATAAATAAAAATGCCGCACCCGATGAGAGTGCGGCATGAGCGGGATTGCTTAGAGAGCGTCGGCAGCATGATCCGCAAGGCGTGAGCGCTCGCCACGCGCCAAAGTGACGTGACCACCATGACGCCAGCCTTTGAAGCGGTCCACTACATAAGTAAGACCGGATGAGCCTTCAGTCAGGTATGGAGTATCGATCTGGGCAATATTACCTAAGCAGACAATCTTTGTGCCAGGGCCCGCACGGGTGACCAAGGTTTTCATTTGCTTTGGTGTTAAGTTTTGGGCTTCATCAATGATCACAAACTTACTCACAAAGGTTCTGCCGCGCATGAAGTTCATGCTCTTCACTTTGATGCGTGAGCGAATGAGTTCTTGAGTTGCAGCGCGACCCCATTCACCAGCATCATCATTCCGTTGAAGCACTTCAAGATTGTCATCAAAAGCGCCCATCCAAGGCTGCATTTTTTCCTCTTCAGTACCCGGCAGAAAACCAATATCTTCGCCTACAGGTACAGTGGCACGGGTAATGATAATTTCGTTATAGCGTTTGCTATCCAAGACTTGCTCAAGTCCAGCAGCCAATGCCAGTAGGGTTTTGCCGGTACCAGCCTGTCCTAAGAGAGTGACAAAGTCGACATCTGGGTTCATGAGTAAGTTCATCGCAAAGTTCTGCTCGCGATTACGGGCAGTAACTCCCCAAACATTGTTTTTCTGGTGCGAGAAGTCTCTGAGGGTTTGCAAGAGAGCAGTCTTGCCATTGATTTCTCTTACGTGTGCGTAGAAAGGAGTTGAGCCGTCTGGATTTTCTTGGTAAACAAACTGATTGACTAGCATGCTTGGTACGGCGGGACCAGTCACTCTATAAAACATCGTTCCAGATTTAGAGTCTGCCCAGCTTTCCATATCTTTGCCATGCTTTGGCCAGAAGTCGGCTGATAAAGCCATTACTCCGGAGTACATCAAATCACGGTCTTCTAAAACCTGGTCATTGAAATAGTCTTCAGCAGGCAAGCCTAAAGCACGCGCCTTAATGCGCATATTGATATCTTTAGATACCAGTACAACTTCTTGACCATTACGTGTTTTTTGTAACTCGCTCACCACTGCCAAAATCATGTTGTCGCCCTTACCTTCAGGCAGACCTTCGGGCAATGCTTGGGTAGACAACTTGGTTTGGAAGAAGAGGCGACCTGAAACATCTTGATTGCCAAGTTTGTTTAAGGGGATACCGTCATCTAATGTACCGCTTGTACCAGCAATCAGTTGATCTAAGGAGCGGCTAACAGTACGGGCATTACGGGCTACCTCAGTCATCCCTTTTTTGTGATTGTCCAACTCTTCAAGAGTGGTCATCGGCAAGAACAGGTCATGTTCAGAGAAGCGGAATAAAGAGCTTGGATCATGCATCAACACATTGGTGTCAAGTACGAACAAGGATGGAGGTCCTGTACGGATTACGCGCTTTGGTTTTGCTGGTGCAACTGATTTAATGTCATTGCGCATTGGGCTACGATCTGCTTTGATTTTTTCAAGCGCAACCTCAGCTGCAGATAAGTCTTCCTCCACATCATTTGTCCAATCTGCACTTTCTACCACCACTGGTTTTGCTGGCGCTGGGCGTTTCTTCAAGTCAGGGGTATCTTTCCGACTGAGCTTCACTTGGTCAGCAATTTGAGTTGGGATGGGTGGCAATGGCATGCAGACTCTCCTAAAAGAAAAAACCGCCAAGCGGAGTGCGTTGACGGTTTATTACGAAACTGGTTGCGACATCTAAAAAACGGAGGGGGTTACTCCCCGAACCTGCTATGAGATATTCAGGTTTCTGATTCAAACGGATTGTCAGACTTTCCCGTCGTTTACGGTGCATATGAATCACTTTACCCCAAATTTTGGGGTTTGCAAGCACCCTAAAGCAAATTGTTGTAAAAATTATTTAGCAGCTTTGGCAGCCTGTAATACCTCTGTCACATGGCCTGGAACTTTAAGGCCGCGCCACTCTTGTACAAGCTTGCCATTGGAGTCAAACAAGAAGGTACTGCGCTCAATCCCGCGGACTTGTTTTCCGTACATATTCTTCATTTTGATGACGCCAAAGAGTTGGCATAGTTTCTCATCAGTATCGGCCACGAGCTCAAACGGTAACTCTAATTTGCTGCGGAAATTATCATGGGACTTGAGGCTATCGCGTGATACGCCGACAACCAAAGTGTTGGCCTTAGTAAATTCCTCAATGTTGTCACGAAACTCACCGGACTCTGCAGTGCAGCCTGGAGTCATATCTTTAGGATAAAAATACAGAACCAGTTTTTTGCCTTTGGCTGACGCTGGAGAAAAAGTGAGGCCTGATGTCGCTGGGATAGCACATTCTGGGATAGGTTGGCCGATAGTTACTGTCATGATGATCCTTTGGTTTGTCTCTGATAGGTAATAAGTTTTATTGCTGATTTAATTGCTCTGAATAATGAGTTCACCGCTGCGATTTGGGATTTCCCCCCAAGTTAGTGGTAACACGGCTATTTTATCTAGTTGATTGGTGGCTTTCCAAGATTGGTGCAGTTCGCCCATAGTAACGAGGTCATGGCCTTGGTTTAGCCATCCAGCTAATAGCTGCTCAAAGGCCGGTAATAGCTTCTGACCCTCTAACTCTGCATGCAGGGTGAAGACTTGGTCATTCGGGTTGCTTTGTGTGATCTCTAGGAGTTTCTTAACGGCGCCAAACTCATCGGCACCATCGATTCCAATCAACTCATCAAAGGTTGGCAGGGTAGTTGGGTATTGCACATGCTTCGCTTTGCCTGAGGCAAGCGCTAAACGATAGGGTATTAAATTAGGTTCAGCTCTTCCATCGGAAGAATAGGCTATTCCCCATTGATCGAGTTGCTCAAAGGCGGCTTCATTCATTTGCCAACCAGCAGCACCATAGGTCACCGGTGCATGACCAAAGATTTGAATAAAGCGGTCCCAGCTTTGTTGCATCATCGCTTTAGTCCATGTTGAATCTTGATTACGGACCGCATCTTGCCAAGCCACGTGATCCCAAGTATGAATGCCGGTTTCATGACCAGCTTGATCAATGGCACGCATTTCTGCCGCTGCCTTTTCGCCAATATCTGGACCAGGAAGCAGAACACCATAGAGAAGTGTTTTGATGCCGTAGTGTTCAACGACAGAGGTGCGGCTCACTTTTTTCAGAAAGCCAGGACGAAAGACTCTTTTTAATGCCCAGCCGGTATGGTCAGGACCAAGGCTAAATAGGAAAGTCGCTTTTAAGCCAAAGCGCTCAAAAGTTCTAGCTAGATTGGGAACGCCTTCTTTGGTGCCGCGTAAGGTATCGACATCAACCTTGAGTGCAATCTTAGCCATGAATCCTTGAGTGATGTTTCTTATTCTTTATCAACTAAAGAACGGGCTTTTTCAACATCCTGGCGATAGGCTTCGAAAATATTCTTCAGGGCATCCGCCATCGTAGTTGTTGGTTTCCAGTCTAGCTCACTCATCGTGTTATCAATTGCAGGAACACGGTTCTGCACATCTTGATAACCTTCACCGTAATAAGCGCCAGAAGTGGTTTCCACAATCTTCACATCATTAGCTGTCTTAGCGTATTCAGGAATGCTGCGAGCAATATCTAGCATTTGATTTGCCAATTCACGAACAGAGTGATTGTTCTTTGGGTTACCAATGTTGTAGATCTTGCCATTAGCAACACCATCTTTGTTATCAATGATGCGCATGAGTGCATCAATACCATCATCCACATAAGTAAAGGCGCGCTTCTGTGCACCGCCATCGACTAAGTTAATGGGTTCACCGCGAACGATGTGACCCAAGAACTGTGTCACTACACGGGATGAGCCTTCTTTTGGTGTGTAGATGCTATCTAAGCCAGGACCAATCCAGTTAAATGGGCGGAAGAGGGTAAAGCGTAAGCCTTCCATGCCGTAACCCCAGATTACGCGATCCATCAACTGCTTAGAGCAAGCATAGATCCAGCGCGGCTTATTAATCGGACCATAAACCATATTGGATTTAGAAGGATCAAACTCGCCGTCCTCACACATGCCATAAACCTCAGAGGTTGATGGGAATACCAAGTGCTTCTTGTATTTCACGGCGGAGCGAACGATTGGTAAGTTTGCTTCAAAGTCGAGCTCAAATACTTTTAATGGCTGCTGCACATAAGTAGCTGGGGTAGCAATCGCAACTAAAGGCAAGATCACATCGCATTTGCGGATGTGATATTCAACCCACTCTTTATTGATGGTGATATCGCCTTCAAAAAAGTGCATGCGTGGGTGATTGATCAAATCACCTAAGCGATCATTCTGCATATCCATGCCGTAGACATCCCAATCGGTTGTCTCAAGAATGCGCTTAGAAAGATGGTGACCAATAAAGCCGTTAACACCAAGAATGAGTACTTTTTTCATCTTTACTGCCTCGTTTTAATCTAATTGTATTTAATGCTTATTTGCTTGCTGGAAACCACTCCAAGATTTCTACTGCTTGGCGGTCACCACAAATGCCGAATACCCGATTATCAACCACTTGGATGCCGGTAGCCTCAAGATTCAGACTAGCTGGAAAAGGCCCTTTTAGACTCGTTCTAGCCACAATCATTGTTGTACCCTCGCGATCCGTAAAGGCGCCGGGATAAGGGGGTGCAACAGCTCTGACTAGGTTATGTACTTGGCGAGCCGTTTGATTCCAGTGAATTTGCCCATCAGCGGGCTTTCTACCGCCAAAATAGCTGCCGTTTTGTAGGTCATTAGGCTTGCGGGGGACTCTGCCTTGAACTAGCTCTGGAAGGACATTACGCATGACCTCTAAAGCGGCATCACTCACTTTGCCAAATACTTCGGTAGCGGTTTCATCTGGACCAATGCTTACTGATGCTTGACCAACAATATCACCTGCATCTGGTTTTACTTCCATCACATGCAAGGTGGCACCAGTTTCAGTCTCGCCATGCAAGATGGCCCAATTGACTGGAGCACGACCGCGGAATTTTGGAAGTAATGAGCCATGCATATTGAGCGCAGCAATCTTGGCACATGCCAATATTTGCGCTGGAATCATATGGCGGTAGTAGAAAGAAAAAATGTAATCCGGTGCCAGCGTTTCAAGCTTTGGAATTAAACCAGGTAAGTCGCTAGCACTTGGCATGATGTAAGGGATGTTTTTCTCTTGACAGAGTTTAGCAACGCTACCAAACCAAACGTTTTCGTTTGGATCATCCTCATGGGTCACTATGAGATCAACTTGAATGCCTGCATTGAGTAGCGCTTTGAGGCAATTGACGCCAACATCGTGATATGCGAATACGACTGCGTGCAATTATTTTTTCTCTAAAACAGTTTGCACCACGTAACGTGGACGATTGCGGATTTGCTGATAGATGCGACCAATGTATTCGCCCAAGAGGCCAAGGCCAAAGAGCATTACGCCAATCAAGAAGAAGGTGAGTGCGAAGAGGGTAAAGACTCCCTCAACCTCTGCGCCTAGAACAAAGCGGCGAACCAGGAGGTATACAAACAAGCTACCTGCGGCGAGCGATAGCAACATGCCCAGTATTGAGAAGATCTGTAAAGGCATGATGGAAAAGCCGGTGACCAAATCAAAGTTCAAGCGAATGAGTTGGTAGAGGTTGTATTTGGATTCGCCCGCAAAACGCTCTTCGTGCTTGACGGTAATTTCAATTGGGTTTGCAGCAAATGTATAAGCTAAGGCTGGAATAAAAGTATTGTTCTCATCGCATTGACGAACAAGGTCAACAATACGGCGGTTGTAGCCGCGCAACATACAGCCTTGGTCTGTCATAGTGATACGCGTGATGTTTTCACGTAAACGATTCATGGCGCGTGAAGCAAATTTTCTGAAAAAGCTATCACGGCGATTTGCACGAACGGTGCCGACATAATCATGACCTTTTAATAGCTGCTCAGTAAGCGCATCAATTTCTTCTGGGGGATTTTGTAAGTCCGCATCTAAGGTGATGATGTGCTCACCTTTTGCATATTCAAAGCCAGCCATGATGGCCATATGTTGACCAAAGTTGCTGTGAAATAAAACCGCGCGCGTTACATCCGGGCGTAAATCCACTTGCTTAGCCAGAATTCCAGCGGAGCGGTCTTTGCTGCCGTCGTTTACAAAAACGATCTCATAAGCAATATTGCGTTTGGTGGCAATAGCATCTAAAGCTGGGTAGAGGCGATCAAATAACGCTTGGAGGCCGTCTTCCTCGTTATATACAGGAATAACAATGCTGAGGATTGGGTTGGCAACTAAGTTTGCAGTCATGCCGCAATTTTGCCTGATTCTGAGAATCTAGCCCAATAAGACTAATTTTTGCAGTGATTTTTGAGGGTTATGACCAATTCACTGGCGATGCGGCCAATATCCTCATCAGCCATGCCTGGGAATAAAGGGAGTGTGAGAATGGATCGACCAATACGTTCTGCGATCGGAGTATCACTCGTTTTATAACCTTGTTCTTCATACAAGGTAAAGCCTGTGATTGCTGGATAGTGTACGCCAGTACCGATACCAAGATCTTTCAACTCCGTCATGACTTGGGCACGATCACAGTTCAGTTGATCGAGTGGAAGCACTACCTGAAACATATGCCAGTTGCTTTCGGTAAAGTTTTCAACTGGAAGTTCTAATTTGAGATGTTCTAATCCAGCAGATTTGAGCTCGTTGCGAATTGCATCAAAATACTGACGAGCTAATGCAGAGCGACGTGTTTGATAGCTTGGTAATTGCTTGAGCTGTTGCAAACCAATTACCGCATTCACGTCAGTCAAATTATCTTTTCCGCCAAGAACATCCACATCCATACCGTCCATACCCTGGCGAGTTAATCCTTGTAAACGGAACTTCTCAGCGAGTTTGGCTTCATCGATATTGTTAAGAACAAGGCAACCACCTTCAACTGTGGTGAGATTCTTATTGGCTTGGAAGCTAAAGCTCACGAGGTCGCCAAAACTCCCGATCTTCTTAGCTTTCCATTGCGAGCCAAAAGCTTGCGCAGCATCTTCAATCACGCGGAGCTGATATTGCTTTACTAAAGCGTAGAGCTGATCCATATCAACTGGTAGGCCTGCCAGATACACTGGCATGATGGCGCGAGTCTTGGGGGTGATAGCTGCTGCTACTTTGTTGAGATCAATATTGCGAGTTAGCGGATCAATGTCGACGAAGATAGGTTTAGCACCAACACCCAAGATGACATTGGAAGTTGCCACCCAAGAAATTGGAGTAGTGATGACTTCATCGCCTTCACCTATGCCTGCGACTTGCAAAGCAATTTTCATTGTTGCTGTGCCGTTAGCAAAGCAACGCACAGGACGGCCGCCAAAGTATTCGCTCAGGGTTGCTTCAAATTCCGCCAATTTTGGTCCCGAGGTCACCCATCCAGAACGTAATACTTCTCCAACGGCATCAATCGTTTCTTGATTAAAGCTAGGGCGCGTAAAGGGGATAAAGTTAGTAGTGGAGTTCGACATATGGCTCTTATATTACTGCGTCACCTTTGCGGTGTCTGGGTGTTTCACAATTACTCTACGAGAGTCACGATCCACCTCTTGCATCGGCAAGTTCATTGCCTGAAGTGCGACATATTGCTCGGGAACCATCATCGCATATGCGGTTTGGTCTTCTCTCCAGCGAGTGATGAAAGCATCCAGCGTTGGGAGCCATAAATCGGGCTGTTGATTCACACCAAACTGTAGCTCATCAGGGTCTTCAACCATAATCATCGTTCTGCCTAAGTAGAAAGGCATGGTGTGATCTAGTAGGCGAACAGAATAGAAGTTCACATTTGTTGGAATGTTTGTCTTCACACGGTGAGCAAGATCGATACCAGACACTGCACGCCCCAGAGTTTCGTGACCAGTGCCAGCGATGATGGCGCATAGGAAAAAACCACTCGCAAAACTCGCGATGCTTTGTAAGCCATTACGCTTCGATTGAAAGGCGGCATATAAGCTAAATCCAACCAAGGCAATTAATGCAGCAATGACCCAATTTACATATTGGGCATACGCTTCAATTTCATCTGGTCTTGCTTGTTTGCCGATTTCCGATAAGAAGAAAAAACCCACGCAACCTAACAATGCAAATCCAAGAGTTTGTAATTTCCAAGGTAAGGCCATGGAGTTGGTATGTCCTAGCAGACGATCTAGTCGACTACCGGTGAGCAATGCAAGTGCTGGAAAAATAGGGATGATGTAGCCAGGTAATTTAGAGTGCGACACGCTAAAGAAGGTAAAGATGATTGCAAACCAGCATACCAATAACCATCCGCTAGAGAACTCGCGTCTACGTTCTTGCCATGCCTGTGCAATCGACCCTGGGATCTGTAGCACCCAGGGCAGGGCGCCGATGATTAGTAGTGGCGCGAAGTAATAAATGGGTCCGGTTCTGCTGTGTGTATCTTGAGTAAAGCGTTGTAGATGTTCATGGATAAAGAAAAATTCCAAGAACTCTGGATTGCGTTGGGCAATCAATACAAACCATGGGGCTGTGATGAGTAAGTAGATAACAATTCCGCTAAATAATCTTAAGCGAGTCCAAATTTTCCAATCCCACGCACTAATTGAGTAGGCAATAAAAACCATGGCAGGTATTGCGGCGCCAATCAATCCTTTGGATAGGGTTGCAAGCGCCATAAAAACCCAACAAGCCCACATCCAGTTACGACTACTTGTTTTATTGTGAGAGGTTTGTGCTAACAAGAGGCTGCACAGAGCTGCAACTAAAAATGCTGACAGGCCCATATCAAGAGAGTTGAAGTGGCCGCTAATGACCCACATCGGGCTCGAAGCTAAAACTAGCGCC
The DNA here is from genome assembly GCF_018687695.1 of Polynucleobacter sp. MG-6-Vaara-E2. Classification (NCBI taxonomy): domain Bacteria; kingdom Pseudomonadati; phylum Pseudomonadota; class Betaproteobacteria; order Burkholderiales; family Burkholderiaceae; genus Polynucleobacter; species Polynucleobacter sp. MG-6-Vaara-E2. The sequence continues at coordinate 442,104 of NZ_CP061303.1, forward strand.
GCTATCCACCCCGCTCTTGGGTTGTAAATGCGAGCGCCTGTAAAGCCAATTGCCAAAATAGTTAAAAACCCGGTGAGTGCTGTCCAAAGCCGCGCTTGCCAATCACCAATGCCGAAAGCTTGGAATGTTGCAGCAGTTGCCCAAACTTGTAATGGGGGTTTTTCAAAATATTTATAGCCGTTATAGCGAGGAGTAACCCAATCACCTGTAACCAGCATCTCTCTAGCCATTTCTGCATAGCGCCCTTCATCGGATGGGATGAGGTGGCGATAGTTCATCGTGCCAAACCATAGCAATACATAAATGATGGTTAAGAGCAGAATCTTGCCAAGGTGCAGGGCGGATGACCGACGCATATTCCCGAACTGCATTAAGTGGGCTCCACAATGAGAGCCAGGAGGACCTGGCGACCTTCGCCTACCAGTATGTTGTAGGTGCGACAAGCTGCTTGGGAGTCCATGATTTCAAAGCCAATTTTGGCTGAAATGAGCGCTTTTAAGAGTTCTGGCTTTGGAAAGCGCTGACGGTTGCCGGTGCCGATTAGGATCAATTCAGGTTTGAGATCAACCATTTGGGCGAAATGACTAGCTTCTAGATGATCAAAGGACTTGGCTGGCCACTCTGAGATAGCTCCGTTAGAGCTCAATAAGACCGCATGTGCATATGGGACTTGGTTGATCTCAACATAGCCATCGCCATAGCCGGTAATCGTATTGGCTCCAGAATGGGGGTCAGATTGAAGCTTCAAGTGGACTCTCTGTCATAATTATGTGGATTATAGCTAGCTGTTTTTTCCAAGATTTCAAGAACTTACCCTTTAATTTATTGTGAAACCGATCCTAAAGTCCCAAAAACTCGATAACGTCTGTTACGACATTCGTGGGCCCGTGCTCGAGCTTGCTCAGCGCATGGAAGAAGAAGGTCACAAAATCATCAAATTAAACATCGGAAACGTAGGGGTTTTCGGTTTCGATCCTCCTGAAGAAATTCAGTTGGACATGATTCGCAATTTGAGCAACGCATCCGCCTATTCTGATTCCAAGGGCATTTTTGCGGCTCGTAAAGCCATCATGCAGTACTGCCAAGAAAAAGGTATCCAAGGAGTAAACCTGGATGACGTTTACACCGGTAACGGTGTCTCTGAACTCATCGTACTTTCAATGAATGCGCTTTTGAATGATGGTGATGAAGTTTTGGTGCCAACACCAGACTATCCGCTTTGGACAGCTGCAGTCAGTTTATCGAGCGGTACACCTGTGCATTACCTCTGTGATGAGTCAAAAGATTGGGCGCCAGATTTAAATGATCTGCGTAAAAAAATTACGCCTCGTACAAAAGCGATTGTGGTGATTAATCCTAACAATCCAACGGGCGCGATTTACTCAAAAGAAGTGTTGCTTGAGCTCACACAAATTGCTCGTGAGCATGGCTTGATTTTGTTTGCTGATGAAATCTACGACAAGATGTTGTATGACGGTGAGAAGCATATTTCGCTTGCCTCCTTATCAAATGATGTGGTCATTATTACTTTTAATGGTTTATCTAAGAACTACCGCTCATGCGGCTACAGAGCTGGCTGGATGGTGGTGTCCGGGGATAAGGAGATGGTGCGCGACTACATCGAGGGCCTCAATATGTTGGCCTCTATGCGTTTGTGTGCAAACGTTCCTGGTCAATACGCGATTCAAACTGCCTTAGGTGGTTATCAAAGCATTAACGATTTGGTTAATGAGGGTGGTCGTTTAGCAAAGCAGCGTGATCTTGCTTGGAAACTCATTACGGATATCCCCGGAGTCAGTTGTGTCAAACCAAAATCTGCTTTGTATTTATTTCCCAAGTTAGACCCAGAGGTTTATCCAATTGAAGATGATCAGCAGTTTGTTGCTGATCTTTTAAAGGAAGAAAAGGTATTGTTAGTGCAGGGCTCTGGTTTTAATTGGGGTCAGCCTGATCACTTCCGCGTAGTGTTCTTACCTCATGAAGATGTTCTGAAAGAGGCAATTGGTCGTCTCGCACGTTTTCTTGAGCGTTATCGTAATAAACACAGCCGTAAGGCTTCTTCAACTGCAGCAAAGGCATCATGAAACCGATTCAAGTAGGTCTATTAGGTATTGGCACTGTTGGTGGTGGCGTATTCACAGTTCTCGAGCGTAACCAAGATGAGATTACTCGTCGCGCAGGACGTGGGATTCGGATTAATACTGTTGCCGATTTAAATGTAGAGCGCGCCAAAGAGCTCGTGAAGGATCGTGCGCAGGTTGTGAATGATGCTCGCGCGGTGATTAATAACCCTGAAATCGATATCGTGGTTGAGCTCATTGGAGGCTACGGTATTGCTAAAGACTTAGTTCTAGAGGCGATTGCAGCGGGTAAGCACGTTGTTACAGCCAATAAGGCATTAATCGCGGTTCACGGTAATGAGATCTTCAAGGCGGCTCATGCCAAAGGTGTCATGGTAGCTTTTGAGGCGGCTGTTGCTGGTGGTATTCCGATTATTAAGGCCTTGCGTGAAGGCTTAACTGCCAACCGTATTGAGTGGATTGCTGGCATCATTAACGGCACAACCAATTTCATTCTCTCTGAGATGCGTGACAAGGGCCTGGACTTTGAAACTGTTCTCAAGGAAGCGCAACGTTTAGGTTACGCTGAAGCAGATCCTACTTTCGATATCGAAGGTGTTGACGCTGCCCATAAAGCAACCATCATGAGTGCGATTGCATTTGGTATTCCAATGCAGTTTGAAAAAGCTCACGTTGAAGGCATTACTAAATTAGCAGCTATTGATATTCGTTATGCAGAGCAATTAGGCTATCGCATTAAGCTGCTTGGCATTGCCAAGAAAACACCAACTGGCGTTGAGTTGCGCGTTCATCCAACCTTGATTCCTACTAAACGTTTAATTGCGAACGTTGAAGGCGCCATGAATGCAGTACAAGTCTTCGGTGATGCAGTAGGTACTACGCTTTACTATGGCAAAGGTGCTGGTTCAGAGCCAACCGCTTCTGCAGTGATCGCTGACTTGGTAGATATCACTCGTTTGTTGAGCGCCGATGCTGAGCACCGCGTTCCCTATTTAGCTTTCCAGCCAGATGCGGTTCAAGATACTCCAGTTTTACCAATTGGTGAGATCACCACGAGCTACTACTTACGTATGCGCGTTGCCGATCAAGCCGGCGTACTAGCTGATATCACCAAGATCTTGGCTTCTCATGGCGTATCGATTGATGCACTCTTGCAAAAAGAGGCTGATGAGGGTGAAAGTCAAACTGACTTAGTTGCCTTGACTCACGAAACCAAAGAGAAGAACATGCTTGCCGCAATTCAAGAGATTCAGAATCTCAAAACAGTTGCTGGCGAAGTAGTGAAGATTCGTTTAGAAAATCTGTCTTAATTAAATTCATGCGTTACCAATCTACTCGTGGCAATAGCCCACAACAATCCTTCTTAGAAATTTTGTTGGGTGGATTGGCGCCTGATGGCGGCTTGTATTTGCCAACGCAATATCCAAAAGTCACCTCTGCTCAGCTTGATTCTTGGCGTAGTTTGTCATATGCCGATCTAGCTTATGAAGTACTCAGTTTGTATTCTGATGACATTCCTGAGGCGGACCTGCGTGCGCTCTTACGTAAGACTTATACCGAGCAAGTCTATTGCAATGGTCGTCCACAAGATAATGCGAGGGACATCACGCCTATACATTGGTTGGGTGAAGAGCATGGTACCCGAATTGGCCTCTTGAGTTTGTCTAATGGCCCAACATTGGCTTTTAAAGATATGGCGATGCAGTTGCTCGGCAACCTCTTTGAATATGCGCTCAAGAAAAAAGGTCAGAACCTCAATATTTTGGGGGCCACTTCTGGTGATACTGGTAGCGCCGCTGAATACGCCATGCGCGGTAAAGAAGGTGTCAGAGTATTTATGCTCTCGCCACGCGGCAAGATGAGCGCATTCCAATCTGCACAGATGTATTCTCTGCAAGATCCGAATATCTTTAATTTGGCGGTGGCTGGTGTTTTCGATGATTGCCAAGATATTGTGAAGGCAGTGAGCAATGATCATGCCTTCAAAGCGAAGAATCAAATTGGTACTGTGAACTCGATTAACTGGGGGCGCGTTGTTGCTCAAGTGGTTTATTACTTCCAAGGTTACTTGCTAGCAACCAAGTCCAGTTCTGAAAAGGTTTCATTCACTGTTCCTTCAGGCAACTTTGGTAACGTCTGCGCTGGCCATATTGCTCGCATGATGGGTTTGCCTATCGAGCATTTGATTGTGGCAACGAATGAGAATGATGTGCTTGATGAGTTCTTCCGCACGGGCGTCTATCGCGCTCGTAAGTCTGCTGAGACCCTACATACTTCAAGTCCTTCCATGGACATTTCTAAAGCCAGTAACTTTGAGCGCTTTGTTTTTGACTTCATGGGTCAAGACGGCAATGCGACTGCTGCGATGTTTAAGCAAGTCGATACAACTGGTGGCTTTGATATCTCCAAAGACGCAGTCTTTAAGGATCTTGGTAAATATGGTTTCCAGTCGGGTCGTAGCACCCATACCAATCGCCTGGATACCATTCGCGATATTGATCAGAAATATGGCGTCATGATTGATACCCATACTGCCGATGGCGTGAAGGTGGCGCGCGAGCATCTGCAGGATGGCATTCCGATGTTGGTACTTGAGACCGCCTTGCCAATTAAGTTTGAAGAGACTATTCAAGAAGCCTTAGGTCGTCCCGCTGAGTGTCCTCCTACATTTAAAGACATTAAATCTAAGCCACAGCGTGTCGACAATATTGATGCGGATGTAAATCAAGTTAAAGATTTCATTACCGCGCACGTTAATTAAACTTCTAATTTAATACCGAAGTAACCATCAAATCGCTATGACTAAGCCACCCATGTTGACTGCGCAGCAGGCTTTAGATCACTTGCTCTCTCATGCAAGACCAGTAAAAGAAAGTGAAAGTATTCCGATGCAAGCAACGCTGGGTCGCGTGCTTGCAGAAAACGTCAATAGTTTGGTGGATGTACCTCCGCTTGACAACACCTCTATGGATGGTTACGCGGTAAGAACTGCGGATACCTCAAGTGCAGGGCACGTACTAAAAGTTGCACAGCGCATTCCTGCGGGCTCTATGGGTACCCAGTTAGAACCTGGTACCGCTGCTCGTATTTTTACAGGTGCCCCAGTGCCACCCGGGGCTGATGCGATTGTGATGCAAGAGGATTGTGCGATCCCAGAAGGTTCTAACGATCAGGTTCAAGTCAATATTGCTCCGACATCAGGTCAATGGATCCGTCGTCGTGGCGAAGATTTAACTGCTGGTAAAACGGCACTCACTGCAGGAACATTTTTACGTCCTCAAGAGTTAGGTGTCGCAGCATCTGCAGGCTTAACGCATCTCAATGTGAAGCGTCGCGTTAAGGTTGCAGCATTCTTTACTGGTGATGAATTAGCGTTACCAGGTGAACCACTCAAACCAGGTGGGATTTACAACTCTAATCGCGATACCTTATTGGCATGCCTCAAGTCTTTGGGTTGCGATGCCACTGATCTGGGCATTGTTCCCGATCGTTTGGACGCTACTCGTGCAGCATTGCGTAAGGCAAGCAAAGACCATGACCTCATTATTACCTCTGGCGGCGTATCGGTTGGCGAGGAAGATCACATTAAGCCAGCGGTAAGCGCTGAGGGTAGATTGGATCTTTGGCAGATTGCAATCAAGCCTGGCAAACCCTTGGCATTTGGCGCGGTTCGAAAATCTGATGAGCCAAAAGATGGTGAGGCTTGGTTTATTGGATTGCCTGGAAATCCAGTTTCGAGCTTTGTTACTTTCTTATTGTTTGTACGCCCGTTTATTTTGAAGCTACAGGGCAGAGAAGAGAAGTTGCCCCAGTCTTATTTCATGCGGGCTGACTTTGACTGGCTGAAAGCGGATCGACGCAATGAATTTTTGCGAGTAAAAACTAATACGCAGGGTGGTCTTGATTTATTCCCTAATCAAAGCTCTGGAGTACTAACTAGTGCCTCATGGGGTGATGGTTTGGTTGACTGCCCACCAGGACAGCCTATTCATAAGGGCGATTTAGTGAAGTACATTCCTTTTGATGCATTGCTCAAATAATCGGTTTACGATTGCCTCATGAAACTTGAATTACGATTCTTTGCCTCTTTGCGTGAAGCTCTAGGAACTTCGCAAGAAAGCATTGATGTGCCGGTATCGGTGAAGACTATTTCTGAGCTCAGGACATTTCTGATTCAAAGGGGCGGGGTCTGGACTCAAGCTTTGGCTGAAGGCAAAGCCCTGCGTTGTGCTCTTAATCAGCACATGGTTGATGCTAATACAGCTTTACTAGAAGGCGCTGAAGTGGCTTTCTTTCCTCCAGTAACCGGAGGCTAAGATGCCAATCCGTATTCAAGAACATGATTTTGACCTCAGCGCTGAGATTACGGCGCTTCGCAAGGGCGATCCAAGAGTGGGTGCAGTAGTGACATTCTTGGGTACCGTGCGGGATATGAATGATGGTAGTCAAGTTAAGGGTATGACGCTTGAGCATTACCCAGGGATGACAGAAAAAGCCTTAGAAGAGATCATCACTCAAGCAAAGTCACGCTGGGATATCTACAACACTCTCGTCATACATCGTGTTGGACCTTTATTGCCAGAGGATCAAATCGTGTTGGTTGCGGTTGCTAGCGCTCATAGAGGTGAAGCGTTTGCTGCTTGTGAATTCATCATGGACTACCTCAAGACTGCAGCCCCTTTCTGGAAAAAAGAAGATACGCCTGAAGGTGCTCGCTGGGTTGATGCCCGTGTGACCGACGATGCCGCTATGGCTCGTTGGAATAATGATTAAGACTTCTAAAGCCTTATTTAAAAAATCCCAATTTCTCTGATCTTGGCAATTGCTTTAATTTTATCTCGGCCTTAGAGGCCTCTGATCTGTCTGGGTGCTCTTGTGTAGCCAAAAGGACAACTGGTCTGCGTGATCTTGTATAGCGGGCACCTTGCCCTGAATTATGGGCTTCCAAACGATGCTCTAAGCGGTTAGTAATGCCAGCGTAATAGCTGCCATCGGAACACTCTAGAAGGTAAACAAGCCAGCTCAAATTAGGTCAGATTAGGGTTAAAAAGGGTTCAGAGAGCCTTGAAATCGGCAATATTGCCCTTATATTCTATAGATAGAAATACGTGGAATACATGAGGCATAAAAATGAGAATAGATAAATTAACTACCAAATTTCAAGAGGCTTTAAGTGAAGCCCAGAGTATCGCTTTAGCTAAAGATAATCAATATATCGAGCCAGCGCATGTTTTGCTAGCAATGTTGCGTGATTCGGATGGTGCTGCCAAGAGTTTGTTAACTCGCGCTGGCGTCAATGTCCCGGGCCTGGAAAAGGGTGTAGAGAAAATCATCAACAACTTGCCCGAAGTGCAAGGCACAAGTGGTGAAGTTCAAGTCGGTCGCGATTTAAGCAATTGGCTGAACTTATGTGAAAAAGAAGCCAATAAGCGTAATGACCAATTTATTGCTGGTGAACTGTTCTTGCTCGTTGTGGCTGATGACAAGGGTGAGTTGGGTAAGGTTGCTCGTGAAAATGGTTTGAATCGTAAATCGTTAGAAGCGGCTATTGATTTAGTGCGCGGAGGGGAATCAGTGAATAGTGCAGATGCTGAAGGTCAACGCGAGGCCTTAAAGAAATATACCGTTGACTTAACAGAGCGTGCCCGTATGGGTAAGTTGGATCCTGTGATTGGTCGTGATGATGAGATTCGTCGCACCATTCAGATCTTGCAACGTCGCGGAAAGAACAATCCCGTGCTCATCGGCGAGCCTGGCGTAGGTAAGACAGCCATTGTTGAAGGCTTAGCTCAGCGTATTGTCAATGGTGAAGTGCCTGAGACTCTGAAAGACAAGCGCGTCTTAGTCTTAGATATGGCATTGCTATTAGCAGGTGCAAAGTACCGCGGGGAATTCGAGGAACGTCTCAAAGCCGTTTTGAGTGATGTGGCAAAAGATGAAGGTCAAACCATCATCTTTATTGATGAGATTCATACCATGGTCGGCGCTGGTAAAGGTGATGGTGCAATGGATGCTGGCAATATGCTCAAGCCTGCTTTAGCTCGGGGTGAATTGCATTGCATTGGTGCAACCACATTAGATGAGTATCGTAAATATATTGAAAAAGATCCTGCGCTAGAGCGTCGCTTCCAAAAAGTGATGGTTGAAGAGCCCAGCGTTGAAGCAACGATTGCAATCTTGCGTGGCTTGCAAGAGCGCTATGAGCTCCATCATGGTATTGAGATTACCGATCCAGCAATTGTGGCAGCGGCCGAGTTGTCCCACCGCTATATCACTGATCGCTTCTTGCCAGATAAGGCAATCGACCTCATTGATGAGGCAGGTTCACGCATCAGAATGGAGATCGACTCCAAGCCTGAGGTGATGGATAAGCTCGACCGTCGTTTAATTCAGCTCAAGATTGAGCGTGAAGCGGTTAAGAAAGAAAAAGACGAAGCCTCTCAGAAGCGTCTGGCATTGATTGAGGATGAGATCAAACGCCTTGGTGCTGAGTATGCTGATCTTGAGGAAATCTGGAAAGCAGAGAAGGGTGCTGTATTAGGGGCCGCTACTGTGAAGGAAGAGATTGAAAAGGTTCGTGCAGAAATTGCCAAGTTACAGCGTGAAGGCAAGCTAGAAAAGGTTGCTGAATTGCAGTACGGCAAGTTGCCTGAGCTCGAAGCTAAGCTCAAATCTGCAACAGCGGCAGAGGCCAAGGGCGATAAAGATGGCGTTGTGAAGAACAAGCTCTTACGTACGCAAGTTGGCGCAGAAGAAATTGCTGAGGTCGTCTCTCGTGCAACTGGTATTCCGGTATCGAAGATGATGCAGGGTGAGCGCGATAAGCTTTTGAAGATGGAAGAGTTGTTGCATAAGCGTGTGGTTGGTCAAGAAGAGGCCATTCGTGCGGTATCTGATGCAATCCGTCGTTCCCGCGCAGGCTTGGCTGAAGAGAATCGTCCTTATGGCTCATTCTTATTCTTAGGTCCTACTGGCGTTGGTAAAACCGAGCTTTGTAAGGCATTGGCTGGCTTCTTATTTGATAGTGAAGATCATTTAATTCGTATCGACATGAGTGAGTTCATGGAAAAGCATAGCGTTGCCCGCCTGATCGGCGCGCCTCCAGGTTATGTTGGTTACGAAGAGGGTGGTTATCTGACTGAGCAAGTGCGTCGTCATCCCTATAGCGTCATCTTGTTTGATGAAATTGAAAAAGCGCATCCAGATGTCTTTAACGTTCTCTTGCAAGTACTTGACGATGGCCGCTTAACAGATGGTCAAGGTCGTACTGTGGACTTTAAGAACACTGTGATTGTGATGACTAGCAATATTGGTTCCCATTTGATTCAGTCCATGGCTGATAAGAAGCAGCCTGAAATCAAAGAGGCTGTTTTTGAAGAGTTGAAGAATCATTTCCGTCCCGAGTTCTTGAACCGGATTGATGAGATTGTGGTTTTCCATGGTTTAGATAAAGGCAATATCGCCAACATTGCGAAAATCTTGCTCAAAAATCTCTCGGATCGTTTGGCCAAGGTCGATATGCAACTTGAGGTGAGTGATGCTGCCCTAAGCAAAATTGCAGAAGTGGGCTTTGATCCGGTATTTGGAGCAAGGCCGCTCAAGCGTGCAATTCAGCAGCATATTGAGAACCCTGTTTCCAAGATGATTTTGGAAGGCAAGTTTGGTCCTAAGGATGTAGTGCCTGTAGACGTGGATAAAAAAGGCGACTTTAGCTTTACTCGTCAGGTCCACTGATATCTCAGTAGTTTTTGCAGGAATGTTCCTGTGCCAGTAAACTCGGTACATGACTGTTGCGCTCAGTAGACGTGCCAGTGATGTCCGGGTTATTGGTCTCATTAGCCTGGCTCACGGCAGCTCCCATTTTTTCCATTTAGTACTTCCTCCCATGTTCCCATGGTTGAAGGATGCATTTGCTTTGTCTTATGCCGAGCTTGGTCTGCTCATGTCGATTTTCTTTGTGGTGTCTTGTGTAGTGCAGGCAGCCTCTGGTTTTTTGGTGGATCGTATCGGAGCTAGGCCAGTACTCTTTGCAGGTGTTGGTTTGCTAGCGCTTGCGGCGTTAACCTACTCCCAGAGTAATGGTTATTTCATGTTGATCGTCGGTGCAGTGATTGCTGGGTGCGGTAATGGCATTTTTCATCCAGTTGACTACACCTTAATTAATCACAAGATCTCACCAGCGAACTTGCCTTACGCATATTCAATGCATGGCGTAACGGGTTATTTGGGTTGGGCTGCAGCACCAGCATTTATGGTCGCTATTGCCGAGCTATCGGATTGGCGCATCGCCTTCCTTTTCGCGGCAGTATTTGAGGCATTAGTGCTACTGATTCTCTGGCTCAATAAGAGTCAGTTGATTGATAACGTTAAAGAACGTCATGAAAACACTCATGCAAATACTCAAGCTTCTCATCCTGGGATTGCACCAGAAAGTACTTTTGCATTTCTAAAACTGCCAGCCGTTTGGCTGTGTTGGATCTTCTTTTTCTTTAGCATGGCATCGACCTCAAGCCTGCAATCTTTTGCACCTAGCGCACTCTTTAGCATTTACGAAGTTCCTCTAACAATAGGCAGCTATTACATTACGCTGCTTGCATTAGGAAGTGCGGGGGGTGTTTTATTTGGAGGTTATTTAGCTGCCAAGTTGCAAGCCCCTGAGCGCATAGTCTCGACATGTTTATCGATTACCGTCGTGATGTGCCTCATGCTCTTTACAGGCCTCATTTCGGTTGACCTCATTCCGATTATTTTCTTTGCCTTAGGTTTTGGCTATGGCGTTGTTGCACCATCGCGAGATTTATTAGTGAAGCAGGCGACTCCAAAAGGAGTAGCAGGACGAGTGTATGGAATTGTCTACTCCGGTATTGATCTCGGTGCAGCCATTGGCCCTTTTATCTTTGGACTTTTCATGGACGCTGGACTACCAAAAGCATTATTCCTTGGCATCGTGCTGTTCCAGTTGATGATTATTCCAACGGTTTTTAGAGTGTCTGCTGACACTCGCCACACCAGCTAAGCTAAAGCTGCCTTAATTTTTTTAGCAAACTCGACAGCGTGAGGATTATCTCCGTGGATACATAGAGTATCTGCTTGTATCTTGATTTCACTGCTATCGATGGCGATGACTATTCCCTCCTTAGCCATGCTCATGACTTGTTTGAGTGCCTCGGATTCATCCTCGATTACTGCGCCCACTTGAGTGCGTGGCACCAGAAATCCTTCTTTGGTGTATTTGCGGTCAGCAAAGACCTCTTGCCATACTGGCACATTCAATTCTTTGGCCGCATCTATTAGGTAACTACCTGCTAAGCCATACAAAATAACATTGCCACCTAAGTCCTTTACCGCTCTTGCAATACCTCTTGCAAGCTTCATATCTTTAGCTGCTTGGTTGTAGAGAGCGCCATGGGGTTTAACGTGATGCAATCTGTTGCCTGCTGCATTGATAAATGCTTGCAGCGCTCCTGCTTGATAAAGAACGTAGTTATAAGCGTCTTGTTCAGAAATGGCCATTTCGCGTCGTCCAAAGCCAACCAAGTCAGGTAAGCCAGGATGTGCGCCAATATGTACTTTCTTTGCAGTGGCAAGCTCAACCAGTTTTTTCATGCGGGCTGGATCGCCAGCATGCCATCCACAAGCAATATTGGTGGAGGTGATGTAGTCAAGCAATAAGGCATCGTTGCCCATGTCCCAGGCGCCGAAGCCTTCACCCATATCGCTATTAATATCCATTACGCATTTCCATTAGGTTGAATCATTGTTTGAATTGAATTAATGGTTGATTCTTGTAACTTTAATGCTTCTGCATTGAGATGATCTGCCTCTTCGAGGGTAATAGGTATTAACTGTATTGCATTACCCGGCTTCACTTGCGCTAATTTAGTCAGGTCAGCATGAATCACTTCAGCAAGACGTGGGTAGCCCCCTGTAGTTTGATGCTCTGCAAGCATGATGATTGGTTCTTGGGAAGGTGGGAACTGAACGGTTCCAAACGTGATGGCCTGCGAAGGGATGTTTGGTAAACCTTTATTGAGCTTAAAGTCACCCTCGAGGCGCACGCCCATGCGATTGCTTTGCTTGCTTACTTTCCAAATCTTAGACCAAAAAAATTCTCGTTCTTTCGCACTGAGAAAGGTGAGGTGCGGTCCCTCCAAACAATGCACAGGAGTAATCGCACTGATGGGCACAAAAGGGGATCGGACATGCCATTTAGGAAAGCATGGCAGCGCATCCTCTCTGAGTAAGTTTTTTAAGAAAGGGGATCGAAGTGGCGCCTTGGGATCTCTTAGTTGCAAAAGATTCCCTTTTTCTAATCGCTTAGGTCCAATGTCTGCGCTGATATGAGAGCCTGCTCTACCAAGAATGGTTGGTAGGTCCAGTCCTCCACCAATGGCGAGCAGCGTACGAAATCCTGGATTTAGTGATGAGAACTTTAAAGTAGCCCCCTTTTTTATCCAGATAGGGCGATTGCCTGGAATGCGTTGTCCATCGACGATGCCTTCACACTCAGCCCCCACCCATGCTACGCATGCTTTTTCATGAAAGAGTAGGCTAGGCCCGCTTGAAGTCATTTCAATCGCAGCGGTATCTAATGAGTTGCCGACTAAAGCATTAGCTAGATGCAGCGAGGATAAATCACAGGCACCACCAGGGCCGACAGCCCAATGCGATAGGCCAGAGCGAGGATCATCTTGGATGCTAGTAAATGTTCCCGACTGCAAGAGTTCAATGCTTCCCTTGTCCTTATCAAAGGATTGAATGATCTTCGAGGGTTGAGATTGTTTATCTATTCTGTGAAATTCATCGAGAGAGATTTCCTCAATCTGCATTTGATCTCCGGCCATAAACAGGCCTGGTGGATTGTGTTCAATATCAAATAAAATATTCGGAGATCTACCAATAATGTTCCAGCCACCTGGGGTAGTGCGTGGATAAATAGCGGTTTGTAACTCAGCGATGGCAACGCTACCTTTAGGGACGGCAGGGCGAGGAGATGCCAGGCGCGGTAAGCGTAGTTTAGGATTGAGTCCACTGAAATATGCGAAGCCTGGCATAAACCCCAAAATATCGACGGTGTACAAACTACTTTTGTGCAAAGTCACTGTCTGTTCGGGGGATAACTTGGAGGCTTTGGCGATTGCCAATAAATCAAGCGCGACATCTGGGTGATAGCAAACTTGAATGCGATGAATCTTATTCGGATACGTTTTACTTTCCCTATGCTCCTCTAATTGCTTGGCTATTTTTTCTAAATCAGCGAAAGCAGTCTGGCGGATCTCATGGGGATTATTTTGTCCATACTGCAATTGGATGACGAGAGAATCCAAGCCAGGAACAATTTCAGCTGCCCATAGGGGCTTATTTGCAAACAGTAGCTTGCTCAGCTCATGAATCTCCTTCAGCGCATCCTTTGATTTTGAGAAATCAATCAGAACACTATGGTCGCCGATTAGTGTGCAATGCATCATGAAAATGGCTTAGGGGTTTTCTCTAATTTGCCCTGCGGGCAGAATATTTGGGTTATAAAGATGCTACTCATTCATTAATTTAAAGCCTAAAAATAAAAGGAGACAAAGTGAGTCAACATACAGATACCAGTCTGACCGGTTTTTATAAGGTCATGAACCCCAAAGAGAAGAAAACCTTTTGGGGTTGCTTCTTAGGTTGGGCCTTGGATGGCATGGACTTCATGATCTATCCCTTAGTCATTGGCACCATTATTGCAGTATGGCAGGTTGATCGAGGAATGGCTGGTCTTGCGGTAACCGGCACGCTGCTGGCTTCTGCTTTTGGTGGTTGGTTTGCAGGCTACTTAGCCGATCGTATTGGCCGTGTACGTACATTGCAATTTACTATTCTGTGGTTCTCAAGCTTTAGCTTGATCTGCGCTTTTACACAAGACTTTAATCAACTGATGATTGCTCGTGCTCTCTTGGGTTTTGGTTTTGGTGGTGAGTGGGCAGCAGGTGCGGTATTGATGGGTGAAACCATTCGCGCTGAATATCGTGGTCGTGCAGTGGGCACCGTGCAATCTGCATGGGCTGTAGGTTGGGGCGCAGCTGTGCTCTTGCAGGCCATTATGTTTAGCTTGTTGCCAGCAGATATGGCGTGGCGTGCAATGTTTGTCGTTGGCTTCTTCCCAGCATTGCTCTTGCTCTATATTCGTCGCCATGTTGATGAGCCAGAAATTGCAAAAGTGGCCCGCGAAAAAGTTGCAGCAGCAGGTGACTCACCATCTATTTTGGAAATCTTCAAGCCCGGTATTTTAAAAACCACGATCTTGGCTTCATTGCTTACCATGGGTGCGCAAGGTGGTTACTACGCAATTACTACTTGGGTGCCTACTTTCTTAAAAGCAGAACGTAAGTTAACTGTAGTGGGTTCTACTGGTTACTTGGCATTTTTGATTGTTGGTAGTTTTGTTGGGTATTTGTTTGGTGCATGGATGGCTGACCGTTTTGGACGTCGTAAGTTGTTTATGACTTTCTCACTCGGTGCAATCGTTTTAGTGCTGGCTTATACCCAATTAGAAATTACGAACGAGATGATGATGTGGCTTGGTTTCCCATTGGGATTCTTTGCCAGCGGCTACTTCTCTGGCATGGGTGCATTTTTGACGGAGTTGTTCCCAACTCGCTTGCGTGGATCTGGCCAAGGCTTTTGCTATAACTTTGGTCGTGGTATTGGCGCATTGTTTCCAGCATTAGTTGGATACTTCTCTGCTCAATATGGCTTGGCAATGGCAATTGCGATCTTTGCTGTGATTGCTTATGGAGTCTTCTTTGTTGCTGCAGTGATCCTCCCAGAAACTCGAGGACGAGAATTACAAGCAAACTGATTGGTATTGCGTGTCAGAAGTAGAAATTCCGTTTTGCCCAGGACCGCCTGAACATCAGAGCGGTCCTTTTCCTTTTAAAGTTCCTCTAGGTGCGGTCGATACCCATGCGCATGTGATTAGTGCCGCAAGCTTTGTACCTAATCGCTCCTATACCTCCCCAGAAGCAACGGAGAATCATTACATTCGCATGCTTGATGAAGTCGGCATGACCTATGGCGTGTTGATACAAGTGAGCGTTAACGGTCAAGACAATGAGCCAATGCTGAAAGTGCTTGAGCGGCACCCACAAAGATTGCGTGGGGTAGCAGTGCCATTGCTGAGCCAGTCAGATGCTTACTATCAAAGAATGAAAGATGCCGGTGTAGTGGGTATTCGCATGAACCTCATGTTCTCAGGGGGCGGTTTAGACATCTCTAAGTTAGAGGAGTGTGATGCCTTGGCGAAAGATTGGGGCTGGCATATCCAATTTTTGCTCGATGCAAATGATTTGCCAACTTTGATGCCGCGAATGCAAAAGTTGCAATCCACATTAGTCATCGATCACATGGGATATCTGCGCACATCTGTTAGCTTGCAGTCACCTGGCTTTCAAGCCTTGCGTGAGCTCGTGCAAGAAAGGGCGTGGGTAAAAGTATCTGGAGCTTATCGATTAACGGATGAACCTCCGCCTTATGAAGATGTAGTTCCTTATGCCAAGGCCTTAATTGCAGCCGCTCCAGATCGATGCATCTGGGGCTCTGATTGGCCACACGTCGCCAATTGGGGAATCATGCCTAGGGTTGCGCAGATGCTGGAAAGCTTGGCTTTGTATGCGCCAGACGAGGTGGCCCGCAATCAAATCCTTTGTGCCAATCCACAGCGCCTATATTTTTCATAATATGAAACGACATTACACTGCGTAAAATGTAGCGCAGCATGTAGTGCTTGGATTGATTGCATGAAATGAATACACATTTCATATTGCAAAATAATACCCCTAAGTAACTGAATTTAATCAGTTAAATAATTTCAAAAAGGATGGGTATTTCACTTGCTCAGATTTTTTAACTCTCTAAACTCTTATATAAGACATAAGACTTAAATTCGTCTTAAAGGTCCTCAAATTTGAAGTACTTGTTTAACTTAGGGAGAGAAACATGGCAGATCGCAAAGCAGAAATCGCAGCACTACAAAAAGACTGGGATACCAATCCACGTTGGAAAGGTATTACTCGTGGCTACACAGCTGAGGATGTAGTACGTCTTCGTGGCTCATTGAAGATTGAGCACACATTGGCTAAGCATGGTGCAGAGCGTCTTTGGGAGTTGGTTAATAACGAAGCCTACGTTAACTGTTTAGGTGCTTTGACTGGTGGTCAAGCAATGCAACAAGTTAAAGCTGGTATCCAAGCAATTTACTTATCCGGCTGGCAAGTTGCTGCTGATGGCAACTCTTATGCAGCAATGTATCCAGATCAATCTTTGTATCCAGTAGATTCAGTACCTAAGATGGTTGAGCGTATTAACAACTCATTCCAGCGTGCTGATGAAATTCAAACTGCCAAAGGAATTAACAAGGGCGATCCTGGTTATATCGAGTACTTTGCTCCAATCGTTGCGGATGCTGAAGCAGGTTTCGGTGGTGTATTGAATGCATTTGAATTGAGTAAAGCATTGATCAAGCAGGGTGCTGCTGGCGTTCACTTCGAAGACCAATTATCTTCCGTGAAGAAGTGCGGTCACTTGGGTGGCAAAGTGTTATTGCCAACCACTGAGTCTGTGCAGAAATTGATCTCTGCCCGTTTGGCTGCTGACGTAATGGGCGTTCCAACGATCATCTTGGCTCGTACTGACGCTGAAGCTGCTGACTTGTTAACTTCTGACTACGATGAGAACGACAAGCCATTCTTGACTGGCGAACGCACTCCAGAAGGCTTCTACAAAACACGCAAAGGCTTGGATCAAGCGATCTCACGTGGTTTGGCATATGCTGCATACGCTGATATGGTTTGGTGTGAGACAGGCACTCCTGATCTTGAGTTTGCTCGTCAATTTGCTGAAGCCATTCGTGCGAAGTTCCCAGGCAAGATGTTGGCTTACAACTGCTCACCTTCTTTCAACTGGAAGAAAAACTTGGATGACGCAACAATTGCGAAGTTCCAACGTGAGTTGGGCGCGATGGGTTACAAATATCAATTTATTACTCTCGCTGGTATCCACTCTATGTGGTACAACATGTACGACTTGGCACAAGACTACTCTAAGCGTGGCATGACTGCTTACGTTGAGAAAGTACAAGAGCCAGAATTTGCTGCGCGTGATCGTGGTTACACCTTCGTTTCACATCAGCAAGAAGTTGGTACAGGCTACTTTGATGATGTAACAACCGTAATCCAAGGTGGTAAGTCTTCTGTTACTGCATTGACCGGTTCTACTGAAGAAGAGCAGTTCCACTAAGAATCCCTAAGTAGTCTTGTAGTAGCAGTAGCACCATTACTGCCGCGGCATCTAAATTACCCCACAAGGGTGACTTAGATGCCGTTTTCGTATACATTCTTCACATGACAAATTGCGTACTCTGCAAAGAAGATCTCAAGGCCGAAGAGGGTGAACTCATTTGGCGCGGGGATTACTGTCGCGTCATCTTGGTAAATGATCCCGATCTTCCTGGATTTTGCCGTGTCATCTGGAACCTGCATGTTTCAGAGATGTCTGATCTGACTTATGGCGAGCGAGATCACATCCTATCTCTCGTATTTGCGGTTGAAGAAGCCATTCGTCAGGTGATGGATCCGGATAAGATCAATTTGGCTGCACTTGGCAATATGGTTCCCCATATTCATTGGCACGTCATCCCACGATTTAAAGATGATGCTTTCTTTCCAGGGTCGGCATGGTCTGCAAGAACCCAAGAGACCTCTAAATCCGTTTTAGAGGCAAGAGGAACTCTTGCTAAAGAGCTCCCTACAGCAATTCGGGCTGCCATTTCTCAAATGCATTAAATTAGTAGAAATTCAGCAAAAAGCTGAAAAGCAGTGCTAATAATAAAAAATAGATGGAGACAGGTAGTGATAGATAAGATCATTCCTAGCGTGGCGAGTGCCGTGCAGGACATTGGTGATAGCTCAACCATTTTGGTTTCTGGTTTTGGTGGTGCAGGCCTACCCATTTACTTATTAGACGCACTTGCTGAGCAGGGCGCAAAGAACCTCACCATCATTAGTAATAATGCTGGCAATTCAGGCATTGGTATTGCTAAATTGATTGGAAATGGCCAAGTTAAAAAAGTAGTGTGTTCGTTTCCGCGTCAACCAGAGTCTGGCGCATTTGATGACCTGTATCGTGCTGGCAAGATTGAATTAGAGTTGGTGCCACAAGGCACCCTTGCAGAACGTATTCGTGCGGGTGGGGCAGGTATTGGCGGCTTCTATACACCTACTGGTTATGGAACTGAATTAGCTATCGGCAAAGACACACGCGTGATTGATGGCGTCAATCATATTTTTGAAACTGCAATAAAAACAGATTACGCTTTGATTAAGGCAAACAAAGGTGATCGCTGGGGTAATCTTACCTATCACCGTACTGGCCGCAACTTTGGTCCGGTTATGGCTACTGCAGCCCGTTGTACGATTGCTCAAGTCAATCAAGTTGTAGAGCTGGGAGCCTTGGATCCAGAAACGATTGTGACGCCTGGCATTTTCGTAAAACGCGTGGTGCTTGTTGGAGGTAAATCATGATTGATCTCTCTAAAGTCCAAAAGCGCACTACTGCTGATATCGCCAAGCGCATTGTGCAAGATATTCCGGATGGCGCTCATGTGAACTTGGGTATTGGTCAGCCTATGACGATCTGCAATTATTTACCTGCAGATAAAGAGATCTTGATGCATTCCGAAAATGGTTTACTGGGTATGGGTCCATTAGCCAAAGAGCATGAGATCGATGAAGAATTGGTCAATGCAGGAAAGCAACCCGTAACCATGTTGCCAGGTGCTTCACTCTGTCACCATGCTGATTCTTTCGTGATGATTCGAGGTGGGCATATTGATATTTGTGTCTTGGGAGCCTTCCAGGTTTCCGTTAAAGGCGATATTGCTAACTGGCGCACAGGTGATCCTAAAGCCATTCCTGCAGTTGGTGGCGCCATGGATCTTGCCTTGGGTGCTAAGAAGCTCTTCGTGATGATGGAGCATCTTACTAAGTCCGGAGAATCGAAGTTTGTCATGGAATGCACTTATCCACTCACTGCTCTAGAAGCGGTTGATTGTATTTATACAGACTTAGCAACGATTGCCGTTACGCCTGAGGGTTTGGTCGCGATTGATTGGGTAGATGGTCTGAGTTTTGAAGAGTTACAAGAACTTAGTGGTGTGCCGATGCGCAAATTAGGTAAATAAAATTGCGCACTAAATTTTTCCTCGTACTCCTATTGTGTTCATTTAGTATTGGCTCAAGCTTTGCCGATACGAAGACTGCCTACCCCAATAAACCGATTCATTTAATCGTGGGCTTTTCTCCAGGTGGCTCTGCGGATACGGTAGGGCGCGCTTTAGCAGAAGGTTTGTCTACTCGGTTAGGCCAACCAGTCATTGTTGAGAACAAAGCAGGCGCTAATGGCAATATTGCAGCTGAGTTAGTGGCGCGTTCAGCTTCAGATGGATACACCTTGTATTTCCCATCGATTGGCCATGCAGTCAATGCATCACTATATAAAAATCTGCCATACGATCCGATTAAAGATTTCACTGCTGTAGGCAGTGTGTTTTCAGCACCCAATATCTTAGTAGTGCCCGTCAATTCACCTTATAAGTCTGTTCCTGAATTGATTGCTGCAGCAAAGGCTAATCCAGGCAAGCTCACTTTTGCTTCTAGTGGCAGTGGTACTTCCGTGCATCTGTCCGCGGTGCTCTTTGAGAAGATGGCTAAGATTGACATGATTCATATTCCTTACAAAGGCACTGGTAGCGCAATGCCAGATGTGATTTCTGGTCAAGTCGATATGAGTTTCCCCAACTTACCGAGTGGCTGGCCGCAAGTGAAAGCCGGCAACTTAAGAGCTTTGGGTGTAACAACGGCAAAGCGCTCTGCCGCGGCCCCCAGTGTTCCAACCATTGCGGAATCTGGCTTGCCCGGTTATGACATGGCCACTTGGTACGGCGTTGTAGCGCCTGCAAACTTACCGATAGATATTCGTAACCGCTTAAATAAAGAATTACAAAGCATTTTGGCTGATCCTAAATTTAAAGATAAGCTGATCGCACAAGGTGCTGATCCAATGCCAGGAACACCCGAACAATTTTCGGCATTAATTAAGAGCGAAACCGAAAAGTGGCGCAAGTTGATTGCACAGTCAAATATCACTGTTGATTAAATATTTGTTGAAGAATTGAGTATTTCAAAAATTTCAAAGGAAGATTCATGTCATTTGCATCTAATGCCTGTATTGCAGGAATATATGAGCATCCATTAAGGGTGGCACCTGATCACACGGTTGCGCAGTTACATGCTGAAGTTGCTCGCGGTGCTTTGTTGGATGCTGGACTGACACTGGATGATGTCGATGGCTATTTCTGTGCGGGTGATGCTCCTGGCATGGGCCCTGTATCGATGGCAGATTACCTGGGATTGAAAAAACTCAAGTATCTTGATTCTACGGATACAGGCGGCTCCTCCTACCTAAGCCATGTAAACCATGCTGCACGTGCAATTGCGACAGGTCAATGCAAGGTAGCATTGATTACTTTGGCTGGGCGCCCAAAATCTGAAGGCTCTAGTGGAACGCAAGTGCGCAGCCAGTGGGCTAGCGCCCCTGACTTTGCATTTGAGAAACCGTATTCTCCAGCACCTTTAAATACCTACGCAATGTGTGCCATGCGTCACATGTATGAGTTTGGCACTACTAGCGAGCAGCTCGCTTGGATTAAGGTGGCCGCGTCACATCATGCGCAACATAATCCAAACGCTGCCCTCAAAGATGTTTTGACTGTCGAAGATGTTCTGAACTCACCAATGATTGCTGATCCATTGCATCGTGCAGATTGCTGTGTGGTGACTGATAGTGGCGGTGCACTAGTAGTGGTGCATCCTGATATTGCAAAGACTTTGAACAAGCCAGTTGTGACGATGATGGGCGCAGGTGAAACCACTAAAGGGCAGATGGGTGGCAAGGTGGATCTGACTTATTCAGGATTGGCTTGGTCCGCACCATTAGCGTTTAAAGAAGCAAAGCTCACGCCTGAGCAAATTCGGTATGCCTCGATTTATGACAGCTTTACGATCACCGTATTAATTCAGTTAGAGGATCTTGGCTTCTGCAAGAAGGGTGAAGGCGGTAAGTTTGTAGAAGGCGGTCAATTGATTTCAGGCAAAGGTAAATTGGCCTTTAATACGGATGGCGGAGGCTTGTGTAATAACCATCCTGCCAATCGCGGTGGTATGACTAAAGTCATTGAGGCAGTAAGGCAGTTGCGTGGTGAAGCCCATCCCGCGGTCCAAGTACCTAATCTCGAGTTTGCACTGGCCTCAGGTATTGGTGGCGCGCTTGGCACTCGTCATGGCGCAGCGGTATTAATTTTAGGGAGACTGTAATGACCAAATTAAATCAAGAGCATCGTTTGCCGAGCCCCATTGCTAATCCCGAAAACAAAGCCTTCTTAGAAGCTGCACAACATAACCAGTTGGTTTTAAAGCATTGCAACGCTTGTCATCAGGCTCATTACTACCCACGTACGATATGCCCACATTGCGGCAGTAACGATACAACTTGGGTTAACTCTGATGGTCTGGGAGAGATTTATTCCTATACCGTGATGAGGCGTGGCGTGGAAGTGCCTTTTGCGATGGCGTATGTTCGCTTAAATGAAGGTATCTCCATACTCACTCATCTGACAAATTGTGATTTTGATGCAATTCGTGTTGGACAAAAAGTAAAAGTAGTCTTTCAGGAAACACAAGATGGGCAAAAAACCCATCTCTTTGAGCCCGCCTAGTAGGTAACTTCCTAAACTAGTTTTCTAAGGGCCTCGAGATAGTTCTCGGGGCTCAATGGCTTGCCTTCACGTTGCGCTTCCCACATCACCTGGCCTAGGCATTCCATCATGAGGTGTTGGGCCTCATGTTCAGAGCCTAATTTCTGACTGAGTTTTTCTGCTATCTCTTTGATGCCAGGTGGTTGATTGATCGAGATCTGCTCGCTAATCGAGAGGTGCATCGATAAGTGCAAGAACGGATTGGTCTCGCCACGCTCTGGCGTATAGTTCTGCTCTAGTGCGCCCTCAGGATCGGCAAGTAGCGAATGATATTCAGGGTGCTTAGCCATCCAATCGCTAGCAAGCGTTTCCATTGGATCCAGAATGTGATTTTCAGTCTTCTTTTTCCAGGTGTCGCAGAAAAAACGTCGTACTTCTTCACGGGTTGGATTAAATATCGCCACGAACTTTTCCTTTACCAGTTTTTTGTTTAAATCCACAAAGTGGCTCTACAACACATTGAGCGCACTCAGGGTTGCGTGCCTTGCAAGTGTATCTGCCATGAAGAATGAGCCAATGATGCGCGTCTAAAAGAAATTCCTTGGGCACTCGTTTTAATAATTGCTGCTCTACCTTGAGAACGTCTTTGCCAGGTGCTAGCCCAGTGCGATTAGAAACGCGAAAGATATGGGTATCTACTGCAATCGTCGGTTGGCCAAAGGCGGTATTGAGAATGACGTTGGCTGTTTTTCTGCCAACCCCAGGTAGCGCTTCAAGTTCCTCGCGTGTTTCAGGTACTTTGCCACCATGTTTTTCCAGGAGGAGTCGGCAGGTTTCTTGAATATGCTTGCCTTTGGAATTAAATAAACCAATGTGTTGAATATAGGGGCGTACGCCTTTTTCGCCAAGATCTAAAAGCGCTTGAGGAGTATTGGCAATCTTAAATAGTTTCTTTGTTCCCTTATTGACCGATACATCGGTAGCTTGGGCTGATAGTAGTACAGCAATTAAGAGTTCAAAAGGCGAGCTGTATTCCAGCTCGGTAGTGGGTTTTGGGTTATTGGCTTTAAGTTGCTCAAAAAAAGCGCGACGTTTTTCGGGGTTCATCATTTCTGTTGCTGAGCCCTGGCAATCGCAGCAGCAATGATGGCACGTTTACGCTCTTTTTCTTTTTCCTCTTCTGCTGAAGTGGGGTACTCTGCGTTGACCGCTGCCAATTTAGCTTCTGCTTTTTTAGCTAAGCGTTCATCATTATCTTTTTGCTCACGCTCTAGGCGTTGCTCCCGATCGTGATAACGCTTGCGTGATATATCAGCTAGTTCTTGAGACCAAGCATCCCAACCAGTTTTACGATCAGTCACATCAATCATGCTGATGCAATCAACTGGACATGGCGGAATACAGAGATCACAACCCGTACACCATTCGGTAAGTACGACGTGCATTTGTTTGGATGCACCAACAATGGCATCAACTGGACATGCCTGAATACAAAGAGTGCAGCCAATACATTTTTGCGGATCAATGAAAGCGACAGGCCTTGGACGCTCTACTCCACAATCGGGATCGATGGTGGGGTGCAGATCAAATGCGTCTTGTGGGTAAATGGGTGTTAAAACTTGACTCAGTCTTTTAATGCCCTCGATACCGCCTGGCGGGCAGCGGTTTGGCAAAGCCTCGCCACTCGCCAGAGCTTCTGCATAGCCTCTGCAATCGGGGTAACCACATTTTGTACATTGGGTTTGAGGAAGAAGATCCTCGAGGCGATTCGCAAGTTCATTCGCCTGTTGAGTATTCATTGCTTTGAGAAGTCTAAAAAAGTGAGGGCTCATGCCCCCACTGATTTGTTCCTAGTTAGAGCCTTCTAATTTAGGAGGTCTCGCTTTGGTCTTTTTGTGTACACCTTGATGTTCACGAATAAAGGACTTGATCTTTGGATAGACCTTGTCGCGCCAACGACGGCCAGCGAAGATGCCATAGTGACCTGCACCTGCGACTTCGTAATGATCCTTGTTCTCTTTTGCAATGCCTGAGCATAGACCGTGTGCCGCACGAGTTTGACCGCTTCCAGAGATGTCATCTAACTCACCTTCAACAGTGAGGAGGGCGGTTTGTTCAATATCTTGGGGCTTTACTAATTTGCCAGCAACTTCCCAGGTGCCATTAGGCAATGAATAGTCTTGGAACACAGTCTTAATCGAATCCAAGTAAAACTTGGCATCTAAATCGAGTACCGCGTTGTACTCATCATAAAAGCGAATATGAGACTCCGCATCTTGTTCATCACCTTTTACTAAGTTCTGGAAGAAGTCCCAATGAGATTGCAGGTGAGTTTGTGGATTCATGGCAATAAAGCCAGTGTGCTGCAAGAAACCAGGATAAACCCGACGACCTGCGCCTAGATACGATGGCGGCACTTTGTAAATCACGTGACTCTCAAACCACTCGTAAGATTTTTGCTCTGCTAAGTTATTGACGGCAGTTGGTGATTTGCGAGCATCAATTGGGCCACCCATCATGATCATTGATGCAGGAGTGGCTTCGCCAGCACTAGCCATCAAAGAAATAGCACCTAAGGTTGGAACGGTAGGTTGGCATACGGAGATGACATGTAAATTTTCAGCACCAATCGAGCGAATAAATTCTTGAACGTAGTGAACATAGTCATCAAGGCCAAATTCACCTTCGCTCACTGGTACGTTGCGAGCATCAACCCAGTCGGTAATGTAAACCTTGTGATCTTGCAATAAAGTGCGCACTGTATCGCGCAACAAGGTCGAGTGATGGCCAGACAAAGGTGCTACTACCAACACTGAAGGATCCTCTTTGAGAGCTTTGATGGTTTCTACATCATCTGAGAAGCGTTTAAAGCGAATTAAATTGCAAAATGGCTTGGAGATTTTGGTGATCTCATGAATCGCTACTTCATGACCATGTGCCATGACCGAGCGGATACCAAATTCTGGTTTTTTGTAGTCCTTACCTAAGCGATAGAGGAGTTCATAGCTAGCAGCTAAACGCTGAGATCCTGGAACCTTGGATGCCGGATTAGCGGCATTAATGAAAGCTTCAGAGGCAGCATGTGCCCAAGAGCTTATTGGCTGAAGTAAGGCTTTTTGGAATTCGTGTAACTGATAAAGCATGACACCTCCTGTAAATCTATATAGCCACGTATTAAGCTCTTTTAAGCCAATACACGGGCGATTGCTTTGGCAACTTTATCAATATTTTTAGTATTGAGCGCCGCCACACAAATGCGTCCAGTAGAGAGGGCATAAATGCCATCCTCTTTCTGTAAGCGATCCACTTGCTCAGCAGTTAAGCCTGAGTAAGAAAACATTCCACGTTGCTTTTCGATAAAAGCAAAATCTTGCTTCACACCAGCAGCTGCTAATTTTTCTACTAAACCGTGGCGCATCGCTTTAATACGATCACGCATCTGCGCCAACTCATCTTCCCAGAGCTGACGAAGCTCTGGTGAATTCAAAACAGCTGCTGCAATTGCAGCTCCATGAGTTGGTGGATTGGAATAGTTTGTGCGAATCACGCGCTTTAATTGAGACAGCACGCGAGTAGATTCATCTTTGCTCTGAGTCACGATAGATAAGGCGCCGACACGCTCACCATAGAGTGAGAATGACTTGGAGAAAGAGCTAGATACAAAGAAAGACATGCCAGATTCAGCAAAGAGGCGCACAGCAATACCATCCTGCTCAATCCCAGCCGCAAAGCCTTGGTAAGCCATATCCAAGAAAGGAATCAAGCCCTTGTTCTTGCAGATCTCAATTACTTGGCGCCATTGCGCTTCTGTAATATCCGCACCAGTTGGGTTGTGGCAGCATGCATGCAAGAGTACGGTGGTGTTCTTTGGGAATGATTCCAAAGACTTCACCATGCCATCAAAATCAACACCCCGAGTTTTGCCATCAAAGTAGGTGTACTCCACCACTTCAAAGCCGGCAGATTCAAAAATGCCGCGATGGTTTTCCCAAGTTGGGTTACTAATGGCGCAAGGTGCATCGAGATTAAGGCGCTTAATAAAATCTGCTCCAACACGTAATGCTCCTGTACCACCTAAGCATTCAGCAGTGACTACGCGACCATCTTTAATAAGAGCAGAGTCAGCGCCAAACAATAAATTTTGGACTGCGCTGTTGTAAGGGTTTGGACCTTCGATCGGAATGTAGCTGCGTGGTGAGTGCTTAGCCACAATGGCTTCTTCTGCTTTAATCACCGCTTTTAAAAGAGGCACTTTGCCTTCGTCTGTGTAATACACACCAACACCGAGGTTTACTTTGTCAGGACGCTGATCGGCAACATAGGCTTCTGTGAGGCCAAAAATAGGATCTTTAGGGGCTAATTGAACTGAGGTAAACAGGGTCATTTGAGGTCGGTATTGAGGGTTTAAAGGTAGTTTTGCTAGTAATTGACGTTAAATTGGGCTTAATTGTCTGTTTTTGAAGTCAGAATCAACTATTTCTAAATAAAAACGGCAAAATCATTGTTTGTACAAAATTCGCTGTGAAGAAAGCTCACAGATGAAATGATAGCCGAGATGCCCCCTAAGTCACCCAAAAATAGTTCGAAATCTGAAGTAAAAGAAGTGCAGAAAAACCCTGCTGCTGACCCCTTGGGTGAGGTTGGGCACGACCTAGATCCGGCTAAGTTTGTGAGTTTCCCGGACTCCCCTTATCAGCTTTATCAGCCATTCCCGCCCGCAGGTGATCAGCCAGGTGCCATTGATGCGTTAGTGGAGGGGGTAGAGGATGGTTTGACCTTCCAGACGCTGTTGGGGGTCACCGGGTCAGGAAAGACCTTCACGATGGCCAATGTGATCGCTAGAACAGGGCGACCAGCCATCATTTTTGCCCCCAATAAGACTCTCGCTGCCCAGCTTTATAGCGAATTTAGGGAGTTTTTCCCGAAAAATGCGGTGGAGTACTTCGTGAGTTACTACGATTACTACCAGCCAGAAGCATATGTGCCTCAGCGCGATCTCTTTATTGAGAAGGATTCGTCGATCAACGAACACATTGAGCAGATGCGTTTGTCGGCTACCAAGAGTTTGTTAGAGCGTCGTGACGTCATCATTGTTGCAACTGTGTCTGCGATCTACGGTATTGGTAATCCTGGCGACTATCACAGCATGGTGATGACATTGCGCCCTGGCGACAAGATGAGTCAGCGCGATATTTTGACAAGACTCATTGCGATGCAGTACGACCGCAATGAAACCGACTTTAAGCGTGGCGTGTTCCGAGTGCGCGGCGACACGATCGATATCTTCCCTGCTGAACATAATGAATTAGCAGTGCGAGTCGAATTATTTGATGATGTGGTCGAGAGTTTGCAATTCTTTGATCCGCTAACTGGAAAAATTCGTCAAAAGATTCCGCGCTTCACCGTTTACCCAAGCTCGCACTATGTCACCCCGCGTGAAACGGTTCTTAAGGCGATTGAAACCATCAAAGAAGAATTGCGCAGTCGCCTTGATGGGTTTGTCAAAGATGGCAAGTTGGTTGAGGCTCAGCGCTTAGAACAGCGCACCCGTTTTGATCTAGAGATGCTGAACGAATTAGGTTTTTGCAAGGGGATTGAGAATTACTCCCGTCATCTCTCTGGCGCAGCTCCAGGCGAGGCGCCACCTACGCTAGTGGACTATTTGCCCAATGATGCATTGATGTTCTTGGATGAGAGTCACGTGTTAATTGGTCAGCTTAATGCGATGTACAACGGCGATAAATCTCGCAAACATACATTGGTGGAATTTGGTTTCCGTCTGCCATCTGCAATGGATAACCGCCCACTCAAATTTACGGAGTTCGAAACCAAAATGCGTCAAACCATTTTTGTTTCAGCAACGCCTGCAGATTATGAGAAAGAGCATCAAGGTCAAGTGGTTGAGCAAGTGGCAAGACCCACTGGTTTGGTTGATCCGGAAATTGAGGTGCTACCAGCAAGCACGCAGGTGGATGATTTACTCAGTCAAATTTATGAGCGCGTCAAAGTAGGCGAGAGAGTATTGGTAACGGTGCTGACTAAACGCATGGCTGAACAATTAACAGATTACCTTTCCGATAATGGTGTGAAGGTGCGTTATGTTCACTCTGATATTGATACGGTTGAGCGCGTTGAAATTTTGCGTGACTTGCGTTTGGGTGTCTTCGATGTGCTCGTAGGTATTAACTTACTGCGCGAAGGTTTGGATATCCCCGAGGTTTCCTTAGTGGCCATTTTGGATGCCGATAAAGAAGGCTTCCTGCGCTCTGAACGCTCCTTAATCCAGACGATTGGCCGCGCGGCCCGAAATGTTCGCGGCAAGGCGATTCTTTATGCTGATAAGGTCACTAATTCCATGCGCTTAGCGATGGGCGAGACTGAACGACGCCGGACCAAGCAAGTTGCCTTCAATAAGCTGCATGGCATTGAACCTAAAGGGGTTCAAAAACGCATCAAAGACATTATTGATGGCGTTTATGACGTCAAAGAGAAGCGCCAAGAGATGCAGGTCGAGCAAGAGCGGGCTCGCTACGAGGATATGACTGAGAAAGATTTATCTAACGAAATCAAGCGTTTAGAGAAGCAGATGAACGCAGAAGCCAAAAATCTGGAGTTTGAAAAGGCTGCCAGTACGCGCGATCGACTCACTAAAGTCAAAGAAATGGCATTTGGCGCTAGGTCTAGAGACTCCGTCTAAGGACCCCTTAATTCCTAGCTTTCATAGGGGGTTTTTGGGATAATTCCCGAGCATTTTGCTGGGTCTTATGGTAAAGTTGAGTGGAATGGTCGGGTATTACCCACCTGGCCATGAGCTGTCCATAACAATCCATTACCAAGGTGACATATGAGACTTACAACTAAAGGTCGTTTTGCAGTAACCGCAATGATTGATTTAGCCCTGCGCGAGACGCATGGTCCTGTAACTTTGGCTGGAATTAGCCAAAGACAAAAGATTTCCCTTTCTTACCTCGAGCAGTTGTTTGGCAAATTGCGCCGTTTCAATATCGTCGAGAGTACTCGCGGTCCTGGAGGCGGATACACATTAGCTCGTCCATCTACAGAGGTGAGCGTTGCCGATATCATCGTGGCAGTTGATGAGCCCTTGGACGCTACTCAATGTGGCGGTAAAGGCAACTGCCATACCGAAGAAGAGGGTCATGGCCGTTGTATGACTCACGATCTTTGGAGCAATCTCAATCTCAAAATGGTTGAGTACCTCAGTTCAGTGACATTGAAAGATTTGGTGCAACAACAAGAGGGTCGCGGCATAGTGATCCAGGATATGCGCCAGAAGAAAATAAAAGTTGAAAGCGCTAAGGCTGAAAAAATAGCATCAGCAGTTGCAGCGAAAAAAGAAGTTGCCCCAAAAGCGCCTTTAGTCAATTCCGTATTCAATTTGGCGCGGCAAAGTTAAACAGCAGTAATACCTAAGTAGAAATAAACCATGAACGCACCACAAGACCTTCCTCAGCAACCGGTTCCAATGTTTAGTCCCAAGCACTTTCCGGTGTACATGGACTATTCAGCAACAACACCGATTGATCCTCGTGTGGTTGACAAAATGTTGCCATATTTGCGTGAGCAATTTGGCAATGCTGCTTCCCGAAGCCATGCTTATGGTTGGGCGGCAGAAGAGGCTGTTGAGTGGGCGCGTTCAGAAGTTGCTCAATTAGTACACGCCGATCCAAGAGAGATCGTATTTACTAGTGGTGCGACTGAAAGTATCAACTTAGCACTTAAAGGTGCTGCACATTTTTACAAAGAACGCGGTAATCACATCATCACCGTGAAAACCGAACATAAAGCAACTTTAGATACCTGCCGCGAACTAGAGCGCGAAGGTTTTGAAGTCACTTACTTAGATGTATTGCCTAATGGCTTGATTGATTTTGCGCAATTAGAAACAGCGATGAAGCCAGGTACGATTTTGACATCGGTCATGTATGTCAATAATGAAATTGGCGTAGTGCAAGATATTCCAGCCATTGGTGAGTTGTGCCGTTCACGTAATGTGATTTTTCATGTGGATGCAGCGCAAGCTACTGGTAAGGTTGAAATTGATTTAGAGAAGATCAAGGTGGATTTGATGAGCTTTTCTGCTCACAAGACCTATGGTCCAAAAGGGATTGGCGCATTGTTTGTACGTCGTAAGCCTCGCATTCGAATTGAGGCGCAGATTCATGGCGGCGGTCATGAGCGCGGTATGCGTTCTGGCACCTTGGCAGTTCACCAAATCGTTGGCATGGGTGAGGCATTTCGCATTGCCCGTATCGAGATGGCTGAAGAAAATAAACGTATCCGTGGATTACGTGATCGCTTATTGGCCGGCTTAAAGGATATTGAAGAAGTCTATGTGAACGGCGATATGGATGATCGCGTTCCACATAACCTGAACATCAGCTTTAACTATGTTGAAGGTGAGTCTATGTTGATGGCGCTTAAAGACTTGGCGATCTCTTCTGGCTCTGCTTGTACTTCTGCCTCACTAGAGCCTTCTTATGTATTGCGCGCACTAGGCCGTAATGATGAGTTAGCGCATAGCTCGATTCGTTTTACTTTGGGTCGATTTACAACTGAGGAAGAAGTCGATTTCACCATCAAGTTGGTTAAAGAAAAGATCGCAAAGTTGCGAGAGCTCTCCCCAC
Organism: Polynucleobacter sp. MG-6-Vaara-E2; assembly: GCF_018687695.1. NCBI lineage: Bacteria > Pseudomonadati > Pseudomonadota > Betaproteobacteria > Burkholderiales > Burkholderiaceae > Polynucleobacter > Polynucleobacter sp. MG-6-Vaara-E2. The sequence goes on from NZ_CP061303.1 coordinate 472,616, forward strand.
TATGGGAAATGTATAAAGACGGAATCGACTTGAGCACGATTCAGTGGGCTGCACACTAAAAGAAATACCTAGATAAAGAAATTAAAGAGGAAATACCATGGCATATAGCGAAAAGGTCATTGACCATTATGAAAATCCCCGCAACGTTGGCTCTTTTGAAAAGGGTGACGATAGCGTAGGTACTGGCATGGTTGGCGCACCAGCTTGTGGCGACGTCATGAAGTTGCAAATTCGCGTGAATGATCAAGGCGTGATTGAGGATGCTAAGTTCAAGACTTATGGTTGTGGTTCTGCTATTGCTTCTTCATCTTTGGTGACCGAGTGGGTAAAAGGTAAGACCTTGGATCAGGCTTTAGAGATCAAAAACTCATTAATTGCTGAAGAGTTGGCATTGCCACCAGTGAAAATTCACTGCTCTATCTTGGCTGAAGATGCCATCAAAGCTGCAGTTGCTGACTATAAAGAAAAGCATCCAGCTAAATAAGTATTAGGAATTTGAGAAAGCTATGGCAATCACCTTAACTGAAAAAGCAGCAAAGCACGTTAACCGCAATCTAGAGAAGCGCGGTAAAGGTTGCGGTCTGCGTTTGGGTGTTCGCACCACTGGTTGCTCTGGCTTGGCTTATCAGTTGGAGTATGTTGATGAGCCAGCAGCTGAAGACCAAGTATTTGAATCCAATGGTGTGAAAGTATTTGTAGATCCAAAGAGCTTGGCTTATTTGGATGGTACTGAATTGGATTTCGTACGTGAGGGTTTGAACGAAGGATTTAAGTTTCAAAATCCAAACGTAAAAGATGAGTGTGGTTGTGGCGAATCCTTCCGCGTCTGACGATTACTTTCGCTTCTTTGGTTTAAATCAGCAATTCAACATCGACTTGCCTGCGCTTGATCAGGCTTACTTAGCGATTCAGAAGGAAGTGCACCCTGATCGCCATGCGCGTGGCAGTGAAACTGAGCAGCGCCTAGCAATGCAAATGGCTACCCTAGCCAATACCGCATTTCAAACGCTCAAAAATCCAATTCAGCGCGGCCTCTATATTTGCCAGCTTCATGGGGTTGATGCCAGGCTCGAAACCAATACAGCGATGCCAGCTGCTTTTCTGATGAAGCAAATGGAGTGGCGTGAGAATTTAGACGAGCAAGCAGAGGATTTGCCTGCTCTTGAGGCGATGATGCAAGAGGTTGAGCAATCGAAATCCCAAACGCTTGCTGAGATCACCCAAGCCATTGATGGCGCCAAAAATTATCAGCGCGCTGCAGAACTTTTGCGCGGATTACTCTTTATCGATAAGTTTGCAGTTGAGCTTGACGACACCATTGCAGCATTAATCTAGGCCGCACCAGCTAAACTCTAAATCTTATGGCCTTATTGCAAATCTCTGAACCCGGTAAGTCACTGGCGCCACATCAGCGCCGTATTGCCGTAGGCATTGATTTAGGTACCACCAATTCTTTGGTAGCCATCGTTAAAGATGCGCTTCCTAAGGTGCTCCGTGATGAACAAGGGCGCGAACTGCTTCCTTCAGTGGTGCGTTATTTACCTAATGGCCGCACCCAAGCTGGATTTGAGGCGCTTGAGAGCATTGTCGTTGATCCAAAGAACACAATTGTTTCAGTTAAGCGTTTCATGGGGCGCTGTTTGACAGATGTCGAGCATATTGAGAGTGCGCCTTATGATTTTGTTGATCAGCCCGGCATGCTTAAGCTCAGAACCGTTGCTGGTGACAAAAGTCCTATTGAAGTGTCTGCAGAAATTCTGGCACGTTTGCGCCAGTTAGCTGAAGACTCTGTGAATGATGACATCGTTGGTGCAGTCATTACAGTGCCAGCGTATTTTGATGATGCGCAGCGACAAGCAACCAAAGATGCGGCCAAGTTAGCAGGCATCGAAGTCCTGCGTTTACTCAATGAACCAACAGCAGCCGCAATTGCTTATGGATTGGATAACGCCTCTGAAGGTGTCTACGCTGTCTATGACTTAGGTGGTGGCACCTTTGATATCTCTATTTTGCGTATGAGTAGAGGCGTGTTTGAGGTGCTCTCTACTGGTGGTGATTCTGCTTTAGGTGGCGATGATTTTGATCACCGCTTGTATTGCTGGGTGATTGAACAAGCCAAGTTATCACCCCTATCAATTCATGACCATCGCACATTACTGCAAGCTTGTAAGCACGCTAAAGAGCAGCTTAGTCATAACCCTCTTGCTCGGGTTCATGAGACTCTTGCCGATGGTACGGTAGTCAATGTTGGTGTTAGCCAAGCCCAGTTTTTCGAAATTACCCAAAACTTAGTTGCTAAAACTTTAATGGCTTGTAAAAAAGCCTTGCGCGATGCCAGCTTAAAAGCAGAAGATGTTAAAGGCGTCGTGATGGTGGGTGGCTCAACCCGGATGCCCAATGTTCAGCGTGCTGTTGGTGAGTTATTTGGTAGCAAGCCCTTAAATAATTTAAATCCTGATCAAGTCGTTGCGCTAGGCGCAGCAATGCAAGCAGATTTATTAGCGGGCAATCAAAGCAAAGATGATGAGTGGCTTTTATTAGATGTCATTCCGCTCTCTTTAGGTATTGAGACAATGGGTGGTTTAGTGGAAAAAATCATTCCCCGTAATACACCAATTCCAGTAGCAAGAGCGCAAGACTTCACGACTTTTAAAGATGGCCAGACTGCTTTGGCCATTCAGGTAGTGCAGGGTGAACGTGAGCTAGCGCAAGACTGCCGCTCACTTGGTCGTTTTGAATTGCGCGGTATACCTGCAATGGCCGCAGGGGCTGCACGTATTCGAGTCACTTTCCAAGTCGATGCTGATGGCTTGTTATCCGTAAGTGCTATGGAGCAAGGCTCGGGAGTTCAAGCCTCGATTGATATCAAGCCGTCTTATGGTTTAACCGATGCTGAAATTACTCGAATGCTGAAAGATGGATTTGCATCAGCTAAAGAGGATTTGCTCTCTAGATCTTTACGTGAAGAGCAGGTCAATGCACAACGCTTGTTAGATGCGGTACAAACAGCATTAGCAAGCGATCGCAATCTTCTCAATGCTGATGAGCAAGCAGCTATTGATCAAGAGATGGCTGTGCTACAAAAGATTTTGAATGAAGAAACCGATAGTGATGTTGTTCGAAAAGCGGTTGATCATGCCGCCAAAGCTACCGATGAGTTTGCGCAGATGCGCATGAATCACAGTATTCAAAAAGCGCTATCAGGCAAGAATGTTGCCGAGATTTAAACAATACACAGATCAATAGAAACCAAATAAATAACCATGACCCAAATTGTTGTTCTTCCCCATAGTGAATATTGCCCAGAAGGTGCGGTAGTTGAAGTGGCGCCTGGCACTTCAATTTGTGAAGCGCTTCTTGAGAATGACATTCCGATTGAGCATGCGTGCGATATGGTCTGTGCTTGCACTACCTGTCACGTCATCGTAAAAGAGGGTTTTAATAGTTTGAATCCCCCCGATGAGAATGAAGAAGATATGTTGGATCGCGCTTGGGGACTCAACCCTCAGTCCCGTTTATCTTGCCAAGCCATTGTTTCTAAAGAAGATTTAGTAATTGAGATCCCTAAATACTCTATTAATCATGCTAAAGAGAATCACTAAAAAGGGCCTATTAATGCACTAATACAGTGCAGTAGGTTCAAAGCAATGCATTTGGCTTAAAACGCCAAACATCAGGTCACTAATATGGAATTGTTCATTCTGTAGTTTGTTTTATGTAGTACCTCCATAGATTTCTTTTAAGCCATCCCTCGGGGTGGCTTTTTCTTTTGCTGCTGATAGCCTGGTCGGTAGAGCAGAGGAATGAAAATCCTTGTGTCGGTGGTTCGATTCCGCCCCGGGCCACCAAGAAACACCAAAACCACTTTCGGGTGGTTTTTTCGTTGGCGGGATCTGCTATAAATTGATTGGTTATCTATGGAGAGCATATGACTCAATCTTCACGCCGTAATTTTTTGAAAACTTCTACTGTTGGTGCCATCGCGGTTGCTAGTGCCCCCGGGGCTATTGTGAGCTCTGCTAATGCTCAATCAAACCCACCAAAGTCAAGCATTGAAATTAAAGCAAACGAAATATCTAAAAAATTGTTTGCTGATGATGGCTTGGCAATTCCTATCGCAATAAAACCAACCATTTCCAATTTGGCAAAAGGATTGGATCGCACTATGGTGCTTGGTGGTGGCGGTGAGTATTACATTGCCTGGTATTGCGGATTTTTTCATGGCCTTTATGAAGCTGGTTTAGATATGGCTAATATGCCTGAAATGGTTGTTGGCACTTCTGCTGGTTCGTACATAGGCTCATCACTACTTTCTGGTGAGTTTTATCGTCTGCGAACAGAATTTGATTTTTTCGGTAAGTTTCCAGAAATCTTTTCAAAAATGGCGCCTTTGGCAACACCTAATCTCAGTCAGATGAGGGCTGACAAGGTCAATATGAGTGCTACAGACGGCAGTATTGAAACACGCAGAGTCATTGGCGCAGCCGCGCTGGCCGCTGACAATAAATTAAACAGCGATCGTATTGAAAAATTGGCTGCTTTATTAACGGGTGACAGCAAAACTAGCTGGCCCCCAAATAGAATGTATACAACTGGAATTGATTGCTACACAGGAGAGCGATTGGTTGTCGGTCAGCAAACGGCTAAGAAAAATAATATTGCCTTAGCGCATGGTGCGGCGGCAAGCAGTTCATTGCCAGGGGTTGCTGGACCAACTTTATTAGGTCAGCGCTATGTTATGGACGGAGGTATTTGTTCTAATCCCGCCCATGTGGATCTAGTAGCGGGATCAAAAAGAGCGCTAATCATTACATTAACCAATGGTATTACTGGGGCAATTCTCACAACAATTCCTCACCCAATTCCTCAAAATATTAAAGATGTAGAGGCAACCGGTACAAAGGTAAAGTGGATTGTCGCCGGCACTCCAGCGGGCGTAAATTTATTGGATCCAAAGCAGATCGAGGGCGCATTGCGAACTGGGTATGATCGCGCAAAATTAGAGGCACCAAAAATTAGAGATTTCTGGGCATAGAGTCAGGCATCCTCGACTCTGGCCGATTCTGCCCCGGGCCACCAAGAAACACCAGAACTCCCTTCGGGTTGTTTTTTCATATTTGGGCTTTATGATCTGATTATGAAATCTTATCTTTCCGAATTTATTGGCACAACCCTACTATTGGCAATCATTGCTGGCTCAGGAATTATGGGCGAGACCTTGGGAGCAGGTAATGCGGCTGTGGCTTTACTTGGTAACAGCATTGCTACAGGCGCTGGCTTGTATGTCTTGATTACTTTGCTAGGACCTATATCTGGCGCTCACTTTAATCCTGTTGTGAGTTTGATGTTTTGGAAACTAGGTCATCTGAATCGAAAAAAGATGTTAGGTTATTGGGTTTGTCAGTTCACAGGTGCTGTTACTGGAATATGGCTGACGCACTTGATGTTTAGCCTATCCATTATTCAAGAGTCAACCAAAGTCAGAACGGGAATGGGTATATGGACGAGTGAATTCGTATCAACACTCGTATTGCTCTCAGTTATTCGCATTGGTGATAAAGAAGCTAAAGATAGAGTGCCCATGCTCGTTGCCTTAACTGTGACCGCAGGCTACTGGTTTACCTCATCTACTTTCTTTGCTAACCCTGCCGTTGCCTTGGCAAGGAGCCTTACAAATACTTTTGTGGGAATCGCTCCTAGTGATGTATTAGGATTTTTATTAGCTGAAGTATTGGCGGCTTTGGTGATAATTGGAATATCTTTTAGTTCAAAAAAAAATTAAGGGATAAAAAGAAAAAAGCCTCGCATTGCGAGGCTTTTTAAACTCAAACTGCACAAAGCTTTATTGCGCTACGGCCTCACGAATCATGCCTGCAGCAACAGTGTGGTTGGTTGCTTCATCAATCAAAATGAATGCACCAGTACGTTGGGATTGATCAAATAGATCGGCAACAATGGGCTTTTGTAAAATAAAATCTACACGTCCGATTTCATTAGTGGACAGTGCATGCACATCACTGGCGTGTGAGAGAGTTTGTACATCTAATACTTGCTCAATATTTTTGACTTTGGCGCCAACAGTATTGGTGGTGTGACGCAAAGCATATTTACGACTTAATGAAAGAGGTTCGCTATCTAACCAGCACAAATCAGCGGAAAGTTGTTTGCTTAATACTGGCGGCTTGCTATCTTCCGCGCTAATAAACAGTGAGCCACGTGAAATATCAATATCTTCGGCTAACTGAATAGCAACGGCCTGACCAGTTTGGGCAGAGTCAACAGCATTGCTACCATTGGTCTGCTTGCTGCTTGATCGATTGCCTAAATAGATTTCAGCAACTGTCGCTTCAGACCCGCCAGGTAGAATCTTAATCTTTTGACCCTTACGAATACTGCCAGACTCAATTTCACCAAGGTAGCCGCGGAAGTCATCTGAAGCGCTGCCATCTTGGCGTGCTACATACTGAACCGGGAATCGCAAAGCCAGTTTTTCAGACTCAGGACTGGTATCGAGGCTTTCTAGCCACTCAAGCAGTGTAGGACCTTTGTACCAGGGAGTATGTTTACTGACTGTAACCACATTAGCGCCCAATAAAGCAGAAATCGGAATTAAGGTTGGCTTAGGTAAACCAATCTTCTGAGTTAGATCTTCAATAGAAGCTTTGATAGTGTTGTAAACCTTCTCATCAAACTCAAATAAATCCATCTTATTGATTGCAAAGACTACATGACGCAAACCTAGTAAATGCACGATCGCTGCATGACGTTTAGTTTGTGCCAAGAGGGTAGCTGGAGTGGTATTGAGATCAACGCGGGTAGCGTCAACCAAAATTACTGCTACATCAGACTGCGATGCGCCAGTAACTAAGTTGCGGGTGTATTGCTCATGACCAGGGGCATCAGCAACAATAAATTTACGTTTCGGTGTTGAGAAATAGCGGTAAGCCACATCAATCGTAATGCCTTGCTCACGTTCAGCTTCTAGGCCATCGGTCAGAAGGGCTAAGTCAACACCCGCATCAGATGAGGTAACGCGAGCATGTTTGGTTTTGGAGAGAGACTCTAGTTGATCTACCAAAATAGATTTGGTGTCATATAGTAGGCGTCCAATCAGCGTACTCTTACCATCGTCAACACTACCAGCAGTAATAAAGCGCACTACGTTTTGGTGATTTTGGTTGGTAGTCATCAGAAGTAACCTTCTTTCTTGCGGCGCTCCATTGAGGCCTCATTAGTTTGATCATCCATGCGAGTAGCGCCACGCTCAGTAATTTCAGTAATCGCTGTTTCAGCAATGATGTCTAGAGGATTGGCTGCAGTACTCAGTACTGGGCAGGTGCAGCTAATGTCGCCAACAGTGCGAAAACGCACATCGAGAATTTCACTAACATCACCAGCTGCCTTGGGTGTGACATCAGTCACTGGCACCAGGAGATTATTTTTCTTCACTACTTCGCGTTTATGAGTGTAGTAAATACCTGGTAAGGCGAGCTTTTCACGGGCAATGTATTGCCAGATATCAAGCTCAGTCCAGTTTGAAATAGGGAACACACGCATGTTCTCACCTTTAGCAATGCGGGCGTTATAAAGGTTCCAGAGCTCAGGGCGTTGTGCTTTTGGATCCCATTGACCGAATTCATCGCGGAAAGAAAAAATGCGCTCTTTAGCACGAGCTTTTTCTTCATCTCGGCGTGCACCACCCATGAGGGCGTCAAATTCATATTCAGCGATCGTCTCAAGTAGGGTGACAGCTTGTGCAGCATTACGTGAATCGGTTTCTTTACGCAGACGCACAGTCCCTTTTTTGATGGAGTCTTCAACGTGACCCACAATGAGTTTTGCACCGGTATTTTTTACGACATCATCGCGATACTGAATGACTTCTGGATAGTTATGACCAGTATCGATATGCAAAATCGGGAAAGGTAATTTCACAGGGCGGTCGCCAAACTGGAAAGCTTTGCGGGCTAGGTGAAACATTACAATAGAATCTTTGCCGCCTGAGAAGAGCATGGCTGGATTAGAGCACTGTGCTACCACCTCACGGATGATGTAGATCGATTCGGCTTCTAGCCAATCTAAGTGATCATCAAGTAATTTTTGTTCTGACATTCTGTAAATAGCTTCTACTAAGTTTGAATAATGAATTATTTATTAACGTGCAAGCCACATTCTTTGCTATCGCTTTGTAGCCACCACCAGCGACCAGCTCGGATATCTTCGCCCTTCTTAACTTGGCGTGTGCAGGGTTCGCAGCCAATGCTAGGAAAGCCCTTGAGGTGTAGCGGATGAATGGGAACATTCTCTTGTTTGATATAAGCCCAGATATCTGCTTCACTCCAATCAAATAGAGGATTGAACTTGGCGATGCCTCTTGCATCATCAAGTTCTTCTAAATTGAGCTCAGTGCGAGTAGTTGATTGCTCACGGCGTTGGCCGGTAATCCAAGCATCAGCGCCAAGCAAGGCCGCATTAAGTGGTTTAATTTTGCGAGCACCACAGCAAGCTTTCTTAGGCTCTTCGCCATCATAAAAGCCATTCATGCCATATTGATCAATAAAGGCCTGGATATCATTTTCTTGGGGGTAAGTTTTTTCGATCGAAACACCATACCGATTTTCCGTTGTCTTAACCATATCAGCGGTTTCTTGATGCAAGCGACCTGTAGCTAATGTGAATAACTTGATATTTGCTTTGGCTTTACTAATAGCATCTGTCAACACCATGTCTTCAGCAGCCAGACTCGTTGCAAAACGAACATCGGAATATCGTTTGGAAATATCAACGATTCGCTGCTTTAAAACAGCAGACTTATTATCAAGCTCTGCTGGTGTAAGGGTGCTTGTTGGTATTGACCAAAATTCTGGCGTAATCATGAGCAAACTAATTTAATGCCCACTAAAAATAGCGTTGTAGCAAGGGTTGCTCTAGTAATGCGTTCTGATAGTACGCTGGAGAGTTTGGCACCTAACCAAATGGCTGGAACTGATCCAATTAATAATCCAAATAGCAAGTCAAAATGAACGTTACCAAGCCACCAGTGACCAATACCAGCTAAGGCAGTTAGTGGAACGGCGTAAGCGATATCAGTGCCAGCCACTTGTGCTGGTTTGAGATGAGGGTAAAGCAGGAGGATGAGTGTTGCGCCAATTGCGCCAGCGCCAATTGATGAGATCGTAACCAATACACCGATTGCTGCTCCAACAATAATGGTCGCTAGCTTTAAGCGTGAGCCTGTGGGGAGAAGTTTTGGATTATCTTGAACCCACTTCAATAGTTTTGTTCTAAACAGTAATGACGCAGCAGTTAAAAGAACTGAAATGCCAATGGAGAGACTGATGAAGTGATTGAAGTTTTTTGAAACGGGGCCAACAAACTTTAATAAAAGAATCGAAATGATTGCAGTTGTGATGCTACCGGTGCACAAAAGACGAACAATATCCCAGCGAACGTTTCCATGTAGTCTGTGCGCAGCTGTGCCAAAGCCCTTAGTGATGGCTGCAAAAGCTAAATCCGTTCCTACTGCAGTAGTTGGTGCTACGCCAAAGATAATGGTTAGTAGTGGAGTCATGAGTGACCCGCCGCCTACACCAGTCATGCCAACTAAGAGGCCAACTAATGCGCCTGAAATAATGAAATGCGAGGAATCTATAAAAAATTGGATCATGTTATTAATTTCTCAGTTATGCAAATGACTGCTCAAACTCTTCGAGTTTTATTGCGTTCATCAGAAATAGAATTTGGCGCTGAAATTTTTTGCGCTCAGCAACTCTCTCTTGAGGGAGGCGATCATGCTCACGCAACAATTGGGTAATGACGGGGTTGTAATGCTCTCTAACGGGGGACATTGAAATTCCTTGGTAAATATCTCGTTAAAAGAGAATTTACCAAGGGGTCTATATATCTACAAGGAATATATAGCGATATCTAAATTACTTTTAGGTATATAGAAACTGGTTGATTACTTCTCTACGAATGCACGTTCGAAGACATAGTCACCCATTTGACCAAGGCTTGGTGAAACTTTGAAGCCTTTGGCATCTAGCATCTCAGAAGTTTCCTTGAGCATCGATGGGCTGCCACAAATCATGGCGCGATCAACAGCAGGATCAAGTGGTGGCAAGCCAATATCTTTAAAGAGTTGACCCGACTCAATCGCGGTTGTGAGACGACCGGTGTGTTTGAATGCTTCACGTGTCACAGTTGGGTAGTAGATCAATTTTTCGCGAATCAATTCACCAAGGTACTCATCTTGAGTGAGTTCATTTTTGATGTAGTCGGCATAAGCGAGTTCACTTACCAAGCGCACACCATGGATCAATACAACCTTTTCAAACTTTTCATAGGTTTCTGGATCGCGAATAATGCTCATGAATGGAGCAAGGCCAGTGCCAGTACTAAAGAGATAGAGGTGCTTACCTGGGTTTAAGTCATCCAATACCAAAGTGCCAACAGACTTTTCGCTCACCAAAATTGGGTCACCAACCTGAATCTTTTGAAGGCGCGATGTTAATGGACCATCTTGTACTTTAATGCTCAAGAATTCCAAATGCTCTTCGTAGTTAGGGCTAGCAACACTATAGGCGCGCACTAATGGTTTGCCTTCTACCTCAAGACCAATCATCAAGAAGTGGCCACTGCGAAAGCGCAGGCCTTTATTGCGGGTAGTAGTAAAGCTAAATAAAGTGTCGTTCCAGTGATGAACGGTGAGAACGGTTTCGGTGTGATATGCGGCCATAAATACGATTTGGTTATAAGGGCAAAACGATGATTATCCCATTCTTGAGGCTCGATTTCAGGTCTAATGCCCTGAAAAATAGGACTCTGTAGTGATATAGATCGGACTTTTAGTAATAAAGACCGCAATTTAGGGGCTTCTATATAGAGCCCGCTATCATTTAAATATGACCCGATCTCAATACCTTTTCCTCTCTTTATTTAGTCTTGCACTGGTTGCTTTTGCAGTTGTCTTACAGCAGACAGGCTATCAAGGGGTGAGTTTTTTGCCGTGCCCCTTATGCATCTTGCAACGGGTTGGCTATTTAGGCGTCGCCATTTTTTGTTTCTTGGCTGTCGGCTTTTCTCCAGTTCGAAAATTATTTCATGGCTTGGCTGCTTTATCAGCGGCTTATGGGTTCTCGGTGGCTGCACAACAGGTATGGCTTTTGTCTCACCCAGAAAGCTCCTGCGGTATCGATCCGCTAGAAGTATGGATTAATCAATTTCAGTTAGCCAAAGGCCTGCCTTGGTTATTAAAGGCTGATGGCCTTTGCTCGGCAAAACTTCCAGCCATTCTAGGTTTGCAAGTGCCAGAATGGTCCTTATTTTGGTTTGGGGTGTTATTGCTTGTTTTGCTAATTACTTTCTTTAGAAATTCTCGTGCTTAGCTAATAACAATCCCATCTTTTACAAGATTTGGTTTAACCCATAAGATCTACACATACTTTTTGCATTAAGGAATATTGATGACCTACTTTACTGATAACTCCCAAACGATTGGACGTACACCCTTGGTTCGTTTGAACCGTGTGACTGATGGTGCTAAAGCGACTGTGCTCGCCAAGATTGAAGGTCGCAATCCTGCGTATTCAGTCAAATGTCGCATTGGCGTTGCCATGATTAATGATGCCCAAGAGAAGGGCTTGCTTGGACCGGGCAAAGAGCTGGTTGAGCCAACCTCTGGCAATACGGGTATCGCATTGGCTTTCGTGGCTGCTGCTCGTGGCATTCCGCTAACACTCACCATGCCAGAAACCATGAGTATTGAGCGTCGTAAGTTACTCACTGCTTTAGGTGCAAAGATTGTTTTGACCGAAGGCCCCAAAGGCATGAATGGTGCAGTTGCTAAAGCCAAAGAGATTGCTGAGTCTGACCCAAATAAGTATGTATTGCTTCAGCAATTTAGCAACCCATCTAATCCAGCAATCCATGAAAAGACCACTGGCCCAGAAATTTGGGAAGACACTGATGGCAAGATTGATGTATTCGTAGCCGGCGTTGGGACGGGTGGCACTATCTCTGGTGTTGGGCGCTACATTAAGAACATCAAGAATAAAAAGATTGAAGTCGTGGCGGTTGAACCAACTACTAGTCCTGTCATTACCCAAAAACTTAACGGCGAAGAAATTAAACCAGCTCCGCATAAGATTCAAGGCATCGGCGCTGGTTTTATTCCGGACAATTTGGATTTATCGGTTGTTGATAAGGTTGAGCAAGTAAGTAATGAAGAGGCAATTGAGTTTGCTCGCCGCATTGCTAAAGAGGAAGGTATTTTGGTTGGGATCTCTTGTGGCGCAGCTGCTGCGGTAGCAGTTCGCCTTGCTAAGAAGCCTGAGTACGCAGGTAAAACAATCGTAGTTGTACTGCCCGATGCTGCTGAGCGCTATTTGAGCTCTGCGTTGTTTGAGGGTGTGTTTGATGAAAAGGGTTTACCAGCATAATTCGGAATTGTTTCAATTAGCCGCAATAACCTTAATAAAAAAGGCACCCTCGGGTGCCTTTTGTTTATTGCGGGAATGATTATTCTTCTTCGCGGCGCAAGTGTGGGAAGAGAATCACATCACGAATGTTTGGCGCATCCGTGAGCAGCATGACCAAGCGGTCGATACCGATGCCGCACCCACCGGTCGGAGGCATGCCATATTCGAGCGCGCGAATAAAGTCATGGTCAAAGTACATTGCTTCTTCGTCACCAGCTTCTTTTTGCTCTACTTGTTTGCGGAAGCGATTGGCTTGATCTTCGGCATCATTTAGCTCAGAAAATCCATTAGCAATCTCGCGACCAGTGATGAAAAGTTCAAAACGCTCAGTAATCCCCGGGCGGGTATCTGATTCTCTAGCTAGAGGACTTACTTCGATTGGGTAATCGATGATGTAAGTTGGCTCCCAGAGATGCTCCTCTGCAACCAATTCAAATAAGGCTAGTTGCAATGCGCCGATGCCAGCATTCTTAAGAGTTGGAGAATCGGGATTCTCGCCACCTTTTTTCAATTCAGCGCGAATGAAAGTCGCATCCTCTAACTGAGAGGCCTCGTAGCTCTTGCCTGACTGGCCGCAATACTTGAGGATTGCCTCATTAATAGTTAAGCGCTGGAATGGTTTACTTAAATCGAGTTCACGTCCTTGGTGAGTCAGTACTGCTGTACCTTGCGCATCAATAGCGGCGGCGCGAATCAAACCTTCGGTGAAATCCATCAACCAACGGTAATCGGTATAGGCTGCATAGAATTCCATCATTGTGAATTCTGGATTGTGGCGTGGGCTCACACCTTCATTACGGAAGTTGCGGTTGATTTCAAATACCCGCTCAAAGCCGCCAACTACTAGACGCTTAAGATAAAGCTCAGGCGCAATACGCAAGAACATCTGCATATCGAGTGCGTTATGGTGAGTAATAAATGGTTTTGCTGCTGCACCACCAGGAATCGGATGAAGCATTGGAGTCTCGACTTCCATGAAGTCAGCATCGAGCATATGGCGACGTAATGATGCAATCGCATTACTGCGTGCTTTAAATGTATTGCGGCTTTCTGGGTTAACGATCAGGTCAACATAGCGCTGGCGATATTTAGTCTCCAGATCTGAGAGGCCATGAAACTTGTCAGGCAAGGGACGTAAAGACTTACTCAAAAGACGTAAGTTGTTGCACTCGACTGAAAGTTCACCCTTGTTTGTCTTAAACAGATTGCCTTCAGCAGAGATAAAGTCGCCCATATCCCAGTGCTTAAAGGCACCATGGGTATCTGCACCAGTCAACTCATCATTGATGTAAAACTGAATTTGTCCACTGCGATCTTGAATGGTCGCAAAGCTGGCTTTACCCATCACACGTTTGAGGATCATGCGGCCAGCTACTTTGACATGAACCTTTTTAGCTGCGAGCTCTTCTTTAGTGAGGCTATCGTAATGAGTGTGTAAGTCAGCAGCCAAATGGGTTGGGACAAAATCATTTGGGAAGGCAACGCCATTTTGGCGAAGCTTGGCAAGCTTCTCACGACGCTCGGCGATGATATGGTTCTCATCAACAGCTTCAGTGACTGGTGCTGATGTATTGGCTGAGTTGGTTTTATCGTTCATATTGGTCAGTAATTAAACGCCTTGCTTTAGGCTAGCTTCAATAAAGGCATCGAGATCGCCGTCCAACACTTTTTGAGTATTGGAGATCTCAACGTTAGTGCGTAAATCTTTAATACGGCTTTGATCCAAAACGTAGGAGCGGATCTGGTGACCCCAGCCCACATCAGTCTTGCTGGCCTCTAACTTATCTTGTTCTGCACGACGCTTTTGCATCTCGTGCTCATAAAGTCGTGACTTGAGCATACTCATCGCTTCAGCGCGGTTGCGGTGCTGACTTCGGTCGTTTTGACACTGCACTACGATCCCCGTTGGGATATGGGTGAGACGAACTGCAGAGTCGGTTTTATTAATATGCTGTCCACCCGCACCAGAGGCGCGGTAGGTATCGGTTCGAATATCGGCGGGATTGACTTCAATCTCAATAGAATCATCGATCTCTGGGTAGACATAGATAGAAGCAAATGAAGTGTGGCGTCCGTTTGAAGAGTCAAAAGGAGACTTGCGCACTAAACGGTGTACACCAGTCTCAGAACGCAGATGTCCATATGCATATTCACCATCGACTTTAATCGTAGCGCTCTTAATGCCAGCTACGTCACCATCAGACTCTTCCAAGATTTCGGTTTTGTAACCCTTGCGTTCGCAATACTTGAGATATTGGCGATAGAGCATGCTGGCCCAATCGCAGGCTTCAGTACCGCCGGCACCTGCTTGAATATCAATAAAGCAATTGCAAGAATCCATCTCGTTGTGGAACATCCGACGGAACTCAAGATCGTTGATGATCTTGCTATAACTCTCAACGTCTTGCTCAATCGCAGCAATCGTCTCAAAATCACTTTCTTCTTTGGCCATATCGAATAGTTCGATAGCGCCAGTGATATTGTTATTTAAATCGGTGAGAGTAGCAACAACACCGTCGAGCAATTTTTTCTCTTTGCCCAGTGCTTGCGCTTTCTTTTGATCATCCCAAATCGTGGGATCTTCCAGAATCGAATTAACTTCAGTAAGGCGACGCGACTTTACTTCGAAGTCAAAGATACCCCCGAAGTGCTTGCTCACGGGTGAGCAGATCGGACAAGGTATTTGAAATAGTATTGAGTTGTTCAGCTTCCATCCCCTAATTATAAGGGGGTTATTGCATCTGACTCTCAGGCTGCGGGAGTCTCGTCATGAGCCTCAATCATGAGCTGAACTCGGGCTTGGCCCTGGTAGCGATCGGTGACCAAGCGGTATGCAAGCTTGGCTCTGGCCGGTAGGCTTTGGGTTCGATTGAACCAAACCGCTGTTAATGGCTTAGCGGCTAGTGTGTTTTCAGAGGCATTGGGGCCTAGAGGGCGCACCATCAATCGAAGATGCTTCTCTTTCATGAGGCTTTGCTGGGTGATTTCAAAGTCACCATAGAACACTGGTTGTGGAAATCCTTGACCCCAGATTTCTTCTGCGAGTAAGTCGCCAATTTCGGGCGTAAATTCTGAAGGTTGAAGAGCACCATCATGAGGATGGCGACGTTCTAAGATCTCATCGGTCAATAAACTGTTTGCCACTTCTTGAAAGCAAGTATCAAACTTCTCGAAATCAGACTTACGAATCGTCAGGCCTGCAGCCATTGCGTGGCCACCAAACTTCAGAATCAGACCTGGCTCACGTTTAGAAACAATATCGAGTGCATCCCGCAAATGAAAGCCGGTTAATGATCTTCCAGAGCCGCGTAATTCTTCCCCAGTGTTGCCATCAGGAGCAAAGACAATTGCAGGACGATTAAAGCGTTCCTTTAAGCGTGAGGCCACAATGCCAACGACACCTTGGTGCCACTCGGGATTCCACAGGCAAATACTCGTGCGTTGCGCCATCGTTCCAGCCAATTGATCTTCAGATAGATGGGCGAGCGCAGTTTCTTGCATACCAGTCTCGATGACACGGCGCTCGCGATTAATGCGATCGAGTTCTTGTGCGAGGGTCATTGCCTCATCAACGTTATCTGTCAGCAGCAATCGTATGCCAAGTGTCATATCCGCCAGACGCCCAGCAGCATTGAGTCTAGGGCCAATAGCGAAACCTAAATCAAACGTATTGGCTTTGCGAGGATCCCGTCCAGCAGCCTGAAACAAAGCTTGCATACCAGGCTGAGAGATCCCGGCACGAATACGTTTTAAACCATTTGAAACTAAGACGCGATTATTGCGATCAAGTTGTGCAACGTCAGCAACGGTCCCTAGTGCAACAAGGTCCAATAAGTTCTCAACCTTTGGTTGAGTCTCGTTGGTAAATTTTCCGCGCTGACGAAGCTCTGCACGTAATGCCACCAATACATAAAACATCACACCAACACCTGCGAGTGCTTTGCTTGGAAATGTACAACCCGATTGATTGGGATTGACGATTGCTGTGGCTTTGGGTAATCGATCGCCTGGTAGATGGTGGTCAGTCACAATGACTTCCATCCCAAGCTCACGGGCACGATCGACACCTGCCTCGCTGGCAATACCGTTATCAACGGTGATGAGGTATTTCGGTTTTGGGTTTTGCTGTGCTGCGAGCTCAACTACCTCGGGGGTTAGGCCATAGCCCATCGTAAAACGATTGGGTACCAAAAACTGAATAGGGGTATCTGCTCCCCCGAGCATTCGCAACCCTCTTAGACCCACTGCACAAGCTGTGGCTCCATCGCAGTCATAGTCTGCAACGATGAGCATGGGCTCTTTTTTCTCCAGAATATCTGCTAGCAAGCTTGCAGTAGAGATGCAATTCTTGAGCTCTGTTGGAGAAAGCAGATTTTTCAGTTCTAGTGACAGCTCTTCTGGAGACTCCAAACCACGGGCGGCATATAAGCGAGCCAATAACGGATGCAGGCCACTTTGCTGAAGCCAAGTAGCAGTCCGTTCAGAGTAAGGTCTTTGGGAGAAGAGGCTCATGAAGAGACGATTTCTTTCCAGGTGAGTGGTTCTGCTTTTTTCCAAAACGCCCAAGATTTTTTGTAAAGATCTTTTGCAGTAAAGATGCGCTCTCGCACTTTTCCATTTGAAAAATCAATTAGTGCAAGCGCGTCCAGTTGCTTATCTATTAAAGCTTTGCTTAGAACAGGCCAAATTGTCTCTGGCTGATCAAGCCATGCAAAAGCACCAGCAAGCCCTCCAGTTTTAACTGTGTTGTTATGGGGTATTTTCAAATACTTGGCTAGACCAGCTAGCAAGGGATGCTCACCATAGACCTGACGGGATGATGTGATTGCTTGGGGAGCTTGCACATCACTGAGTTTGCCAATGCCACTAATCCAAAGTGAGTTAATGCTTGGTAGATCACGTTGCTCACGCTCTTCGTTGACGGGGCCAATATGCCAAAGCATTTGAATCTCATTCTGCAATTTACGCCAACGCTTTGCGACACCTTGCTCCTTTGTATCGCGTGGCATCCACCAATCAATATTGCGACCATGCGCTTGATCCACGCTATAGCTTGCCAAACTTGCAAAAGGCCCCGCAGGAATAAACCAGTAATGTTGGTCATGAAATAACACTGGACTCTGAAAATCTTCTTCTATAAAGGGAAGAGCGACTTTGAGAAGTTCAGATGATTCTTTGATGGTCAGATCAATCTGGTTCTGACTCATCAAAATCAGATGGTCGCGAGTAGCATGCAGATGAACTGGTTGTAGGCAGGCAATTTCCTGGTTTGGATTTACCGTCAATGATGATTGGCCTAGGAGAAGGATTGGGGCGATTGGAGTCAAATCTCCTAATAAGAAGCGCTCATGGGGGAGCCCTTTTAATGGCTGATCCCCAATGTTCTGTGTATCTAAAGCATCCTCCCCGGCCAGCATCAGGGTAAAGCGCCGTGGAGCGTTTTGCAGGGAGTTCATATTTGCAGTCATTCCCCTGATTTTAGGTGGCATTTAGGTATTCCATCAGTTTGCCCTTGCAATTGTCTAAACTGTGGCTATGTTGAGACTTCCCATTGAGCTAGAAATTGGCTTGCGCTATACCCGCTCCAAGCGTCGCAAGACGGTTGGTAAGCGTGATGGCTTCCTTTCCTTTATTTCTGGAATTTCTACTGCCGGCATCGCTTTGGGCGTGGCATCTCTGATTGTGGTGCTATCGGTGATGAATGGTTTTCAAAAAGAAGTGCGCGATCGCATGCTTTCGGTACTTTCTCATGTCGAAATTACCGCGCCTGATGGATTAGCAAATTGGGAGCCAATTGCCTTGAAAGTGGCGGAGCAGCCTCATGTTGTTGGTGTTGCCCCAATGGTTGGTTCTCAGGGATTACTCACTCGTGACAATGTTATGCGTGGCGTTGCTATTCGTGGCATTTCGCCTGATGACGAGGGAAAAGTTTCCGACCTCCCAAAGCAATTTGTTGCGGGAGGCATTATTGATCTCAAGCCGGGCGCTTTCGGGGTTGCTTTAGGCGCTCAACTTGCTTCCTTAGTGGGTGCTCATGTCGGCGATCGAATCAATCTCATTGTTCCTGAGAGTGATTTGACTCCTGCAGGTGCAATGCCGCGCATGCGTACACTTCAAGTAGTAGGTATTGTTGATAGCGGCCACTATGAATACGATAGCTCGCTTGCCATCATGCATTGGAAAGATGCAGCAGCCTTATTGCGCTTGCATGATCCATCCGGACTTCGAGTCAAGGTTGACGATATGCAGCGCGCGCCAGAAGTAGCTACCCAATTAGCCTCAGTAGTACCTCAGGCATTGTGGATTACGGATTGGTCTCGCTCTAATCGAAATTGGTTTGCTGCAGTTCAAACTGAAAAAAAGATGATGTTCATTATTTTGACTTTGATTATTGCGGTCGCTGCCTTTAATCTGGTCTCTACATTAGTAATGACGGTGAATGAAAAACAAGCTGATATTGCAATATTAAGAACAATGGGCGCAAGCCCAGGCTTAATTCAAAGAATTTTTTTAATTCAAGGTCTCGCTATTGGATTATTAGGATCTTTAGCGGGTGTAGGCTTGGGCCTATTAATTGCTCTAAATATCGATGTGATTGTTCCCGCAATTGAAGCGATATTCCGCGTGCGCTTTTTACCGCGCGATGTCTATTTTATTAGTGAGCTACCTTCCGATGTGAGATTAAATGATGTGCTCACCGTTGGTTTGATGGCATTTGGCCTTTCAGTGTTGGCAACGCTCTACCCGAGTCGTCGCGCTGCTAAGGTGCAGCCCGCGGAGGCATTGCGCTATGAATGATTTGAGTAAAGCTGCCAATCCAGTGCTGATAGCGCGTGACCTCAGTAAGAAGTATGGCCAAGGGCCTACTGCAGTTGAGGTGTTAAAGGGTGTTGATTTAATGGTTGATCCTGGTGAGAAGGTGGCGATCGTTGGCTCTTCAGGCTCTGGCAAAAGTACCTTACTTCATTTGTTAGGTGGTCTTGATTCGCCCACGGCTGGCTCAGTTACGCTGTCGGGCCTTGCGCTTTCGCAACTCTCTGTGAGACAGTTAGATTTGCTTCGTAATGAAAATTTAGGATTTATTTACCAATTCCATCATTTGTTAGATGAATTCACAGCGCTAGAAAATGTTGCGCTACCACTTCGTATAAGAGGTCTTGATCGCACCGATAGTGAGCGTAGGGCTTCTAAGATGCTTGATGCTGTTGGGCTAATAAGCCGAGTGCAGCATACCCCGGGTGAGTTATCTGGTGGAGAGCGTCAGCGTGTTGCAGTGGCTAGGGCGTTGGTAGGTAATCCTGCTTGTGTTTTGGCAGATGAGCCTACTGGAAATTTAGACACTGAAACTGCAGATGGGGTATTTGATTTAATGCTCGATATTGCGCGCGAGCAAGGCACTGCTTTTGTAATCGTGACGCATGACCCTGTGCGCGCAAAACGCTGCGATCGTATTTTGCATTTAGAGCGTGGAGTATTAAAGACTTTCGTGCAGTAGGGCATCCTATGTGGATTGATACTCACTGCCACTTAGACGCACCCGAGTTCTCCAAGACTCTGTCGTCTATTACTTCTGCTGCAAAAGAAAAGAACGTCCAAGCTATATTGTTGCCCGCAGTAAAAGCGGCTGATTTCATGCGGGTAAAAGAGATTGCATCTCAATATGGAGAGGAGATTCCCGGGCTAGTTTATACGCTAGGTATTCATCCTCTCTATACCAATCAAGCCCATGAGGAAGACATCTCCTATCTTGATGAGCACATTGAGCAGTCACTCTCTGATCCAAGATTTGTTGGTGTTGGTGAAATTGGGCTCGATTACTTTGTAGAAGGCTTAGATCCGCACAAACAAGAATATTTTTTTCATGCTCAATTAGATCTGGCTCAAAAATATCAATTGCCGGTCATTTTGCATGTGCGTCGTTCTCAAGATGCTATTTTGAAAGCATTAAGACGCCGCAATATTTCTGGCGGAATTGCCCATGCGTTTAATGGCAGCTTTCAACAGGCCGATCAGTTTATTGAACTAGGCTTTAAATTAGGATTTGGTGGTGCCGCAACTTATGAGCGAGCGCTGCAGATCCGTAGGTTATTAACAGAACTTCCCCTCCATTCGATTGTTACGGAAACAGATTCTCCCGACATCCCGCCTGCCTGGTTAAAAGAAGAGGGTATTGCATTCAATGAGCCTGCGTTTGTAGAGCGAATTGCCAAAGAGTTAGCTGCCCTACGTGGCATCAGAGATTCTGAATTTGCTTTCGCAGTGTGGAGCAATGCTATGCAGGCACTACCGCGTTGGTCAGCTCTTTGCGCTAGCAAACCTAATTTAACCCCAGCCTCTTAAATTCTTGCGCTTAGCGATTACGGCATTCATTGCCGGGGGATCACTCCTTTTCTTTTTGCCAAAAATACCTTCAGCATGGCTATTAGTTTGCTTGTCTATTGGCATGCTGTGTTTATTAGTTTTATTGATAGGCCCAAGAGCCAAATGGTCTCGTTGCATTTCCATCAGTATCTTGCTGTTTGTTGTTGGCTTTGCCTGGAACGCCCACTATGCAGAATGCCGTTTGAAAAATATCCTTGCCGAAGAATTGGAAGGTAAGGAATTGATTGCTGAAGGAAGGATTATTGCTTTACCGCAAAGTAATTCAACGGGCGCTAAGTTTGCTTTTGAGCTTGATTACCTTTCATCTAGAAAGGAGCGGGTTAGTCACTTTCCTAAAAGGGTCTATCTCAGTTGGCAGCCTGCATGGAGAAGTGATCAAAAGATTCCTGAAGTTATTCCGGGTCAGCGCTGGAGGTTCAAGGTGAAACTCAAAAAACCATATGGCTCTCTCAATCCTTATACATTTGATTTTGAGCGCTGGTCTTTTCATCAAGATTTTGGTGCTAGCGGCTCTGTAAAGTCTGGCGAACTCTTAATCCCTCAAGATATTGGCATTGCTGATTTTGAGTTGCGCATGGAGTTAGCGCGCTGGAAGTTACGCGAGCGTATTCGTTCGCTTCTACCTAAAGATGCTCGCTATGGAGGCGTGATCATAGCATTGGTGATGGGCGATCAAAATGCTATTGAGCAAGATGACTGGCGGGTCTTTAATGCAACAGGAATAGGGCATCTGATTTCTATTTCTGGATTGCATGTCACGATGCTGGCTGGAATTGGAGCTTCTGTTGCTGCATGTATCTGGCGACGTTGCACTTGGCCGTTGATTATTCCAGTCAGCAAGGTTGCAGCATCCGCAGGGTTTGTTGTCGCCTTTATCTATGCCTGGTTGGCAGGCTTTCAAATACCAGCACAAAGAACGATGTACATGGTTGGTGTTGTAGCTTATGCATTATGGACCGGCAGAAATCCGAGATCATTTGATATCTGGTGGTGGGCGCTTGCACTTGTTTTGTTGATCGATCCGATGGCGCCATATACGCCGGGCTTTTGGCTTTCGTTTGGGGCAGTTGCAGCCATTCTCTTTGCTATGAAGGATTCTTCCAGTTTGTTAGGTATCCCTACGGGCAAAGAGCTCGAGGTCCAGTGGTCACATCGAGCCTTGCAAGCTTTACGAGAGGCATGCAGAGTGCAAGCAGTAGTGACCATTGCTTTACTACCATTTACTTTGTATTGGTTTTATCAGGCGTCAGTTGTATCGCCCATTGCTAATGCGTTAGCCATTCCTTTAGTGAGTTATATCGTGACTCCATTGGCAATTGCCGGATCGCTGCTACCAGAATTTATTGGGCGCTGGCTTTTGCTGCTTGCACATATATCCATGGAATATCTTTCTGTATTGCTTGAGTGGATGGCGAGCTGGAGATGGTCGGTGGTGTGGGCGAGGCAACCAGATAACTGGCTATTATTAATTTCAGGAGCAGGAATTATTTATGCAATTCGCCCAGGAGGACTTCAGCAATCATGGGGATTGAGAGTGTTAGCGCTGCTTCCAGCTTTTGTACTCTTCATCCCTATAGGAGGCTTGATCGATGAATCCATTAAGCCAGGTGAGTTTAGGGCGACAGTCTTAGATATTGGCCAGGGAACAGCCGTCCTGGTTGAGACAGCGAACCGGAAATTGCTCTATGACACAGGATCGATTCAAGGGAAGAATGATGATGCCGGTCAACGTGTGATCTTGCCCTATTTACGCGGTAGGGGGATTGATCGAATTGATCGTATGGTCATCAGCCATAGCGATAGTGATCACATTGGCGGCGCAGCTTCTTTATTGAGGCATCTTCAATTTGATTTGATGATGGGGTCGCTACCAAATAACAATGTACTGTTATTGAACTTGCACACAAGAAAGATACCCAGTATTCCCTGTCGTTATCTACAGCACTGGACTTGGGATGAAGTGGATTTTTTGATTTGGCATCCGCACGAAGAAACACTTTTTGAAAATCAATATTCAATGAAGCCTAATGAGATGAGTTGCGTATTAGAGATCCGCAATAAAAATAGTTCTTTGTGGCTAACTGGAGATGTGGAGAAACGGGGCGAAGAAGAAATCTCGAATCGCTTGGATCAGATTGCCTTGAACATGATTGGCGATCGGGAAATAATTTTTATGGCGCCACACCACGGTAGCAAAACTTCCTCATCGATTGGGCTGTTAACAAAATTAAGTCCCGGCGTTGCCTTTGCTCAAAATGGCTACCGTAATCGTTATGGACATCCGCACCCAACTATTACTGCTCGCTATGAGAGTTTAGGAATCCCCTTTCTTCAAACGCCTAAGACAGGAGCTCAACTTTGGAAGTTTGGAAAAGATCCAGAGATCTCGGTAAGTTTTCTGAGATGGGATGCAAAGCGTCTATGGCACCGAAATGCAGATCCACATGTAGGCCCACTCAAATTACTGGAGGGCAAAAAGCAAAAAGCCCTTTAAAATTAAGGGCTTAGTACGTAATTCTTGGTTGCGGGGGCAGGATTTGAACCTACGACCTTCGGGTTATGAGCCCGACGAGCTGCCAGACTGCTCCACCCCGCGTCTGAAGCTGAAATTCTACCATTTTTTGGACCCTCCCGTCGAGGCATTTCTTTAAATAACGCATAAAAAACGGCATTTTTACTAAGAAATCGACATTTCCCTCAATGGGCATAAGGAGTAATATATTGCCACGCAACAACACGCTAGGAACAATTCATGTCGCTGAGTAATCCAGAGTTTTCTGAATCATCATTATTAAGACCGGTTGAAGTCTCTCGTGAGAGTCACCCGCATAAAAAAGGTGCTTCTGTTGCTTTAATGTTTGCGGCAATTGGTGTTGTATTCGGAGATATAGGTACTAGTCCTCTATACGCGCTTAAGGAATGTTTTAGTCCAGATCATGGTATTCCCTTTTCGGCTGATGCTGTCTACGGCGTTATTTCGATGGTTTTTTGGGCCTTTGCAATCGTTGTGTCGCTTAAATACGTTTTATTCGTGATGCGCGCTAACAATCATGGCGAAGGCGGCATATTGGCACTCATGGCGTTGGCATTAAGAACCGCGCCAACAGGATCTAAACGATCATTGCTGATTATCATGGCCGGCGTTTTTGGTGCCTGCATGTTCTATGGTGATGCAATCATCACACCGGCTATTTCAGTGCTGTCTGCAGTTGAGGGTCTAGAGGTGATATCAAGCGACTTAACTCGTTTTGTTTTGCCAATCACCGTTGCTATCTTGATCATCCTATTCGTTATCCAAAAAACGGGTACCGAAGTGGTTGGTAAATTATTTGGCCCAATTATGGTCTTGTGGTTTTTGGCGATCGCATTGATGGGCTTGTATCAGGTTGTGCAGAACCCTACTATTTTTGCCGCTGTTAATCCTATGTATGCCATTCATTTCATGGAAGAGCATGCATTGCAAGGATTTATCGTTTTGGGCGCTGTCTTTCTTGTATTAACGGGGGCGGAAGCCTTATATGCTGATATGGGGCACTTTGGTATTAAGCCAATTCGTATGGGTTGGTTTTTTATCGTGATGCCGAGCTTGCTCTTAAATTATTTTGGGCAAGGGGCAATGTTTTTGGGCAATCCAGATACGATCAGCAATCCTTTTTTCTTGATGGTTCCTGAAGTACTTGTTCTTCCCTTGGTTATTTTGGCCACTGCTGCAACTGTTATTGCATCTCAGGCCGTTATCTCAGGTGCATTTTCAATGACCAGTCAAGCTATCTTGCTTGGCTTTGTTCCGCGCATGAAAGTCCGCCATACTTCCGACCGTGAAATTGGTCAAATTTATATGCCGCTGGTAAATTGGGCTTTATTGGTTTTAGTGGTTGCAGTAGTATTGGCATTTAAGAAGTCTGAAAATTTAGCCGCTGCTTACGGTATTGCAGTTACCACAACGATGATCATCACCACTTTCTTAGCGGCGATTGTGATGCGCGTGGTATGGCGTTGGAACACGGCGCTAGTAACGTTAGTAATCAGCTCTTTCTTGGCAGTTGATCTAGCTTTCTTGTCGGCAAACCTTTTAAAGATTTTAGAGGGCGGGTGGTTTCCTCTCTTGCTTGGGGCTATTTGCTTTGTCCTGTTAATGACTTGGTATCAAGGTCGAAAAATTTTGCGACAGCATGCTACTAATAACGGCATTGAGCTCAAAAGCTTTATTGAGGCCTTGTTGATGCATCCTCCACATCGCGTTGAGGGAACGGCAGTTTTTTTAACTGCTCACGTAGATTATGTGCCAGTCTCTTTTTTGCATAATTTAAAACATAATCATGTTCTCCATGAAAGAGTTTTCTTTCTGAAGGTGAGCATTTGGGATGTTCCTTATGTAAAGGATTCCGAGCGCATCACCTTGCGTGATCTGGGACATGGTGTTTACGTAGTTCGTGCGGTATATGGATTTAATGAAACTCCGGATATGGCGCAGATCATCTCATTAATTGAAAAAGCTTCAGGCCAAAAATTTGATGAGATGAATACTTCATTCTTCTTGTCACGCGATACTGTGGTGCCAACTGATATTCCTGGAATGGCCCTTTGGCGTGAGATTTTGTTTGCGTGGATGTATCAAAATGCTGGACGTCAATCAGACTTCTTCAAGATTCCAGCAAACCGTCTGGTGGAGCTTGGCGCTAAGGTAGAGATTTGAGAAGTAATATTTCACTAAGACCTAAAATATTCATCGGAATATTTTTACTAGTCAGTTCTTTTAGCGGAATTGTCTTGGCTACTCCTGCCGAAGAGGCGGAGTTAGCCAAGTTGGATAAGATTGAATCTGAACTTGAGCTCCAAAGAGATTGGGCTAAGTACCGCTGGGGCAAAGCCTCTTCAGATTGTTATCAAAACTATTGGGTGAACTATTGCTTGCGTAGCGCAAGAGCGGATTACCGCAAGGAGATTGATCCGATCAGCGAGCAAGAGCGTGCTTTGCATGAAGTCCAGCGCAATCTACGCAAGAGTATTAAGGATCAGGAAGATCAAAAACGTGCCGCTGAGCGTGCTGCTCCAGAAAAGGCGGCTGAACGGGCTGATAACCAGCGTGAATTTGAGGATAAGCAAAAAGCAGCAGCAGCCAGAGCGGCTGATTTAGAGCAGCGCCGTAAGGATGCTCCTAAGCGTGCTCAAGAAAATAAAGCGGGCACTCAGCTCGACTAATTTTCTTCTCCATTTCCATTTCATTTATTAGGCAACTCTTGGCTAAAGTCAAAACAGTTTATATCTGCCAGTCTTGTGGCGGTACTTCTGCAAAATGGCAGGGGCAGTGCCCATCTTGTCAGGCGTGGAACACTTTGGAAGAGGGTTTGCCAGAGACTACATCCAATTCTCGATTCCAAGGTTTAGCCCAATCACTACCAAGACAAAAGCTTTCTGCAATTACTGCGGAAGATTTACCGCGCTTTAGTACTGGAGTTGAAGAGTTTGACCGTGTACTGGGTGGTGGCTTAGTTCCCGGCGGCGTGGTTCTATTGGGTGGCGATCCCGGTATTGGTAAGTCCACCTTGCTACTGCAAGCTCTTGCAGAGATGAGTTCTGCTGGTATGAATGTTCTTTATAGTAGTGGCGAAGAATCTGCCGCGCAAATTGCCTTGCGCGCAAAACGGATTGCCCTAAATGCTCCGCAGCTTGAAGTCTTGGCAGAGATTCAGTTGGAAAAACTGATCTCCATCATGGATACCGTCAAGCCACAAGTATTAGTGGTCGACTCCATTCAGACTTTGTACTCAGAAGTATTAAGTTCTGCTCCAGGATCTGTTGCGCAAGTGCGAGAGTGCGCTGCTCAGCTGACTAGGGCGGCAAAGTCCAGTGGTATTTGTGTATTAATGGTAGGTCACGTAACTAAAGATGGGCACTTGGCTGGTCCACGCGTATTGGAACATATCGTCGATACCGTACTGTATTTTGAGGGCGACACCCACTCTTCATTCCGCTTAGTTCGTTCAATTAAAAATCGCTTTGGCGCGGTGAATGAGCTTGGGGTATTTGCGATGACCGAAAAAGGTCTGCGTGGCGTCACCAATCCATCAGCTATTTTCTTGTCGCAACATGAGCAAATGGTGCCTGGCGCTTGTGTGTTGGTAACGCAAGAGGGTAGTAGACCGCTATTAGTGGAAATTCAGGCTTTGGTTGATACAGCGCATGTGCCAAATCCACGCCGTTTAGCAGTCGGCTTAGAGCAGGCTCGACTGGCAATGCTTCTGGCGGTATTGCATCGTCACGCTGGTGTTGCTTGTTTTGACCAGGATGTTTTCTTAAATGCAGTTGGTGGCGTCAAGATTTCAGAGCCAGCGGCCGACTTAGCAGTGCTCTTGGCAATTCAGTCATCAATTCGTAATCGGGCGCTGCCTAAAGAGCTGATTGTGTTTGGTGAAGTGGGGTTGGCAGGAGAGATTCGTCCGTGCCCGCGGGGTCAAGAGCGCTTGAAGGAGGCTGCTAAGCTAGGCTTCACGGTAGCCATTATTCCAAAAGCAAATATGCCTAAGACCAAGATTCCGGGACTAAAGGTAATTCCAGTAGAGCGGATTGATCAGGCAATCGCTGCGGCAGCCGAGCTGAGTTAATCCGACTGTTATTTAACGCAGGTCTTCTGCTTGTATTAAGAGTACTTGCTCTTCGCCTGCAGATACTTCCATCCAGATGGCTGGAATTTGTGGGAAGGCCTTTTTAAAGTTCTCATACTCATTACCAATTTCAATTAGGATCGCTCCGCGTTCCGAAAGGTAATCGGGGGCATGAGCAATGATTCTGCGAATGAGATCCATGCCGTCATCACCACCCGCAAGCGCAAGTTCTGGTTCTGCATGATATTCGGCAGGAAGCGCACTCATTGAAGTGGCATTTACATAAGGTGGATTGCAAATGATCAAATCAAAAAGATTATCTTCATTGGGTTCTGGTAATGCATCCCATAGATCTCCATCAAAAAGCTCTACTTGAGAATTCAGACCATGACGATCAATATTGCGTGCGGCAAGGGAGAGGGCTGGCAGACTAATATCACAGGCGCTGACATGAATATCTGGGCAAGACAGGGCTAACAAGATCGCTAGTGATCCATTGCCTGTGCATAAATCAAGGACATTTCCATCGGCAGGTAGCCAAGATTCTAAGGATCCATCTACGATCAACTCAGCAATCCAGGAGCGAGGGATGATGCTTTGCTCGCTACAAAAAAACGGTACACCCATCAACCAAGCTTCGCCCAATATGTAGGCCAGAGGTTTGCGAGTGGAAATTCTTTGATCTGCTATGGCGTATGCCCTCTGCTGCTGTTCAGTGGGGAGTTCTTGCTCTAGATGATCTAGCGCTTCAGTTGGGCTCAGATCGAGTTGCTTACTCACAATCCATAGCGCTTCACTTTGTGCATCAATAGCGCCATGCCCATAATGTAAATTTGCTGATTCAAGCTTTTGTGCAATCTGATTAATGCACCGATTGACTGTCATCGCTTGTGAAGGCTCAGGGTCCATGATGGATAAATTGTGATTAAGAGGAGAGAGTAAATGGGTGAGCGCTTAAGCAATAAGTTGCTCAAGTGTTTTGCGATAAATATTTTTGAGGGGCTCAACATCATCAACAATGACGCACTCATCAATCTTGTGGCTGGTTGCATTCAAGGGGCCAAACTCCACCACCTCTTTGCAAATTTTGGCAATAAAGCGTCCATCGCTAGTGCCGCCAGTAGTTGAGAGTTCTGTATCTACTTTAGTTTCTTCTTTAATTGCTTTGCGGAGCGCACCAGCCAAATCGCCATCGCCAGTAATAAAGGGGCTACCACCCAATACCCAGTCAATCTCAAACTCTAAGCCAGCATTTTTGAGAATATTTTCAAGACGCTCACGCAACTGCTCGGGCTTGCTCTCGGTAGAGAAGCGGAAATTGAAGTCAATGACTAACTCGCCAGGGATAACATTGTTCGCGCCAGTGCCAGCGTGAACATTAGAGATTTGAAAACTGGTTGGTTGGAAATATTGATTTCCTTTGTCCCACTCGGTTTCTACCAAAGCAGTAATTGCGGGTGCAGAGAGATGAATCGGGTTTTTGCCAAGATGAGGGTAGGCGATATGCGCTTGAATACCTTTGATCTTCACTTTTCCGGATAAGGAGCCGCGACGACCATTTTTAATCATGTCACCCAACTGATCAACCGAAGTGGGTTCACCAATCACACAGTAATCCAGGCGTTGCCCTTGTTTTTGCAAACGCTCACACATGATCACAGTGCCATCATTGGCTGGACCCTCTTCATCGCTGGTAATCAAGAAGGCAATGGTTCCTTGGTGATCTGGATGGGTCGTTACAAATTCTTCGGTAGCAACTACAAAGCCTGCTAAAGAAGTTTTCATATCAGCTGCGCCACGTCCGTAAAGCTTGCCATCACGAATAGTTGGCTTGAATGGATCGCTAGTCCATTTTTCAAGGGGGCCGGTAGGTACGACATCGGTGTGACCAGCAAACATTAAAACTTTGCCTTGATCGCCAG
This sequence comes from Polynucleobacter sp. MG-6-Vaara-E2, assembly GCF_018687695.1. Taxonomy (NCBI): domain Bacteria; kingdom Pseudomonadati; phylum Pseudomonadota; class Betaproteobacteria; order Burkholderiales; family Burkholderiaceae; genus Polynucleobacter; species Polynucleobacter sp. MG-6-Vaara-E2. Next base: position 502,004 of record NZ_CP061303.1, read on the forward strand.
CCTTACCTTTTTTAATCGCCCATAAGTTCGTTACTTGAAAGTTTTCTGGGCCGCTCACGACGCTTTCAGTATGAAAGCCAATGGCTTGTAAGCGCTTCGTAATTAAATCTTGGCAGCCACCATCAGCCGGTGTAACGGAATGGCAAGCAATAAGAGCTTCGGTGAGCTCGAGGGTGGCGCTCATAAAATTTAATCGCGAAGTAATTCGTTAATGGCGGTCTTAGCTCTCGTTTGGGCATCTACCTTTTTGACAATGATGGCTGCATACAGGCTGTATTTGCCACATGAAGAAGGAAGGGAGCCAGGAACAACCACAGAGCCTGCTGGAACACGACCGTAATGCACTTCACCAGTTTCACGGTCATAAATCTTGGTGCTTTGGCCGATATAGACACCCATTGATAGGACAGCATTTTCTTCAATGACTACGCCCTCAACAACTTCAGAGCGGGCGCCAATAAAGCAGTTGTCTTCAATAATGACTGGACCAGCTTGAATTGGCTCTAAAACACCGCCAATACCAACGCCGCCAGAGAGGTGAACGTTTTTACCAATCTGAGCGCATGAACCCACAGTAGCCCAGGTATCAACCATAGTGCCTTCACCTACATAAGCGCCGATATTGACATAAGAGGGCATTAAAACCGCATTTTTGCCAATAAAGGACCCGCGGCGAGCAACTGCAGGGGGAACTACACGAAATCCGCCGGCTGCAAAGTCGGCGGCGGTATAGCCTTCAAATTTGCTGGGAACCTTGTCATAGAACTGGGTGTAGCCTCCAGCGCTCATGGGAGCGTTGTCTTCCAGGCGGAAAGAGAGCAAAACGGCTTTCTTAACCCATTGATTCACTTCCCACTTACCAACAGAGCGACGCTCCGCAACACGAATGGTACCTGCATTGAGGCCCTCTAAGACCGCATTGACGGCACTGCGGACCTCCCCGGGGGCGCTGTTTGGTGAGAGGTCTGCGCGGTTTTCCCAGGCTTGTTCGATGATGCTTTGTGGTGATTGGCTCATGCTTTTTAGTTAACTATCAGATTGTTAAGGGATTTTGTCCCTGAAGGTAGATTTATCATTATATCGGTGGGGCAAAAACGCGTCTGAGTAGCCCCAAGCTTGCTATCATCTTCCCACCTTAGATGTAATTTTTACCCCTTTATTTGAACCTCTTTTTTCCCTGCAAAGTACGCCGTGCAACTGAAATCCATCAAACTTTCCGGCTTTAAGTCTTTCGTTGACCCAACCCAATTTGAAATGCCTGGTCAATTAATTGGTGTTGTAGGCCCTAACGGTTGCGGAAAGTCGAACATTATTGACGCCGTACGCTGGGTTTTGGGTGAGTCCCGTGCCAGTGAATTACGTGGTGAATCAATGCAGGATGTTATTTTCAATGGCTCTGGTTTGCGTAAACCATCGGGTCGTGCCAGCGTTGAACTCATTTTTGATAACTCTGAGGGACGCGCTCAAGGTCAATGGAGTGCATTTACTGAATTAGGTATTAAACGTGTTTTAACTCGTGACGGCAACTCTAGTTACTACGTCAACAATCAAGTAGTACGCCGTAAAGATATTCAAGATATCTTCTTGGGTACCGGCATGGGTCCAAGGGGTTACGCAATTATTGGACAGGGAACCATCAATCGTATCTTAGAAGCAAAGCCAGAAGAGTTGCGCGTGTTCCTGGAGGAAGCAGCTGGCGTTTCTAAATATAAAGAGCGCCGCAAGGAAACTGCATCTCGCTTGGAAGACACAGTAGAAAACTTAACGCGTGTTGAAGATATCTTGCGTGAGCTTGATCAACAGCTTACCCGCCTGGAAAAACAAGCCACGGTTGCTGAGCGTCATGCTGAACTCTCAACACAAATGAAGTCACAACAGCAGTTATTGTGGTTTGTCCGTCAGACTGAGGCTGGTAAAGAGCAAGAGCGCCATGCGAACGGTATTCGTGATACTCAAGTGAGTCTGGAAGAGCAGACCGCCAAGCTTCGTCATGCGGAGTCTGAGTTGGAAACGATGCGTACTCAACAGTACGAATTGCAAGACAAAGTCTCTGCGGCGCAAGGCGAGCTGTATCAAACAAATTCTGATGTCAGTCAAGTTGAATCACAGATTCATTATGTGCAAGAAGCGCGTCAGCGCTTACAACAGCAAACTCAAGATTTGCAAGCGCAGTTACAACGCTGGACTGTACAAGAAACTGATGCTGCTCAAGCACAGCGTACCACTGAACATGAGCTGGCTTTGGCTGCTGAAAAAGAGCAAACCTTATTGACAGAGCTCAATGGTTTACAAGATCAGATGCCAAGTCATGAAGAGGCATTTCAAAATTCAGCACGCGATTTAAATAATGCCCGCGATAGTTTGGCCACTATCGAGCAACGTCTTGCTAGTTTGGGTGAGCGTATTCGTGCAATGTCAGCGCAGGCAGATGAACTTAAAGGGCGTGAAGCGCGTTTAACAGGCGAGCTTGATGGGATGCGTAGACCAGATGCTGAAGCGCTGCAAATGGCCGTTGATCGTCATGCAATGGCTCAACGTAAGGTTGAAGAATCAAAGCAGCGCGCAGGAGAAACACAGCAACGCGTACCTGCTGCCGATGAAGCGCGAAATGCTGCTCAACAAAAGATTCAGACTGCCAATCAAGATTTGGCGCAAACCGAAGCTAAATTAACGGCCTTAACTGCTTTGCAGGCTAGTGTTCAAGCACAGGGCAAGATTGGTCCATGGCTTGAGAGTAAGGGTCTAAAGGAGAGTAAGCGTCTCTGGCAAGAGCTCAAGGTGGAAAGTGGCTGGGAAGCCGCGTTGGAATCGGTATTACGCGAACGTTTAGCGGCTGTTACCGCAAAGAGCGTGCAAGAAACCTTAGCCTTAGCTAATGATGCGCCGCCCAGTCGCTTGGCGATTTTACTCACGGAAGAAATTAGCCCTGCTCACACATCAGCTCCAGCAGATTTCACGCCACTATTAAGTCGCGTGCAAAGTGCTGGCGCTCCAAGACTGACATCCGTATTGCAAGAATGGTTAGATAACATCTATATCGCCTCAAGTCTTGAGGATGCCTTACATCGTCGTGAGAAGTTGCCAGCTGGCGGTGCATTTGTTACACAACAAGGGCACTTAGTCAGTCGTGTAGGCGTTCAACTGTATGCGGCAGATTCAGAACAGGCAGGCATGTTGGCGCGTGCTCAAGAGATGGAGAGTCTTGAGAAGCAATTACGTGCGCAAAAATTGATGCAAAGTGAATTGCAGGGTGAACTAGATCAATGCGTTGCCAACTATCAAGCGGCTCATCAAGCTGCCGAGCAGGCGCGCATTGCTGCAGAACAAGCAGTTCAAGAGGCGCATGGCTTTGAAGTGGAGAGAATGCAGTTAACTCAGGCTGAAGAGCAATATAGTCAGCGTGCTGCACAAATTCAGAGTGAATTAAGTGAGTTGCGTCAGCAGGGTGAGCAGTTGAACCTAACGCAAGAGCAATCTGTAACCGATTTAGCTGAGTCAGAGCAATCTAAGCAAGATCTTCAAGATGCACTTTCAGTTGCGCAAGAAAAGTTGGAACTTTCTACTCAAGAGCGTGATCGCTTGCGTGAGTCATTGCGGGTTGCTGAAATGGCTGCCCAAGAAGCTGCATTTGCAACACGTTCTTTGCAGCAGCGTATTGCGGATCTGCAGCGTGATCAAAGTACTGCGCGTACTCAGATCATGGAGATTCAGGATAAACATGACCTCGCCACACAAGAGCTTGAGTCTTTGAGTGACGAAGAAGCACAAGACAAATTGCAGGGCTTGTTATTAGCACGCAGTGCTCGTGAAGCTGCTTTGGCTAACGCTCGCACTGAACAAGATGCTCTATTGCATCAGTTGCGTGAGGTTGATGAAGCACGTATGCAGGTTGAGCGTAGTTTACAGCCCATGCGCGACAAGGTGGTTGATTTGCAGTTACGTGAGCAAGCTGCCCGTCTAAACTTTGAGCAATTTGCAACATTGCTCTCTGATGCAGAGGCTGATTTGACCGCGTTGGAAGCAAACTTTAGTCCTGACTTAAAAGTGGGCGCTCTCCAGACCGAAGTGAATCGTTTGAATACTGAAATTCAATCACTTGGCCCTGTCAACATGGCGGCTCTTGATGAATTGGCAAGCTCACGAGAGCGCAAACAATTTTTGGACGCGCAATCTGCTGACTTGAACGAAGCAATGCAAACTTTGACGGATGCAATTGCCAAGATTGATGCAGAAACACGTGATTTATTGCAGGGTACTTTTGATCAGGTAAATGGACACTTTGGCAAACTTTTCCCAGAGTTGTTTGGCGGTGGTCATGCGGAGCTGGTAATGACAGGCGAAGAGATATTAGATTCCGGCGTTCAAGTAATGGCTCAGCCGCCTGGTAAGAAAAACAGCAGCATTTACCTACTCTCAGGTGGTGAAAAGGCGTTAACTGCGATTGCTTTGGTGTTCTCGCTCTTCCTCCTTAATCCTGCACCGTTCTGCTTACTTGACGAGGTTGATGCGCCTTTAGATGATGCTAATACGCTGCGCTATGCCCAGCTAGTCTCCAAAATGTCAGATAAGACGCAGTTTTTGTTTATTTCGCATAACAAGATCACTATGGAAATTGCCCATCAATTGATTGGTGTCACCATGCAAGAGCAGGGTGTTTCCAGAATTGTTGCGGTTGATATCTCCTCCGCAGTTTCAATGGTAGAGGCGGCCTAAGTGTACGCTGAACAAATCATGACAAAGTTTGGCATGTCTGATTTGCAGTTTGCATTGGCGGTCATTGGCCTGCTCATTTTGATATTAGTTGCGATTCTCAATTTAAAGTATGCGCGCGCACGTCGTAAGGCAAGTGAGCAAAAACATAGCGAGGTTGACAAGAGCGCATTACGTGAGCCAAATTTCGGCAAGGGGTTTGCAGATCCTCATCCTCTCGAACGGGCCGAGCCTAGTTTTGGGGTTATTAGGCCAGCAGCTTCTATTTCGCGAGAAAAATTTTTAATTGACCCGCGAATTGATTGCGTTATAACTCTTCGGTTTGATGGGGCTATTAGTGGTTCTGAGATTCTTGAGGAAATGCATTCCTGGGGAGATTTACAAAGCCAATCTAACGCTCGCACAATGTGTGAGGGCCTCAATGCTAATATCGACATAGCCGAAGACTGGGAAGAATTGCATCCTGAGTCCAAGTATTCCGATCTTCAGCTAGCTATTCAGCTAGCTAGTCGCAAAGGACCTATTGGCGTCATTGAGCTCTCTGATTTTTGCTCTCGTACACAGGCTTTAGCTGATACCCTGGGCTCCCAAATCGATATGCCGAGCGTCAACACCATGCTTGATAGTGCGAAAGAGTTGGATGCTATGGCCGCAGAGAGTGATATTCAACTCAGTATTAACATCTTATTTTATGAGCCATGCCCTTGGAGTAGCTTTAATGCTTTGATGCGACAACGTGGCTTTAGGTTGGCACGCAATGGTAGGCAATATGAGTTCCATAGCAACGGCTCTATGATTTTTAATAGTGCTGACTTTGACCCAAATAAGCCCCTAACGCAGTTGACACTACTTCTGGAAATTCCATTGGTAGCGCATGAAGAACGCGCTTTTGAAAGAATGCTTGGAGAGGCTGTTGAGATCGCCCAAGCAGCCCATGGTCGGTTGGTGGATGACAATGGCATTAACTTAAGCGAGGCTGCCGTGATCAGTATCCGTCAGCATCTCGATGGTCTATATGCCAATCTTGAAAAAGCCGGTATTCCAGCAGGTTCTTCAACAGCTAGCAGACTCTTTAGCTAGGAAATTACTTTGTCGTCACACAGTCCGACAAATTTAGCGGAGCGTTACGTATTTTTGCAGGCTGAGCTTGCACGCCTAGAGCATGCTTACTATGTTCTCGATAACCCACTTTTACCTGATATTGAGTATGACCGTCTCTATCGTGAGTTATTGGATATTGAGGCGGCTCATCCTGAGTGGGTTACACCAGAGTCTCTTTCGCAGCGTGTGGGTGGTACGGCCTTAAAAGAGTTTGAGTCGGTTACCCATGAAGTTCCGATGCTATCCCTCAACAATGCATTTGAAGAGGCTGAGCTTATTGCTTTTGATCGTCGTTGCCGAGAAGGCTTACATGCGAATCATGTAGCTTACGCGGGGGAGCTCAAGTTTGATGGCTTGGCTATTTCATTGCGCTATGAGAATGGTTCTTTGGTGAGGGCAGCTACTCGAGGCGATGGAGCAAGTGGCGAAGATGTGACTGCAAACATTAGGACAATTCGCGCTATTCCTCTGAAGCTGACGGGAAAAAATCTCCCTAAGGTTTTAGAAGTTCGCGGGGAAGTGTTTATGTATCTCAAAGACTTTGAGAGGATGAACCGTCAAGCCGCCGAGCTTGGTGAAAAAGAATTTGCCAACCCACGAAACGCTGCTGCCGGCAGTCTACGTCAGCTCGATTCTAAGATCACCGCAAAAAGACCGCTGTCTTTCTTTGCTTATGGCTTGGGCGCATTAGAGCCACAGTCGTGGCTGCCAAAAACCCACGAAGAGTTACTCAATGCCTATGCCGAATTAGGTTTACCAGTCTGCTCAGAGAGACGCGTACTTCATTCGGTAAAGGAGATCTTGGCTTTTTATGAAGAGGTTGGGGTTAAGCGTGATTCACTTCCTTATGACATTGACGGTGTTGTATACAAAGTGAATTCATTTGCAGAGCAGGCCAAACTTGGCTTTGTCTCAAGAGCCCCGCGCTTTGCATTAGCTCACAAGTATCCCGCTCAAGAAGCGCTCACCACGGTATTGGGAATAGATGTACAAGTGGGGCGCACGGGTGCTATTACCCCTGTAGCCAGGCTTGCCCCTGTGGAAGTGGGTGGTGTGACGGTTACGAATGCCACCCTACACAATGAGGATGAGGTTAAACGCAAAGATGTACGTATTGGCGATACTGTGTCAGTTCGCAGAGCGGGCGATGTGATTCCTGAGGTGGTTTCGGTTATTAAAGATCGCAGACCAGCCGATGCGAAAGAGTTTCAAATGCCCACCCATTGCCCAGTGTGTGATTCGCATATCGAGCGCTTCGCTGATGAGGCTGTTGCTCGCTGCAGTGGCGGATTATTTTGTGGCGCGCAGCGTAAACAAGCACTTATTCATTTTGCGCACAGAAGGGCTCTTGATATTGAAGGTCTTGGCGAAAAGATTGTGGATCAATTAGTAGATCAAAACCTCGTCAGAACTCCAGCTGATCTGTATCGACTTGGGTTTACAGCTTTAGCGAATCTTGAGCGCATGGGCGAGAAGTCTGCAGATAATCTGATTCAGGCAATCAACCAATCTAGAAATACGACTCTAGCTAGATTTATTTTTGCCCTAGGGATTCGTCATGTAGGCGAGACAACTGCCAAGGATCTAGCGAATCACTATCAATCTATGCACGCGCTCATGGACGCAACTCTTGAAGATCTCTTATCGGTTAAAGATGTGGGCCCAGTTGTTGCTGATTCCATTACCAGCTTTATGCAGGAAGCCCACAATCGCGAAGTCATCGAACAGCTTCTGGCATCTGGAATGCAGCTATCTGTAGAAGAAAAGGTCATCAGTGCTGCAGTGGCTGGCAAAACCTTTGTACTCACGGGTACATTCCCGACAATGACTCGCGATGAAGCAAAGGATTTGCTGGAAAAGGCAGGTGCAAAAGTTGCTGGGTCAGTTTCCAAGAAAACTGATTATGTTGTTGCCGGCACGGATGCCGGCAGCAAGCTTACAAAAGCAGAAGAATTAGGCGTTCCGGTAATTGATGAAGCGGCGATGCTAAATTTGCTGAGGTAATTAAAATTCTGTACCTGAAGTTATTGCCTACTGTCGGCAATTTCTTACAGAGAAATCAGGTGGTAATTTAAAAGGGCTCTCATTAAGATTTTCTGTTTGAGAGTTCACCATGCAAAAATTTCCTGGATTTTTTCGTTCAATCATTAGTTCTGATAGGTATAAAGATATAGATAGCGTGCTTGTTGTAATGCATGCAAATGTCGAGTTCGTAAATTTCTTAACTGCATTAGGTAGTGTTATCCGAGTTGCTGGCGTGATACCTAAGGCAAGCTCTAAAAAATTTGCCAATCTTAATGCCTTGAAACAGAGTTATCCTGTATATGACATTGATAGAGAATCAATCCTAGCTAGCCCAACTAAATTTATCAATACGATTGCATGCCTTATAAAAAATGAGCGTTTCGTAATTGTGGATATGGGCGGGTATTTTTCTCATGTTGCTTTGGATCTAGTTAAAAAATTTGATGAACAAATGGTTGGGATTGTTGAAGATACAGAGAATGGCCATCAAAAATACGAGACTTTGATTAGGGGAAAAAATGCTTATGATGATCTTGCTCCAGTAATTTCAGTTGCGCGAAGCCCTCTTAAGGAGCCTGAGGATTCATTGGTTGGTCAGGCCATTGTTTTTTCGGCCGAGGCGATTATGCGCTCACATGGATTAATCCTTCTTGGTAAGCGAGTTGGAGTTATAGGCTTTGGGAAGATTGGAAAATCAATTTCCTTATCTTTATCATCTAGAGGTTCTAGGGTCGACGTATTTGATTCAAATCCCATTCTTCTAGCTTCGGCGCTATCTCTGGGTTTCCATACATCCTCAAGGCCTGAATTCTTAAGTTCAGTAGATGTTCTATTTTGTGCTACGGGCAATAAATCCCTTTCTATTGCTGATGAGATTTACTTTAAAGATGGTCTTCATATATTTTGCGCAACTTCTTCTGATGATGAGTTATCGGCATGCCTTCGAAATAAAGTTGGTATTGCCTCTTCATCAGCAAGAGAGCATACCTGCACAATTTTTACGAAAGGAAGGTGTGTATATATACATAACGAAGGTAACTCGGTGAATTTTGTTCATGGCGCAGTCGTGGATAGCTTTATTGAGTTGGTACAGGGCGAAATCATTTATTCAATTGGAAGCCTCCATGATGCACCCAGGAATGAAATTACTTGCTTGCCAGACTTAGATAAAAAATTTATAGCTGAAAAATGGATATCGCATCATCAGTATGCTTAAGAGGTAAATGAGTTAATGTCTGAGTTTATGCCATTATTTGCATCTGTAATATCCTCATTCAGTCGCGCAGGACTAAATGTAGTTGATCGAAAGCAATTTCGACAAGATAAGGTTTGCCCTTTAATAATTAGTTATTGGAATAATTTGTTACCGATTATTCTAATGCTACCTATTATTTTATTTACACCAGCAATTGATGATTGCTTTGATGATCTGCTTTCTTTAGAAGTTGCTTCTCTATCAATTCTGATTCAATTCGTAGCCTATGCTTTTTCTTATGCATTTATGGTGCTAAGGGTGACGGATGTAGCGGTTTTATCAAAGTCTGCTGATTTAACAGTCCCTTTGATTTTGGTGCTTTTAGGTTTTTATTCAATTTCGTACGGCGTCTTTTTACTTTTGCCGATAGTATTCGCAATATTTATTTTCTCGGCTGGAGTTGATGTTGTTAAAAAAACCTATAAACCCTCCATTGTTTTGGTTTTGATGCTAACAACCCAAGGTCTTTTTGCTTCCTTTGTGGGTTTGGATATGAGTCTTGGCAGAGGTTTTTGGGGCTTGCTATCAGTTGCTTTTTCCGTCTTGGTTTGGAGATTTGGATTTTCATGTTTTCTTTTGTTGTTTAAGCATAAGGTCTCTGATATTTTTATATTTCCTAGGCATTTTATTTCGCATGCTGGATTTTATTTGCGAGGATTTTTAACCGTCGTTACACAAGTCACATTTATATTTGCAATTACAGCAAAAAATTTAATGGTTCTTTGGCCAATACTTAATTCAACTGGTTTTTTGGGCGCGGTATTTGCCTACCTATTTCTTGGCGAAAAAGTAAGGCTAAGAGATTTTATATTTATCTCATTTGTATTTTTTATTACTGGGGTGGTAGTCTTTTCGGTAAGTTATGAAAAAATTTGATACTCAAGACATAAAAAATTTTGACATCAGTAAATATGATGCATTTTTTCGAGATAGGATTTATGAGATTCTTAATCACAAAAGTCCTTTTACAAGATCAAATCAACCTGGACATATCACTGCCAGCGGTTTGGTTATCTACCATAATAAGGTCTTATTAATATTTCACCCTTACATCAAGCAATGGTTTCAGCCTGGTGGCCATATTGATGAAGGTGAGTCTCCATGTGAGGCAGCCATTCGCGAAGTCTATGAAGAGACTGGCTTAGTTTGTGCTTTAGATTCCGATGACTTAGAGCCTCTCGATATAGATGTGCATGAAATCCCTGCTAATCCTCATAAAGGTGAGGGATCTCATTTGCATATCGATCTGCTGTATAGGCTTAAGTTATTGGGAAAGGAGCAATCCTCTGAAGAGATTGCTTTTAGTTGGTTTTCTTTTGATCAAATTGCAAGTGCTCGCATTCAACGGGTGCTCACTCAGCTTAATCAAGCCCCCAAGGCCTCAAGCAACTCTGTCTCTAGCTGAATCTGCAGCTTTGGGTTTTTGCCCAAGTTAGCAGCATCCAATAGCAATATGTCTTCTACTCGCTCGCCTAGGGTGTTGATTCTTGCAGTGTGAATCGACACTTGATGCTTGGCTAGCACTCTTGAGATTGTGTAGAGTAGCCCTGTGCGATCGCTTGCTGAAAGTGCGAGTGTGTAATATCTTCCGCGATCATCTGGCACCATGTGAACACGAGGCTGAATTGGGAAAGTGCGTGATTGTCTAGAGAGGCGACCCATGCTTGGATTAGGAAGAGGCTCCGTAATCATTAAAGCCCGAGTCAATTCAAACTCTACCAATTGAATGAGATCACGATAACTACCACCTTCATCCACTAAATTACTTCCAGAAATCTGGAATGTATCTAATGCATAGCCATGTCGCGTAGTATGAATACGGGCATCCCAAATCGAGAAGCCATGTTTTTCGAAGTAGGCGCAAATTCTGGCAAAAAGATCTTCTTGATCTTTTACATAGACTGCGATTTGTAAGCCTTCGCCAATTGGAGATAGCCTTGCTCTCACAATGGGCTGATCAGTGTTCACCTTGTTATAGAGGTGACGTGTTAACCATGCAATATCAGACGAATCTTGTCTGAGAAAGAATGCAACGTCTAACTGCTTCCAAAGCTCTTCATAAGCATCGTCATTGATGCCATAAAGGCGTAATTTGGCTTTCGACTCTTCTTGATGCTGGGCTAGTTCAGAGGACGCATCGGGTTTAGCACCGCCTAGTACTCTCAGGGTTGCTCGATAGAGATCTTCGAGTAACTTACCTTTCCAGGCATTCCAAACTTTAGGGCTGGTGCCACGCACGTCTGCAACAGTAAGCAAGTACAAGGCGGTGAGATGACGTTCATCACCCATCTTCTTGGCAAATGCGCGGACGACATCTGGGTCCGTGATGTCTTGCTTTTGAGCTACCTGACTCATATTGAGATGTTCTGCAACTAGCCATACTAGTAGCTCGGTATCTTTTTTATCTAACCCATGTTCTTTAGAAAACTTGCGCATATCTGCTTTGCCAAGTTGCGAGTGATCGCCACCGCGTCCCTTAGCAATGTCATGAAAAAGTGCAGCAATCACGAGTAACCAAGGCTTTTCAAAGTGGGCAATTAAGCTACTGCAGAAAGGAAATTCATGGGTGTGCTCAACCACCATGAAGCGGCGTACATTGCGTAACACCATCAAGATATGCTGATCAACGGTATAGACATGAAACAAGTCATGCTGCATTTGCCCAACAATTTTTCTGAAGGCTGGTAAGTATCGACCCAGCACACTACTACGGTTCATAAGTTGGAATGCACGACTTACGCCTTCTGGCTGTTTCAGAATCTCAATAAACAGGGCGCGATTAATGGGATTCGCACGCCACTTTGCATCCATCTTCTGGCGAGCGTTATAGAGCGCCCTAAAAATAGTTGCTGAGAGACTTTTGACATTAGCTGTTTGAGCAAATACCAAAAAGGTGCGCAAAATTTGTTCAGGATGCTTTTGAAAGAGTTGTGGATCGGTAATATCCAATACACCCTGTCTTTCAATAAAGTATTCATTTCCCTCGCCTGGAATCGGGTGAGTTGTTTTGGATTCCTGCGGAAACAGTAGTGCTTCGATGTTTTGCAACAGTACGTCATTTAGCTGGGTAACTGCTTTCGCGGCCCAATAGTAGCGTCGCATGATGGCTTCGCTGGCTTGCCGTGAGGAATCCGTTTCGATCCCCATAGATTTTGCAAGGGGTGCTTGCAAGTCAAAAGCAATGACGTCTTGGCGGCGGCCTGCGAGTAAATGCAAGTTAGCGCGCAGGGTTTCTAAAAAGCGTTGATTGCGATTGAGTTCTGTAAGCTCTCTTTGAGTTACTAGACCAGCTTGATTTAAATCTTTAAAGGTGTCACCCAACAATGCGGCTTTACTGACCCAAGAGATCACCTGAAGATCGCGTAAGCCGCCGGGGCTCTCTTTGCAATTTGGCTCAAGGGAGTAGGGTGTGTCCTGATATTTGTAATGACGTTGAATTTGCTCCGCCTGCTTGGCTTGAAAGAAGCTTTTAGGATCCATTGCGGATTCAAAGGCGGTGGCAAATTCTTTAAAGAGCTGTTTTTTGCCGCAGATCAAACGCGCTTCAAGCAGAGAGGTGCGAACGGTGATGTCTTGCTCTGACTCTGAGATGCATTCATGTGCTGTCCTAACTGACGATCCAATCTCAAGCCCAGTATCCCAACATTTGGCAACAAATTGCTCCACTCTTTTTGATAAGGCATCGACCATCGTTGCATTTGACGGCAGTAATATGAGGATGTCGATATCAGAGTAAGGGAAGAGGGCGCCCCTTCCATAACCGCCAACTGCGACAAGCGTTGCTTCACTCGTTAATTCGCAATCACTCCATAGCCGAGAAAGTAATTGATCGGTTAACTTGCTCAGTTGCTTAGTAAGCTTGCCAACAGCCTGAGTTTTCTTAAATTCAGCATAAGCAGTTTCGCGAGCAGCGCGAAGACTTGCTGCATCCGTAATTATATTTTCCGATGACTTCTGACCCATTTGATTAAGCGTTAGCTGTTGAGGGTCTAAAGCTCAGGCCTTTGACACACTCTGGTGGTGGGTTGCTGCCCTCTGACCATGTGAGAACTTCGACACCAGTTTGGGTAACCAAAAGAGTGTGTTCCCACTGTGCCGAAAGACTTCGGTCTTTTGTTTTTACAGTCCACTGATCGGGCATGGTGCGAATATCTCTTTTGCCCGCATTGATCATCGGCTCAATCGTGAATGTCATGCCTGCTTCCAATTTTTCACCAGTGCCTGGGCGACCGTAGTGAAGAATTTGTGGATCTTGATGAAATACTTTGCCAATGCCGTGCCCGCAATATTCGCGAACAACGGAGTAACCTGCTTTTTCTGCATGCGTTTGAATCACGTGTCCGATATCTCCTAACGATGCCCCAGGCTTAACTTGTGCAATTCCTAGCCACATGCATTCAAAAGTAATTTGGGTAAGGCGCTTTGCCATCACCGAAACTTCGCCCACCATAAACATGCGACTGGTATCACCGTAGTAACCATCTGGAGTGATAACGGTGATATCGAGATTGACAACGTCACCACTTTTGAGAACTTTTTCTCCGGGGATGCCGTGGCAGATCACGTCATTAACTGAAGTGCAGATCGATGCTGGAAATGGAGGGTAGCCGGGAGGTTGGTAGTTCAGTGGAGCTGGAATCGTTTTTTGGACGTCGCGCATGTATTCATGGCAAATACGATCCAATTCACCAGTTGTCACCCCGGCTTTTACATGGGGCGCAACATGATCCAAAACTTCGCTAGCCAAACGGCCAGCCTCGCGCATCCCAAGGATGTCTTTTTCTGCAGTAAATACACTATTCATGCCTTGATTATCAACGACTTGTGAAGATTTGGCAGGCTCTAATTGCTTAAATTTTAGGCAGAATTTCCATTTTCAGGACCTCTAAACCGTCTTTAAGTCGGCCAGCAGTCTTTCCCAGTCTGGCTTGACTTAGCTAGAGCCTTGATATTTAAGCTATAATTTCAGTATCAGGTCTATTTGGACTTGAAATCGCGAGTTGAGCCTTCCAGGGTGGCGTTTTTTAGCGCAGCTAGGACTCAACTTTAGAACCAACCCTTAGGAGAAGTTATGTCAGTTACCATGCGTCAAATGCTGGAAGCCGGTTGCCATTTTGGTCACCAAACGCGCTTCTGGTCCCCAAAGATGGCCCCATTTATTTTCGGTCATCGCAATAAGATCCACATCATCAACTTGGAAAAAACATTGCCAATGTTTCAGGACGCCCTGAAATTCGCAAAACAAGTTGCTGCTAATCGTGGCACGATTTTGTTTGTTGGTACCAAGCGTCAATCACGCGAGATCATTGCTGAAGAAGCTGCTCGTGCTGGTATGCCTTATATCGACAGCCGTTGGTTGGGTGGAACACTCACCAACTTCAAAACTGTTAAAGGTTCTTTGAAGCGCTTGAAAGATATGGAAGTTGCCAAAGAAGCTGGTGACTGGGAAAAGCTATCCAAGAAAGAGGCTTTGACAAATGATCGTGATCTCGACAAGTTGCAAAAAGCACTCGGTGGTATCAAAGATTTAAACGGTGTTCCTGATGCGATTTTCGTAGTAGACGTTGGCTATCACAAGATTGCGATTACTGAGGCGAATAAGCTTGGTATTCCAGTGATTGCTGTTGTTGATACCAACCACTCACCAGAAGGTGTTGATTACATTATTCCTGGTAACGATGACTCTAGCAAAGCTGTAACCCTCTATGCACGTGGCATTGCTGACGCAATCCTCGAAGGCAAAGCAAACTCTGTTCAAGAAATCTTGACAGCAGTTAAAGAAGGTGAAGAAGAGTTTGTTGAAGAAGGGAAAGCTGAATAATGGCCGCTATTACCGCTGCAATGGTTGGCGATTTACGCGCCAAAACTGACGCTCCGATGATGGAGTGCAAAAAGGCTTTGACTGAGGCTGATGGCGATATGGCTCGTGCAGAAGAAATTCTGCGTGTAAAGCTTGGCAGCAAAGCTGGTAAAGCTGCTTCCCGTGTTACAGCTGAAGGTATTGTTGCTGCTGCAATCAATGGCACAACTGGTGCATTGCTTGAAGTGAACTGCGAAACTGACTTCGTTTCTAAGAATGATGATTTCTTGGCATTTGTAAACGAGTGCGTGAAGTTGGTTGCTGAAAAGAACCCAGCTGATGTTGCTGCATTGCTTGCATTGCCATTGAACGGCCAAACGGTTGATGAAGTTCGTAGCGCATTGATCGGCAAGATCGGCGAGAACATCATGCCGCGTCGCTTCAAACGTTTTTCTGGCAGCAACAAGTTGGTTTCCTATCTCCATGGCACTCGTATTGGTGTGGTAGTTGAGTTTGATGGTGATGAAGTTGCTGCTAAAGACGTTGCAATGCACGTTGCTGCAATGAAGCCAGTTGCCTTATCTATGGCTGACGTTCCTGCTGAATCGATTGCGATTGAGCGTAGCGTTGCTGTTCAGAAGGCTGCTGAATCTGGCAAACCACCAGAAATCGTTGAGAAGATGGTCGAGGGTTCTATTCAGAAGTACCTTAAAGAGGTTTCTTTGTTGAACCAAACTTTCGTGAAAAACGATAAGCAGACTGTTGAGCAAATGCTCAAGGCCGCCAATACAAACGTTAAAGGCTTCACAATGTTTGTTGTAGGCGAGGGTATCGAGAAGCGTCAAGACGACTTTGCGGCTGAAGTTGCCGCTCAGGTAGCTGCTGCTTCTAAAGCTACTGCTTAATTAGCTATTCGGGGCTTACCCCGACTAGTCCGCAATACCCAAAAGGGCATAGAAACCTTAGTTTCTGTGCCCTTTTGTTTGGTCTGTCCCAAGCCCTTTATAATTTGACGGAGATATTAAAAAGTGCTTAAAGATCAATAAGCTAAGTATGTAAAGTACTTGGCAAATTACGGAAAATAAAAACATGCCAGGCTACAAACGCGTCCTCCTTAAATTATCTGGTGAAGCCCTGATGGGGGATGATGCTTTTGGCATCAATCCGGTCACCATTGATTCCATGGTTTCAGAAATTGCTCAAGTGGTAAATAGCGGTGTAGAACTCGCTATCGTTATTGGCGGCGGAAATATTTTCCGCGGTGTTGCTGGTGGTGCAGCAGGCATGGATCGAGCAACAGCTGACTATATGGGTATGTTGGCAACGATGATGAATTCTCTCGCACTACAAGATGCTTTGCGTCAAAAAGGGGTTGAGGCTCGAGTGCAATCCGCATTAAGAATGGATCAAGTGGTTGAGCCCTACATTCGCCCGCGTGCGATTCGTGCAATGGGTGAAGGTAAGGTCGTGATTTTTGCTGCTGGTACCGGTAACCCCTTCTTTACTACCGATACTGCTGCTGCCTTACGTGGTGCTGAGATGGGTGTCGAAGTAATGCTCAAGGCAACTAAGGTTGATGGTATCTACAGCGCGGATCCAGTCAAAGATCCTGGCGCCACTCTGTATAAAACCATTACGTTTGATGAGTGTCTCATCAAAAACCTACAAGTCATGGACGCCACAGCATTTGCATTGTGTCGTGACCGCAAATTACCAATCAAAGTATTTTCGATTCTCAAGCCAGGCGCATTAATGCGTGTAGTGCAAGGTGAGTCTGAGGGTACTTTGGTACACGTTTAATAGGAGGCCTGATGTCTGCAGCAGAAATTAAAACCAATACCAATCAAAAGATGGAAAAGTCTCTCGAGTCTTTGAAATCGAATTTGGCAAAGATTCGATCTGGTCGAGCAAATCCTGGAATTTTGGAGCATATCCAAGTTGAGTATTACGGCAACCCAACACCACTGAGCCAAGTAGCCAGCTTAGGTTTAGCCGATGCGCGTACGATTAATGTACAGCCATTTGAAAAGACAATGGTTGCTGCAGTTGAGAAGGCGATCCGCGATTCTGATTTAGGTTTAAATCCTGCCTCACAGGGGACTGTTATCCGCGTACCCATGCCTGCATTAACGGAAGAGCGTCGCCGTGAGCTGACCAAGGTGGTGAAGAGTGAAGGTGAAGATGCGAAGATTGCGGTTCGTAATCTGCGTCGTGATGCAAATGAACATCTCAAACGTTTAACTAAAGACAAAGAAATTTCTGAGGATGAAGAGCGTCGCGCTACAGATGAGATTCAAAAGATGACCGATAAAGCGGTGGTAGATATTGACAAGATCATCTCCGAAAAAGAAAAAGAGATCATGACCGTTTAAGGTCTGTTTGCATCACTTTCTTTTATGACCCAACACCTTAGTTCAACACAGACAATTCCAGAGGTAAGTGCTATTCCTCGCCATGTGGCGATCATCATGGATGGCAACGGGCGTTGGGCTAGTAAGCGGATGATGCCTCGGGTGGCTGGTCACTCTGAGGGCTTGGGTGCAGTCCGCAAGATCGTGCAAGAGTGCCGCCGCATTGGCGTTGAATACCTGACGGTGTTTGCTTTTAGCTCTGAAAACTGGCGTCGCCCGCCTGAAGAGGTTGGCTTCCTCATGAAGCTGTTTCTCAAATCTCTCAAGGGTGAAGTATCGCGCCTTGCTGAAAATGATATTTGTTTGCGTTTGATCGGTGATTTGAGTCGTTTTGATAATGCTATACAGGAAATGGTCCAGTTTTCAGAAGAAAAGACTGCTAGCTGTAAGGCTTTGACTTTTACGATTGCCGCAAACTACGGTGGTCGCTGGGATATTCTGCAGGCTATGCAACGTTGCTTAGTTGCTAATCCAAATTTAAAACCTGCAGATATAAGCGAAGACTTATTGCAGCCACATCTTTCAATGGCTTATGCCCCAGAGCCGGATCTATTTATCCGAACTGGTGGCGAGCAAAGAATTAGTAACTTCTTGCTATGGCAATTAGCCTATACAGAGTTGTACTTTACGGATGTCTTGTGGCCAGACTTTGATGAGGTTGAGTTGCACAAAGCCTTTGATTGGTTTAGTCAGCGCGAGCGGCGCTTTGGGCGCACCAGTGCTCAGCTTGCATCGCAAGTGATAAGTGATGCAGTTTAATTTTCTGAACCAATCCACATGTTAAAAACCCGAGTCATTACTGCCCTTGTTTTGTTGGCAGTGCTCTTGCCGATCTTATTTTTGTTGCCGGCAATATATATCGGCATATTCTTTTTGGTTGCTTTGCTAGCTGGTGCTTGGGAGTGGAGTCGACTTTTGGCTCCTGATGCAAAGCGGTCTGCATACCTTTATGCACTCTTTAGTTTGGCGATCATTTTATTTTTGCTGGGTATGCAAAACGTTAGCTGGCAATTTTCTTTATTGCTAATGGCAGTGTTTTTTTGGTTTTTTATTGCCCCATTTATTCTGGCTAAAGGCATGAATCTATCTTTGCAAAAATTGCGCCCCTTTTATGTTTTACTCGGATTCATCCTGTTGCCTGCAACCTGGTTTGCACTGGTTTTCTTGCGCGAGTTAGGGTTGGTGTTCTTATTAAGCTCTATGGCTTTAGTCTGGGTAGCAGATATTGGCGCTTATTTTGTCGGCAAAGCATTTGGTAAGCGTAAGCTCGCCGTACAAATTAGTCCAGGCAAATCGGTTGAGGGTGCAGTAGGCGGCTTTGTACTTTGTTATGTGTACGCTTTAGCATGCGTCTTTTTCTTGCCGTTCGAATCTACCCTGTTTGGTGCTTGGGCGATTCGTTTTGGTTGGATTCCCATGTTTTTGATGGTGACGGTCTTAACAGTCTTCAGTATTTTTGGGGATCTTTTTGAGTCCCAGTTAAAACGCTTAGCTGGCGTCAAAGATAGTAGTCATTTGTTGCCAGGGCATGGTGGTGTGTTAGATCGCGTAGATGCGCTAATTCCGACGATGCCCATTGCAGCTTTGCTTGCAGGATTGGTCTAGTGGTACGGCATGTTGCGATCCTGGGCTCAACGGGCTCAATTGGTGTTAATACGTTAGATGTCATTCGGTCGAATGCTGATCGCTTTCAGGTCGTGGCTCTGACTGCGGGTAGACAAATAGAGAGACTGGCTGATCAGTGTATTGAGTTTAAGCCTGCGATTGCGGTTGTCTCTGAGTCGAGTGATGCAGCACACCTGCAAAAACTATTGCTCGAAAAGAATATCAAAACTCAAGTGTTGTATGGCGCGCAAGCTCTAGTAACCGCCGTCATAGAATCGGGATGCGATACGGTCATGGCTGCTATTGTCGGTGCTGCTGGTTTGGTGCCTGCCTTAGCCGCTGCAAGTGCTGGGAAAAGGGTATTGCTAGCCAATAAAGAGGCCCTAGTGATGTCCGGTAATTTATTTATGCAGGCTATGAAAAATGGTGGTGGTGAGTTGCTACCAATTGATAGTGAGCACAATGCTATTTTCCAGTGCCTGCCAAATGAGTTTGCTAAGTCACCCCATGTAAGTCTTGGTGTTGAGGAGTTATGGTTGACTGCCTCTGGCGGACCATTTAGAAATACACCTCTCCAGCAATTAACCAACATTACTCCCGAACAAGCATGCGCTCATCCGAACTGGGTGATGGGTAGAAAAATTTCAGTGGATTCGGCGACGATGATGAACAAGGGGCTTGAAGTGATTGAAGCCTTTTGGTTGTTCGGTTTGCCACTTGAAAAAATTAAAGTATTAATTCATCCGCAAAGCGTAGTGCATTCAATGGTGCGCTATCGTGACGGTTCCGTACTGGCGCAATTGGGTCAACCTGATATGCGAACTCCGATTGCCTATGGATTGGCATGGCCAGAACGAATTGATGCGGGGGTAGTGCCTTTGAATTTGACCCAATTGGCTGATCTGAATTTTTCTGAACCTGACTTAGCTCGTTTTCCATGTCTTGCCTTGGCTTTTGCGGCCGCAAAAGCAGGCGGCACAGCTCCTGCAGTATTAAATGCCGCCAATGAAGTGGCAGTGGCAGCATTTTTAGATGATGGCCTTCCATACTTGCAGATTCCCCTGGTTGTTGAGAAAACCTTGAATGCCGTTTCACCTGTTAATGCAGATTCCTTAGAGACGGTTTTAAATGCCGATACTCGTGCAAGAAAAATAGCGCATGAGTTTATTTGCTCTCCCTAAAAAGACTGATGAATAGAGGCTTTATTTGCAAGCAATAACTTCTCTTGGCGCTTTTTTATTAACTCTTGGTGTGTTGGTAAGCTTCCATGAGTTTGGTCACTTCTTAGCCGCTCGCTTGTGTGGGGTAAAGGTGCTTCGATTCTCTATTGGTTTCGGCAAGCCACTTTTTACTTATCGCGCAAAAAATAAAACGGAATGGATGTTATCTGCGATTCCTCTGGGCGGTTACGTTAAATTATTAGATGGTCGAGATCGCTCTCAGAAAATTGCTGTAGAGGATCTGTCTAACTCATTCGATCAAAAGCCTCTTTGGCAGCGCTCTTTAATTGTGGCGGCAGGACCATTTGCTAATTTTTTCTTAGCCATTACGCTGTTCGCTTTGATTTATATATCTGGAGTACCGCAACTACCAGCTGTCCTACAAAGCCCACCAGAAAATTCTGTGGCAGCAAAATTGGGCGTTACCGAGGGGGATAAGGTTATTGGATGGCAAACCCTAGGGCAGGAATCTGTGCCTATTTCTGGTGAATTTGAGCCGGTTCCCAGTTGGAATGCCTTGCGGTGGACTTTGATGGATGCTTTGACTGGGGAGTATGGTTTTGCTTTGGAGCTAAAAGCCTCGGATGGTAGTAAGACTGTTAAGACCTTCAAGACTCAGGATTTACCCAAAATTCACCCAGAAGCTGACGCGATGAGTGATTTGGGTCTTTTACCCCGAAAAACGCCTCTAAGCGAGTGGAATGAGCTGAAGTTTGGCCCTACTCGGGCGTGGGGCTATGCATCCCACAGGGTTTGGTTAATCACCAAGGTGTCTCTGAGGCTGATGGTGGGGATGTTCACCGGAAAAACATCCATAAAACAGCTTGGGGGCCCCTTAAGTATTGCCGATATGGCGGGCAGGTCTGCTCAGGTTGGGTGGCAACCTTTTTTGGCATTTTTGGCATTAATCAGTATCAGTATTGGGTTGCTAAATTTACTGCCATTCCCCATGCTTGATGGGGGTCAGCTCCTGTATGATGCATGGGAGTTGGTTGCTGGAAAGCGGATTTCGATTTCAATGCAAGAACAGTTCCAAAAAGTGGGCTTTTTATTGTTGATATCACTATCGCTACTGGCCTTGTTTAACGATTTACAACGCTATTTTTCGCCTTGAACTTTCTGACTTCCTACCCTTCCTTGATTGCAAGATTTACATCCAAATTGCTTGTGCTTATAGCCGTTGGATTGAGTTTGAATATTTATGCTGCGGATGCATTCGTTGTAAAAGATATTCGCGTCGAAGGATTGCAGCGTGTAGAACCAGGCACGGTATTTAGCTACCTATCCGTTCAAGTCGGAGACAAATTCACCGAGGAAAAAGGTGCCGAAGCAATCAAGGCTTTGTATAGCACTGGATTTTTTAGGGATGTGCAAATTCAGGCTCAGGGCGATGTTCTAATTGTCATCGTTGAGGAGCGCCCAACAATTTCCCGTATTGAATTTACTGGAATGAAAGAGTTTGATAACGAAATCGTTCGAAAATCCTTAAAGAGTGTTGGTGTAGCAGAGGCTCGCTTTTATGACAAAGCGCTAATTGATAAGGCTGAGCAAGAGTTAAAGCGCCAGTATGTAGGTAAGGGCATGTTTGCAGCAGAAGTTGTTGCCACAGTGACTCCTGTAGAGCGCAATCAGGTTGCTATCTATTTCAATATTGATGAAGGCCCTGTCGCCAAAATTCAGGAAATTAATTTCATTGGTAATGAAGCATTTAGCGAGGGTACTCTCAGGGGCGAGATGCAGCTTAAAACCGGTGGCTGGCTTTCTTGGTACAGCAAAGATAATCTTTACTCTAAGCAAAAACTCACTGCCGACTTAGAAACGATCCGTTCATATTATTTAAATCGTGGCTATCTCGAGTTTGTGATTGAATCTACTCAGGTATCTATTACGCCTGACAAGAAAGGCATCTATTTAACAATCAGTATTCGCGAGGGTAAGAAATTTACGGTTAAAGATGTCCGGTTGGCTGGAGAATTATTGGGAAAAGAGGCTGAACTTAAGCAGTTAATCGTTCTGAAACCAGGCGACACCTTCTCATCCGCTCGCTTGACGGAGAGTACAAAAGCAATTGCTGAAGTATTGGGTTCTTATGGGTATGCCTTTGCAATCATTAATCCTCAACCGGACATACGTAGAGAGTTGTCGGAAGTTGATCTCACATTGGTGATTGACCCAGGCCGTAGGATTTACGTTCGCAAAGTAGAGATCTCTGGAAACGCTAAAACTCGTGACATGGTGGTTCGTCGTGAGATACGGCAATTTGAGAGCTCTTGGTTTGATAGTGACAAGATCGATTTATCTAAAAAGCGTTTGGGTAGGTTGGGTTATTTCACCGAAACAGATATCACTACCGAGGATGTGCCTGGATCTCCAGACCAGGTGGATGTAAATGTGAAGGTTACCGAAAAGCCGACAGGTGCCGTTACGATTGGCGCCGGCTTTTCCTCTACCGAAAAACTGATCCTATCCGCAGGCATTAATCAAGACAATGCTTTTGGTACGGGTACATCCGTTGGCTTAAATGCTTCGGTGGGTAAGATCAATCAAAACTTAACCCTTTCAAATTACGATCCCTACTTCACAGAAGACGGAATCAGTCGATATACCGATCTTTACTATCGATCATCCAAGCCCCTCTACTATGTTGGCGACCCTGATTATCAAATTAAGTCTGTAGGTACTAATTTAAAGTTTGGAGTGCCTTACACCGAGGTGGATAGAGTGTTCTTTGGGTCTGGTGTCGAGGCCTTCCAGATCCAAACTACAGTTAACACTCCCGTGCCTTATTTGAACTATGCCCAAAAATATGGAATTGCGGCACCAGGCTATCCAGGAACCTTAACCACCTATAACGTACCTTTAACGGTAGGTTGGGCGCGTGATGGGCGTGATAGTGCGCTAATTCCCTCTGATGGCTCTTTGCAGCAATTTTCTGCCGAGGTTGGAACGCCTGTAGGGAATATGACTTTCTATCGCCTGTATGGCCAGTATCAAAAATACCACTCGTTCTCTAAGGGCAATATCTTGTCATTTAATGGTGAGGTTGGTTACGGCGAGGCTTATGGTAGCAACCCTTTCCCAATTACTAAAAACTACTATGTGGGTGGTATTGGTTCTGTTCGGGGTTATGCCCCGGGCTCATTAGGCCCTCAGTACTACAACACTGTATACGGCATTTATCAGCCAACTGGTGGTCAGTCCAAGATTGTGAGTAACGTCGAATATACAGTTCCGGTGCCTGGGTCTGGCGTTGATAAAACTCTGCGAGTATTTACCTTCGTTGATGGCGGTAATGCCTTTGGTGAAAATATCAATCTAGTCCTGAGATACTCATATGGTTTGGGTTTATCATGGATATCACCGCTTGGACCATTAAAATTTAGTTATGGTATCCCGATTAAGTCTCAGCCAACGGATAATATCCAACGTTTGCAGTTCCAAGTGGGTACGGCGTTTTAATTGCTTAAGGATGGTTTTATGAAGTCTCAATTTTTAAAATGGATTCAAGTCGGCTTAATTGCCGCTACATTTTTTACTCTTCCCGCGCAAGCGTTTGCGCAAGATGCGGGTACTCGCGTAGCAGTGGTTAACTCCGAAAAAGTGTTTAATGAGTCAAATTTAGCTAAGGCGATGCAAACTCGCTTACAAACCGAATTCACTAAACGCCAAAATGAATTGCGTGATAATGCCCAAAAAATTCAGGCGGCTGCTGAAAAGCTTGATAAAGATGGTGCGATTATGAATGAAGCGGAGCGTGTACGTCGTCAACGCGATTTGGCTGATCAGGACCGTGAGTTGCAACGCAAGCAACGTGAATTTACTGAAGATCTAAATCAACGTACATTTGAAGAGCGTGCAAAGATCGCTGAAAAAGCAAACTTGGTTTTGCGCCAAATTGCTGAGCAAAGAAAATTAGACATCATTGTTCAAGAAGCGGCTTTTGTTAATCCAAAGTCTGACATCACCGATGATGTCATCAAGGCTTTAAATAGCCAAAAATAAGCTTTATGCCTACCGCCATTGAGCTGGCCGAACAGTTTCAAGCAAGCTTGATGGGGGAGGCCTCTAGTGCCTTTATTGGGTTAGCCCCACTTGAATCTGCACGACAGGATCAAATCTCTTTCCTGTCAAATCCTTTATATCGTCAGCAGGCTTCTGAGAGTCATGCGGGGGCCTTAATTGTCAGCAAAGCAGACTTTGATTTCTTGCAAGAAATCAAAGGACCTACTCCGAGTAAGCGCGTTTATTTCGTATCCAAAAATCCTTATGCAACGTTTGCAAGAATGGCGCAATATTTTGCAAAGCAAAGTGCGCCAGCATATGCCGCTGGAATTCATCCTAGTGCTGCGATAGATCCTTCGGCGGTCATCCCGGATTCGTGTCATATTGGACCGTTTGTGCAGATTGAGGCGGGCGTAAGGCTTGGTGAGCGAGTTTCTATTCTAGGTAATACAAGCATTGCTAGAAATAGCGTAATTGCTAGTGATACTCTAATTTATCCATCTGTATCGATTTATCAAGGCACTCAAATTGGTGAGCGATGCATTATTCATAGCGGCGCCGTCATTGGTGCTGATGGCTTTGGATTTGCCCCTGATTTTTCATCTAAAGGCGAAGAGTGGGTCAAAATCCCACAAACAGGTAATGTTGTCATTGGTAATGACGTTGAAATTGGCGCATCAACTACGATCGATCGAGGCGCAATGAGTGATACCGTGATTGGCTCTGGAACCAAAATTGATAATCAGGTTCAGATTGCTCACAATGTAGTTGTTGGTGCTTGCTGCGTTATTGCGGGCTGCGCTGCAATCTCTGGCAGCACAAAAATCGGTAACTTCTGCATTATTGGCGGGGCGGCGAACTTTGCCGGCCATCTGACCATTGCTGATCGAACAACAGTTTCAGGCAATACTTCCATTATTCGTTCTATTACCGAGCCAGGACAGCATTTCACAGGGGTTTATCCCTCCATGCCCCATAGTGCTTGGGAGAAAAATGCAGCGATTTTGCGTGGCCTAGATAAAATACGTCAACGTTTACGTTTATTAGATAACAATAAGAATTCTGAGTCTTAAAAGCATTTCATCATTCATTTATATTCACTTTTAAGTAGGTCATTATGAGCACTCCAATTGCGATCGATATCAATAAGATTCTCCAGTTGCTGCCACATCGCTATCCTTTTTTATTGGTTGATCGCGTATTGGAAATTACTCCACGCGAAACCATTACTGCGCTTAAAAACGTGACTATGAATGAGCCTTTCTTTCAGGGGCACTTTCCTGATTTTCCGGTAATGCCAGGTGTATTGATTATTGAAGCTTTGGCGCAAACAGCCGCGTTACTCACTTTTTCTGAGGAGCGAGCTGAAGATGCTATTTACTACTTTGCAGGTATTGATGGCGCACGCTTTAAAAAGCCAGTTCTGCCTGGTGATCAGTTGATCATGACTGCAAAGTTAGAGCGTGGGCGCGCTGGCATCTATAAGTTTGCCGTACAAGCAACGGTCGATGGTGAAATCGCTGCCGAGGCAAATATTACTTGTGCGGTTCGTACGAAAGGCGTGTAATGACTCAGATTCATGCATCTGCTGTAGTAGATAGCAAAGCTGAGCTCGCTAGCGATGTTGAGGTTGGCCCATATTCAGTAATTGGACCCAATGTCAAAATTGGTTCAGGGACTAAAGTAGGTTCACATACTGTAATCGAGGGTTACACCACCATTGGTGTAGGGAATAACTTTGCTCACTTTGCTGCAATTGGCGGACCCCCGCAGGATATGAAATACCGTGGTGAGCCAACGCAACTTATTATTGGTGACCGCAATACTATTCGTGAATTCACAACGATTCATACGGGTACCTCTCAAGATGAAGGTATCACTCGTATTGGTAATGACAATTGGATCATGGCCTACGTCCATATTGCACACGATTGCCAAGTTGGAAATCACACAATTTTCTCAAGTAATGCACAAATTGCAGGTCATGTACAGGTAGATGATTGGGCGATTATGGGTGGTATGTCTGGCGTGCATCAATTTGTACGCATTGGTCAGCATGCCATGCTTGGCGGTGCGTCAGCTTTGGTACAAGATATTCCACCATTTGTGATTGCGGCTGGTGATAAAGCCTCGCCTCACGGTATTAACGTAGAGGGATTAAAGCGTCGTGGTTTTTCAAGTGAAACCATCTCGGCTTTGCGTCAGGCTTACAAAGTCCTCTATAAGGATGGTTTAAGTTTTGAAGAAGCTAAAGTCGAGATTCAGAAGATGGTTGTGGCAAATACTGCCGACCAAGCGACTGCTGAAAAACTGGCCCAGTTCCATGACTTTATTGCCGCATCTACTCGCGGCATCATTCGTTAATTAACGGGAATACTTTGCCAAAGTTAGCTTGTGTAGCTGGCGAACCCTCTGGTGACTTACTCGCGGCACCAGTCCTTAGCGCATTAAATCAAATTCCAGATATGGCTGGCCTTCAGGTCTATGGCATTGGTGGCCCTCGCATGCAGGCGGAAGGCTTAAGCTCTAACTGGCCGATGGATACATTGAGTGTTCGCGGTTATGTTGAGGCAATTAAACAGCTTCCTGCCATTCTGAAAATGCGTAAAGAGTTGATTGCTCACCTCTTGGGCGATGGTCGCCCAGATGTTTTTTTGGGAATCGATGCTCCGGACTTTAATCTAGGGGTTGAGATTCAATTACGTAAGGCTGGTATTCCTACTCTGCATTTTGTATCCCCATCCATTTGGGCTTGGAGAGCGGGGCGGATTAAAAAGATCGCGCAAGCAGTGGATCGTATGCTCTGCATCTTTCCTTTTGAAACAGAAATTTATGATCGTGCGGGCGTACCTTCTACTTACGTTGGCCATCCTCTTGCTAGCGAGATTCCGCTTGAGCCAAATCCAAAGCAAGCCCGTGAAAAGATTGCTAACACATTACATCTTTCGACCAATGTATTTGATAGTCTTGTGATTGCTGTATTGCCTGGTAGCCGAGGCTCTGAGATTGAGTTGATTGCCCCCGTCTTTTTTGAAACAATGCAGTTGCTTGCCAGTAGGTTAAAGGGGCAGAAGCTTAATTTCTTGATTCCGGTAGCAACACCAAAATTACGAGAGCCACTTGAACAGTTGCTACTTCAAACAAAAAATAATCATCCCGATATTCAGATACATTTACTAGATGGTATGGCAGATGAAGTGCTTGAGGCAGCGGATGTGGTTCTGATAGCTAGTGGGACAGCAACATTGCAAGCAGCTTTATGGAAAAAGCCTATGGTTATTTCGTATAAAGTACCTTGGTTGACGGCGCAGATTATGAAGCGTCAAGGGTATTTGCCTTACGTAGGTTTACCAAATATCCTCTGTGGCGAGTTTGTAGTTCCGGAGCTCTTGCAAGATGATGCTACTGCAGAAAAGTTATTAAATGCCTTGCAAGATTGGCTGGATAATCCAATCAAAGTAGCAAAGCTGAAAGAGCGTTTTGTGCAAATGCATGAAACTTTGCGGCGCCCTACAGGTTTATTGGTAGCTCAAGCAGTTGCACAAACGATTAAACATACCCAAAAACAGCGAGCAGGATCATGAGTTTGGTTTGGATCTGTGGAGTAGATGAAGCAGGTCGTGGTCCCCTAGTTGGTTCAGTCGTTGCTGGTGCGGTAGTACTCGATCCGCATAATCCTATTGAGGGTTTAAAAGACTCCAAAAAGTTGACGCCAGCAAAGCGTGAGTTCTTGTATGAACAAATCATGGAAAAAGCAAAAGCGTGGGGTGTGGGCGAAGCTAGTCCTGTCGAGATTGATCAGATCAATATATTACAAGCAACCATGTTAGCGATGCGACGTGCTATTGAGGATTTAACGACTCGATTAGGATGCTGGCCAAATAAGGCTTTGATCGATGGCAACCGTTGTCCAGAGTTACCAATTTCTGCCGAAGCGATTATCAAAGGCGATGCGAAAGAGCCGGCAATTTCAGCGGCTTCTATCTTGGCCAAAGTAACGCGCGATCGTCAAATGCAACTTCTGCATGAGCGTCATCCAGAATATGGTTTTGCTCAGCATATGGGATACCCGACTCAGGCGCATTTTGCCGCCCTTCAGAAATTCGGTGCTTGCTCTGAACATCGCAAAAGTTTTGCGCCTGTTCGTAAAGTCCTGGAAGCAATTGCTGGGTAATTTGATATGAACTTTGAACTTATCACCTCAAAAGAGAATCCATTATTCAAAGAAATTCGACTCTTACAAGCTGCAGGTGCAAAGGGTCAAAAGGCGAGATTAGCAGGCGGACATGCTTTGCTCGAAGGCATCCATCTCATACAAACTTGGGTAGGTGATCCTGCTCTTAAGACAATATTGACCTCAGATCTGGGGCTCAAGAATGCTGAAATTGCTGAAGCGGTTTATGCGCATATTGAGATCTGCCCTGATACCAAGGTGTATCAATTGGATGGTGTCTTATGGAGTTTGCTGAGTGATTTGGTTAATGCGCCCCATATTGGAGGGTTATTGGACCTGCCTAAATCCTGCCTTGTTTCACCACAGTCGATAGCAACGCTTGAGGGCGATGTCATTATTTTGGATCGCGTGCAAGATGCGGGCAATGTGGGCTCTATCTTGCGTAGCGCTGCGGCAGCGGGTTTTACGAAAGTGCTGGCTTTATCGGGATGCGCCCATTTATGGTCTAGCAAGGTCTTGCGTGCCGGTATGGGCGCACATCGTCTATTGGATCTTTATGAGGGATGGTCGACCCAGCAAGTTTTGAGTGCGGTAACGGCGCCAATGTTGGCCACTACAGCAGATGCTGAATGTGACCTCTATCAATTAAAAAACGACTTATTGCATCCGGTAGCCTGGGTGATGGGCAGTGAAGGTCAAGGCGTTTCGGAGGAGATCTTGGCCCAAGCGAAGAGTGTATCGATTCCAATTGATTCTAGAGTGGAATCGCTTAACGTCTCTACGGCTGCAGCAATTTGTCTATTTGAGACGGTGCGCGTAAGACGTAGTTAGATCAATCTAATGGCTAACCTAAGATCGTTTTATCCGACTTAATAGCCTGTAAAACGGTTGTCGCAATTTCTTCAATAGACTTGCTGGTGGTTAATACCCAAGGGATCGATTGCTTTTTCATCATTGCGGTTGCTTCATTAATTTCATAGCGACAATTCTCCAGTTTGGCATAGTTGCTGCCAGGTCGACGTTCATTTCTGATCTCAGATAAACGCTCGGCATCGATCATCAGGCCAAAAATCTTTTGACGGTGAGGCACCAAATCTTTAGGGAGTTGTCCACGTTCGAAGTCTTCGGGTATTAAAGGGTAGTTAGCTGCCTTTAAGCCGTATTGCATAGCAAGGTAAAGGCTGGTAGGGGTCTTACCAACCCTGGAAATACCTACCAAGATGACATCTGCCTCGGCTAAGTTCTGGTTAGATTGCCCATCATCATGGGCTAGCGAGTAGTTGATCGCCTCAATTCGATTCTTGTAGGCCTCAGTATCAGCATTGTGATGGAGGCGATTCATGGCATGGGTAGATTTCATTCCCAGCGCAGCTTCTAGAGGAGCAACGAAGGTTTGGAACATGTCCAGAATCAGACCATTGGCCTTGGCGACGATAGAGTTCAGTTCGGAATTCACCAAAGTGGTGAAGACAATGGGCTGAACCCCGTATTTACTTGCCGCTTGGTTGATGCTGCTGACGGCTTCATGGGCTTTATCTACGCTATCCACAAAGGGGACGCGAATGTGCTTAAAGGAGGCTTCAAATTGGGCCAAAATCGACTGGCTAAAGTTCTCGGCGGTAATACCAGTGCCGTCTGAGACGATAAAAACAATGCGGGTTTCTGTAGACATCAATTTGGCCTAAACGTGGGGGTCAGCACTACAATAGAATCATATTAAAGTAAGTCGCATTTTAGGCGACAGCTAGACCAGTTTCCTTATCTTTAGAGAGTATTTTATGTCCAACCAACAGCAACAAAATAGCAGTGTGGCAGATGCCTATGTATTGCCTTTTGAGCAACTTCGCATGACAGATGTGGAATCCGTCGGCGGTAAGAATGCTTCCTTAGGTGAGATGATTTCTCAGTTAGCCTCAACTGGGGTTCGTGTTCCAACTGGTTTTGCAACAACTGCACTAGCATTTCGTGACTTCTTAAAGCATAACAATCTGACTGAGCGTATTCAAAAGCGTTTGGAAGGTCTCAACATTGATGATGTCCGCGCCTTGGCCCAAGCTGGTGCTGAGATTCGTCAGTGGATTGAAACAGCCCCATTTCAGCCAAAGCTTGAAGAAGAGATTCGTAAAGCTTTTGCAACTTTGGATGATTCTGGCAAAGGATCCTTTGCTGTGCGTTCATCTGCTACTGCAGAAGACCTCCCAGATGCTTCTTTTGCTGGTCAGCAAGAGACTTTCTTGAACGTTGAAGGCATCGAAGATGTTCTCAAGAAGATCCGTGAAGTATTTGCCTCCCTATATAACGATCGTGCAATCTCTTATCGGGTACACAAGGGCTTTGCCCACGCAGAAGTAGCCTTATCTGCTGGTATTCAGCGTATGGTGCGCTCTGACCTCGGCGCTGCTGGCGTGATGTTTACTTTGGATACTGAGTCTGGTTTTGAGGATGTTGTATTCATCACCTCAAGCTACGGCTTAGGTGAGACTGTTGTGCAGGGCGCGGTGAACCCAGATGAGTTTTATGTCTTTAAGACAACGCTGGCTCAAGGTAAAAAAGCGATCATTCGTCGTGCACTTGGTTCAAAATTAATTCAGATGCAATTTGCACCTAAAGGTTCTGCTGAGAAAGTGCAAACGGTTGATGTCACTCCAGAGAA
Source organism: Polynucleobacter sp. MG-6-Vaara-E2 (assembly GCF_018687695.1). Classification (NCBI taxonomy): domain Bacteria; kingdom Pseudomonadati; phylum Pseudomonadota; class Betaproteobacteria; order Burkholderiales; family Burkholderiaceae; genus Polynucleobacter; species Polynucleobacter sp. MG-6-Vaara-E2. The sequence continues at coordinate 532,960 of NZ_CP061303.1, forward strand.
GCGTAATCGTTTCTCATTAGAAGACGCTGATATCACTGAGTTAGCTAAGTACGCTGTCATTATTGAGAAACACTACGGCCGCCCAATGGACATTGAGTGGGGTAAAGACGGTCAAGATGGTCGCATCTATATTCTTCAAGCGCGCCCCGAGACCGTGAAGAGTCAAGCTGCTGGTCAAGTTGAGATGCGTTACAAGCTCAAAGGAAGCTCAAAGGTTTTGGCAAAAGGTCGCGCCATTGGTCAGAAGATTGGTGCGGGCCCTGTTCGCATCATTCGTGATCCAAGCGAGATGGACCGTGTTCAGCCAGGCGATGTGTTAGTTGCAGACATGACTGATCCAAACTGGGAGCCGGTGATGAAGCGTGCTTCAGCGATTGTGACTAATCGTGGTGGTCGCACTTGTCACGCGGCGATTATTGCTCGTGAGTTAGGTGTTCCTGCAGTTGTTGGTTGCGGTGATGCTACTGAACAACTCCAGGATGGTATGGTGGTGACGGTCTCTTGCGCAGAAGGTGATGAAGGTCATATCTATGATGGCTTGATCGAGACAGAGGTAACTGAAGTTTCTCGCGGTGTATTGCCTGAGATTCCAGTGAAGATCACCATGAACATTGGTAATCCTCAGTTGGCATTTGATTTCTGTCAAATTCCAAATGCGGGTGTCGGCTTAGCCCGTCTCGAGTTCATCATCAATAACTATATCGGCGTGCATCCACGCGCTGTTCTTGAGTATCCAAATATTGATCCTGATCTTAAACGCGCAGTAGAAAGTGTTGCTCGTGGATATGCCAGCCCACGTCAGTTCTATGAAGATAAATTAGTTGAAGGCGTGGCAACAATTGCTGCAGCTTTCTATCCAAAGCCAGTCATTGTGCGTTTGTCTGACTTCAAATCAAACGAATACAAGAAGCTCATTGGCGGTTCACGTTATGAGCCGGATGAAGAAAATCCAATGTTAGGATTCCGTGGTGCATCCCGTTACGTTTCTGAAGAGTTTGGCGAAGCTTTTGCCTTAGAGTGCTCTGCAATGAAGCGTGTTCGGGAGGATATGGGATTAGATAACGTAGAGATTATGGTTCCGTTTGTGCGGACTATTCCTCAAGCTCAACGCGTCATTGCGATGATGGAGAAGTTTGGTCTCAAGCGTGGCGTGAATGGCCTTCGTTTGATTATGATGTGTGAAATTCCATCAAATGCCATTCTGGCGGATCAATTCCTTGAGTACTTTGATGGCTTCTCTATCGGCTCAAACGATATGACACAACTGACCTTGGGATTAGATCGTGATTCCGGTATGGAATTATTAGCAATTGACTTTGACGAGCGTGATCCGGCAGTTGAGTTCATGATTGCTCGCTCAATCGATGCCTGCCGCAAACAAAATAAATATGTCGGTATTTGCGGCCAGGGGCCTTCAGATCATCCAGATTTCGCGCGTTGGTTAGTAGAGAAGGGCATTACTTCCATCTCTCTGAATCCAGATAGCGTAGTTGAAACTTGGGAAATGTTAGGTAAGAGTTTGAAGGCTTAAGCCAAATTCTCCTAAGAGGTACAGCAAAAAAGCCTAGATTTGATCTAGGCTTTTTTCTTAACAGAAACTTTTTTTCGAGTTTGAGTTACGGGCTTAGCTACTTTGCTAGAAGGCTTTCTAGCAGGTTGTCGATGTATAGGAACAGCCCCCATTTTTTTTGCTGGCTCTGATATTGAGCTTGATTTATTGGCACCACTCCAGCTTGGTTCAGCAATTGAGTTAAAGGCCGCTCTGAGTTTTTCACCCCAAAGACGATGAATCATCTGGAAGTAGGGATTGGACTCATCTAGGGTCACTAGCTTGCTAGCCTTAAAGGAGTTTTTCTCATAAACCAATAGGTCTAACGGGAGGCCAACAGAAATATTACTGTTGAGTGTGGAGTCCATAGAGATGAGAGCGCACTTCGTGGCAAGGTTTAGTGGCGTAGAAAAATTCACCACGCGATCCAGAATAGGTTTGCCATACTTAGATTCACCTATTTGAAAATAGCAAGTCTCTGGGGTTGCTTCAATAAAGTTACCGGCAGAGTAAATATTAAAGAGGCGCGGACTTTCCCCTTTTACCTGACCACCAAAAATCAGGTTGCAGTTGAAGTCAATGCCAGCCTTTTCAAGGGCTTTATGATCTCGTTCGTAAACTTGCTTAATGGCATTACCTACAACTACTGCTGCATCATGTGCATTCTCAACATTCCATAGATTTTTGCCATCCAGAAGTTGGCCTTGCAACAAAATTTCTTTGACGGCTTGGGTAATGGCAAGATTGCCAGCACTCATGAGCGTGAAAAAACGATCCTTATCTTTTTGAAACAGAGTCATTTTTCTGAAAGTGCCGATTTGATCTACTCCGGCATTCGTTCGGGTATCCGACAAAAATACTAGACCATCTTTCAGGCAAAGCCCAACGCAATACGTCATATACCCATTCCCCTTAAATAATTAGCTAAGATTATCTCTTAAATGACTCTCAGGATTTAGGGTAGTTGAGTAATAGAGATGGCGGCACTGAGCTCCTCGCCCCCACCACCTGTACGAACACCTTTGACCGGTGCTGCAGAGTAGTAGTCACGACCAATAGCTAAGCGAATATGTCTCGAGTCAACCAAGCAGGCATGGGTGATATCGACGCTGACCCAAATTCCTTTTTCAATATCGCTGCAGAAATCAATCCAAGCGTGACTAGCCAAATTAGGAGATTCTTCGGCGAAAAAATAGCCGCTCACATAGCGCGCTGGTATTCCGGAGGCGCGACATAGACTCAACATAATATGGGAATGATCTTGGCAGACACCAGATTTCATAGCAAAGGATTGGGCAGCAGTAGTAGCAAAGTTAGTCTGCCCTGGGGTATACACAATTAAACCCTGAACAGCTTCAGCGAGCTTGATAATTTGATCAACAGTATTTTTCTTGGGAAGACTGTATGAGAAATACTCCAGCATTTCATCTGTTGGCTCTGTCAGACTGGTCTGCTGCAGCAGGTAATAAGGCGAAACTGCATTGAGTTCATCGCGAACCTCAAATGCATCTCGAGTATGTACTTCACCTTCTGCCTCAATCATCATCGACGTATAAGGGCTCTCTTGGACAAAGACGCTACAAGCATTACCAAAAGTATCTATAGAGTTAGACGCCTTAATGGGCGTGCTTACCCTCCACTTATCTACTTGTTGACCAGCAACGTTTGGCGGTGTCAAGCGTAATTCTTGGATAGAGTAGCGCACTGGGGTTTCATAGCGATACTCAGTACGGTGGCGAATTTTTAGATGCATATATTCTTTGTTGGATCTTAGGCAACTGCTAACGGAATGAGGTAGGCGTTACTGAACTCATCTGCAATATGATTAATGCGTTCTAGGAAGGCTTCCATAAACTCTTCTAGCCCTTGTTCAAAAACCTCGTCAATGTCAGAGTAATCCAAACTTGCCTTGAGCTTACCGAGCAAGCGCTCGATTTCTTTAGACTGTTGATTCTTGACTTCAGATATCAATGGAATGAGTTCATTCACGCAGCAGACTAGTGAACGAGGCATCTGTTTATTAAAGATCAAGAGTTGGGCGACCTGTTTAGGTGTTACTTGATCAGAGTAAATTTGACGGTAGATCTCAAAAGCCGAAACGGATCGCAATAGTGCAGCCCAGTGATAGAAATCAAAGAACTCGCCATCGGTGCCATCTTCAGCAGTTTTGCTAGGGCTTAATACTTTGAGTGTTGCCTGATCTTCATACTTCGTTTCTAAAATACGGGCAGTATTATCGGCGCGCTCTAGTAGCGTTCCCACATTAATGAAGTAGAAGGCCTCGTTCTTCAGCATGGTTCCATGCATTACCCCCCTAAAGAGATGGCAACGATGCTTAACCCATTCCAATAGTCTACTAGGATCTGCTTGATGCCTAGCTTCTGGGATGCGTTGTAATTCCAGCCAGGTAGTATTTTGGGTTTCCCAAACTTCAGAGGTAATCTTGCCCCGAATCACGCGGGCATTTTCACGAGCAGCATATAGGCAAGAAACAATACTAGAGGGATTGCTGGTTTCATAGATCATGAAATCTAAAACATTCTCACGATTCACAAAATCATATTTGCTTAAGAAAGCTTCCTCTAATTTTGAGATGGTGAGTAACTTTTTCCAACTTTGTTCTAAAAACTCAGTAGGCTGTGGTAGCAGAGAGGTTTGATGGTTGACGTCCAACATGCGGGCAGTATTTTCTGCACGCTCTGTGTAGCGAGCCATCCAATATAGACAATCAGCAGTGCGGCTTAACATGTTTATTTATCCCTCTTAATCTTCTAAGACCCAGGTGTCTTTAGTACCGCCACCTTGAGAGGAGTTCACCACTAAAGAGCCTTCTTTGAGGGCAACTCTGGTTAGGCCGCCTGGAACCATCTTGATGGTTTTTCCAGAGAGAACGAAAGGTCGTAGATCAATATGTCTTGGAGCCACGCCTGACTCAACAAAGGTTGGGCAGGTCGAGAGCGCCAAAGTAGGCTGTGCAATGTATTTGTCGGGATTGGCAATCAAATGCGCTCTAAATTCTTCAATCTCTGCTTTAGTTGAAGCTGGTCCAACTAACATGCCGTAACCGCCAGCACCATGAGTCAACTTCACTACTAATTTTTCTAAATTAGCCAATGTGTATGCCAAATCATCTGGCTTACGACATTGGAAGGTAGGTACGTTATTCAAAATTGGTTTTTCGCCAAGATAAAACTCAATCATCTCCGGCACGTAAGGGTAAATTGATTTGTCGTCTGCAATACCGGTGCCAATAGCGTTTGCCAAGGTCACATTACCGGCGCGATGCGCTGATAATAGGCCTGCCACTCCTAAGGTTGAGTCAGAGCGGAATGCCAGTGGATCTAAGAAGTCATCATCCACGCGGCGATAGATCACATCAACACGTTCGGGACCTTGAGTGGTGCGCATAAAGACTTGTTCATTCTTCACAAATAAATCTTTACCTTCAACTAACTCAACACCCATTTGCTGGGCAAGGTAGCTATGTTCAAAATATGCAGAGTTATACATACCAGGCGTGAGCACAACCACATTGGGTTTTTTAACGTCATCAGGCTTGACTGATTTCAGGCACTCCAGCAAAAGGTCTGGATAGTGCTCAACTGGAGCGATACGGTATTTTTGAAAGAGATCTGGGAAGAGGCGCATCATCATCTTGCGGTCTTCCACCATGTAAGACACACCAGAAGGCACTCGTAGGTTGTCCTCTAGAACGTAGAACTCACCCTCACCTGCGCGCACAATATCAATACCAGCGATTTGTGCATAGATGTCACGTGGCACGCTAACATTCCGCATCTCTGGGCGGTATTGCGCATTGTTATAGATTTGTTCGGCTGGAACAATGCCTGCCTTGATAATTTCTTCATCGTGATATACATCGTAGATAAAGCGGTTGAGCGCTTTTACCCGTTGACGCAAACCTGCTTCAAGTTGCCCCCATTCTTTAGCAGTAAAAATACGCGGCACTTGGTCGAAGGGGATAGTTCGCTCAGACCCAAGGTCATCCCCATAGACGGCGAACGTAATGCCTACTCGTCGAAAGATCAGGTCTGCTTCAGCGCGTTTGAGACCCATGAGGGTGTCGCTCTGCTGCTTTAACCAGTTGTGAAAAATTTGGTAGTGGGGACGCGCTTTGCCAGCAGCGTCGAGCATTTCGTCAAAAGGCAATTTCATAAATATAAAACTAAAGCCTTTGAGGGGAATCGATTAAGGGCGTTTGAAGCAGCTTGGTGCTGTATTGCACCATACAGGTGCATAATTGCTCTGATATTAGCCTTGAGGCCAGTCTAAACCAGTTTTGAGGTTTTAAGCGTTTAAATCACCTCTAGCGATTCGACCTTTTTGAACTTCCCACTCGCGTTCTTTGGTCGCTGCGCGTTTGTCGTGCTGTTTTTTACCTCTAGCTAGGCCGATTTCACACTTGACGTTGCCTTTGGAGAAATGAAGATTGAGCGGTACTAGGGTATAGCCTTTTTGTTCAACCTTGCCAATCAATTTGCGAATCTCAATAGCATTCAGAAGAAGTTTTCTGGTGCGGGTGCTGTCTGGGACGATATGGGTCGAGGCTGAAAGCAAGGGTGTGATGTGGCAGCCAATCAGGAAAAGCTCCGCCTTGCGAATGACAACATACGCTTCCTTGATGTGCACGCGACCGGCGCGGATAGCCTTCACTTCCCAGCCTTCTAGCACTAGCCCTGCCTCAAAGCGCTCCTCGATAAAATAATCAAAGAAGGCTTTTTTGTTATCGACGATACTCATATTTATTTAGCTTCCAAGATCGATTATGGCAGACGTCTACAAGACCGTTTTAATTGGCCAATCAGCCGACCGAATGTACGGCCTGGTAACCGATGTAGCGAGTTATCCCGAGTTTTTGCCTTGGTGCGGCGGAGTGGAGATCTTTGAGCAGAGCGAGATTGTTTTGGATGCCAAGATCAACATTAGCTTTAAGGGCATCAATCAGTTCTTTCATACTCGTAATGTGAATCATCGCCCCGAAACGATTGATATGGTTTTTGTGGATGGGCCCTTCAAGCACTTTTCTGGCCAGTGGAATTTCATTCCTCTGCGTGAAGATGCTTGCAAAGTGGAATTCAAGCTGCATTGGGAATTTAAGAGTGTGATTCTCGATAAGATCATTGGTCCTGTTTTTGGACACATTGCGGGCACATTCGTTGATTGCTTTGTGAAACGTGCGGAAGAGCTCTATGGCTAGTCGCACGATTGATATCTGGATTTGTGATGCGAGGCAGGGCAATCCCACTCTCAATCCCTTTGAGCTCACCATCTCAGCTGATGAGATGCCGACGGTCGGATTAGCCCTACTAAAAGCAGGCTTAGCAAGTAGCAAGGAGGATCCTGCCTTATCCAGGAAAGGTTGTTTTGGGGTTTTTGGCAAGCGCAAGGATTGGGATAGCCCAATTTACTCTGGAGATCGATTAGAGCTCTATTCCCCTTTATTGATTGACCCCAAGGCGGTAAGGCGCAAGAAGGCCAATCAAAATCAGGACGCCAAATTCCAGGCTGCCGCAGCCAAAAGGAAGGCTAGGAGGCTATAATCTGTTTTTGCGACTAGGGGTTTTGCATGCGACTCATTCAAAAAGCACTCACTTTTGACGATGTGCTCCTCGTACCGGCCTATTCATCGGTACTCCCTCGAGATGCCAGCTTGGCAAGTAAATTAACTCGAGATATTTCACTTAATACACCCTTGGTGTCCGCAGCGATGGATACTGTCACCGAAGGTCGATTGGCAATTGCCATGGCTAGTGAGGGCGGCATAGGCATTGTTCATAAAAATCTAAAGCCTGCAGAGCAAGCTCGTGAAGTTGCTAAGGTTAAGCGTTATGAATCTGGTGTTCTGCGCGATCCAATTACGATTGGTCCTGACTTTACCTTGCGCCAAGTCATTCAACTTTCTCGCGAACATGGTTTCTCAGGATTTCCAGTTCTCGTTGGTAAAGAAGTGGTTGGCATCATCACAAACCGCGATTTACGTTTCGAGGAAGATTTAGATGCGCCCGTTAAAACAAAGATGACGCCGCGTGAACGTTTGGTGACGGTAAAAGAGGGCTGCACCTTGGATGAAGCAAAGCGTTTGATGAGTCAACATCGTCTTGAACGCGTTCTGGTTGTGAATGATAAATTTGAATTACGTGGCTTGATTACCGTCAAAGATATTTTGAAAGCTACTGAGCATCCAAATGCTTGTAAGGATAGCGAAGGTAAGCTACGTGTTGGCGCAGCAGTTGGCGTTGGACCAGATAACGATGAGCGTATTGAGTTACTGGTGCGTGCTGGTGTTGACGTGATTGTGGTTGACACTGCTCATGGACACAGCCAAGGCGTATTAGATCGCGTCAAATGGGTCAAGAAAAATTATCCACAGGTCCAAGTGATTGGCGGCAATATCGCTACTGGTGATGCTGCTAAAGCATTGGCTGATCATGGTGCTGATGGCGTGAAGGTTGGTATTGGTCCAGGCTCTATTTGCACTACTCGTATTGTTGCTGGTGTTGGCGTTCCGCAAATTACTGCGATCGTGAATGTTGCTACTGCTTTAAAAGGCACGGGCATTCCGTTAATTGCCGACGGCGGTGTGCGTTATTCCGGTGACGTTGCTAAAGCATTAGCTGCTGGTGCCAGCTCTGTGATGATGGGCGGCATGTTCGCTGGCACAGAAGAGGCTCCGGGCGAAGTGTTCTTGTATCAAGGTCGTTCATATAAGAGTTATCGCGGTATGGGCTCTTTGGGCGCGATGGCTGATGGTTCTGCCGATCGTTACTTCCAGAGCGACATCGTTGCTAATGCTGAGAAGCTTGTGCCAGAGGGTATTGAAGGACAAGTCCCATATAAGGGCAGCGTTCTTGCAATCCTGCATCAACTCACAGGTGGCATTCGTTCCTCTATGGGTTATCTCGGCTGCAAGACTATTGCCGAACTTCATGAAAAAGCCAATTTTGTGGAAATTACATCAGCAGGTGTGCGCGAGTCACATGTTCATGATGTGAAGATCACTAAGGAAGCGCCGAATTACCACATTGATTAACAACTAAATAAAAGCTGAAATTAAGGCTGTTCTTTTCGTGCACGACAAAATACTGATTCTCGACTTTGGTTCACAAGTAACTCAATTAATTGCTAGACGTGTGCGTGATGCGCAAGTGTATTCAGAGATTCATCCCTATGATTGCGATCCAGAATTCATTCGCAAATTTATTCAAGAGCAGGATGGCAAGGGAATCATTCTCTCTGGGGGTCCTAGCTCAGTAACAGAGGATGGTAGTCCTCGTGCTCCACAAATCGTTTTTGAATTGGGTGTACCTGTCCTCGGTATTTGTTATGGCATGCAAACTATGGCAACCCAATTGGGCGGCGCAGTTGCATCTGCTGAGTCATTGGGTAAAGCACGTGAGTTTGGCTACTCTGAAGTGCGTGCTCACGGACACACTGATTTACTAAAAGGTATCCAAGACTTCTCTACCTCTGAAGGTCATGGAATTTTGAAGGTGTGGATGAGTCACGGGGATTCGGTGACTAGCATGCCACCATCATTTAAATTGATGGCTTCAACTGAGTCTTGCCCAATTGCGGGCATGGCCGATGAAGAGCGTCGCTTTTATGCATTCCAATTTCATCCGGAAGTCACTCATACCATTCAAGGAGAAGCTATTCTTGAGCGTTTTGTGCATGAGATTTGCAGGTGCAAGCCTGATTGGGTAATGGGCGACTACATTGCCGAGGCGGTTGAAAATATTCGCAAACAAGTTGGTGATGAAGAAGTCATTCTGGGTTTATCTGGCGGTGTGGACTCTAGCGTAGCTGCTGCGTTGATTCATCGTGCAATTGGCGATCAATTGACTTGCGTGTTTGTTGATCATGGTTTACTTCGCCTCAATGAAGGCGACATGGTGATGGAGATGTTTGCCAGAAATCTTGGCGTCAAAGTGATTCGCGTCGATGCAAAAGATACTTTCATGGGCGAATTGGCTGGCGTGTCTGATCCGGAAGCAAAGCGGAAGATCATTGGCAAAGAATTTGTAGAAATTTTCCAGACAGAATCTGGCAAGATCAAGAATGCTAAGTGGTTAGCACAAGGCACCATTTATCCGGATGTTATTGAATCTGCCGGCAAAGGCAAAAAAGGTGCGCACACGATTAAGAGCCACCACAATGTTGGCGGTCTTCCTGAGGATATGCACCTCAAATTACTTGAGCCCTTGCGTGAATTATTTAAGGATGAAGTGCGTGAACTTGGAGTTGCATTAGGTCTGCCGCGCGAGATGGTGTACCGCCACCCATTCCCAGGACCAGGTTTGGGCGTTCGCATCTTGGGCGAAGTCAAAGCAGAATTTGCCAGTTTATTGCAACGTGCTGATGCCATTTTTATTGAAGAACTGCGCAATACGATTGATCAAGCGAGTCAAAAGTCTTGGTATGACCTAACAAGTCAGGCATTTGCTGTCTTCTTGCCAGTTAAATCTGTTGGCGTGATGGGTGACGGTAGAACCTATGAGTATGTCGTTGCACTGAGAGCAGTACAGACACAAGACTTCATGACGGCACACTGGGCACACTTGCCACATGAGTTGTTGGGTAAAGTTTCCAACCGCATCATCAATGAAGTGCGCGGGATTAACCGGGTGGTATACGATATCAGCGGCAAACCGCCGGCAACGATAGAGTGGGAATAAAGCTCCTACCGCTGTAAATGACTGAGTTACGCCAAGCTGCCCTTGAAATTCTGGCAATGACAGATGCCCAAACTAAGGTAGGTCTGGTCTCTCAGTTATTCGAAGATTATCAAGAGCGGCGCATTACTCTAAATTCTTCTGAGGTATTAAACCAGGGAGGGCTGGATCTTCCTGGCCGACCCAGTAAGCCAGAGTTAATTCCACCATTGCAAGTTCCCAAAAGAAGAATGGATACTGTAGAGGGTAGAGCTTCGCTATTGCACTCTCTTGCGCATATTGAATTTAATGCCATCAACCTAGCTTTAGATGCTATTTGGCGTTTTCCAAATATGCCTGATCAATACTATGAAGATTGGCTTAAGGTTGCCAAAGAAGAGTCTTACCACTTCACTATAGTGAATGAACACATTCGGTCCTTTGGGTTTACTTACGGCGATTTTCCAGCGCACAATAGTTTGTGGGAGATGGTTGAGCGAACTAAAGATGCCGTCATTGCCAGAATGGCCTTAGTTCCCAGGACGATGGAGGCTAGAGGTCTCGATGCAGTGCCAATGATTCGAGATCGCTTTAAACAGATTAAAGAATTGACCGCAGTAGAGATTCTAGAAATCATCCTCCGAGATGAAGTGGGGCATGTAGCGATTGGCAACCATTGGTTTAATTTCTTGTGTGCAAAAGAGGGTTTGTCACCAATCTCAGCGTATAAAGATTTAGCAAGGAAATACTGTGCGCCAAAATTAAGAGGCCCATTCAATTTAGAGGCTCGCAGACAGGCTGGATTTAGCGAAGAGGAGCTCAGCTTGCTTGGGGTATAGTGAATAAAAAACAGGAGGATATATGAATCTATCTAGACGAACATTTATCGTATCAGCTACATTAGTTCCAGTTGCCTGTGGTGTGCCTCTGGGATATGAGCGTGGGACACCAGTTGCTCAACCAAATCCAATTCCTAAAGTTCGTCCACCACAAGTCGGTCAAGAATGGACCTATATCAAGCGAAATGTATTTGATGGAAAAACTATAGGATTAGTCACTGAGCGTGTGGCAAGTGTTGGCTCGACCATTACGATCCAAAGATCGATGGATAGTGGGGTCCAACTTCCAAATGAGATTCAAGGACCTTGGGGTATGGTGCAGACCGACACGCAATGGCCAAAACTCATCAGCTTTAACCCTGCTATTCCATTGTGGCCACAAGAGTTGACCGCTACATGGAACAAGCAAGCCAACACTAAATACAGTATTGGCGGCTATCCGGATGGCAAACTGGGTTGGCAAGAATATATTAGTGCCCACGGATGGGAGCAAATTACGGTTCCTGCTGGCACCTTCTTAACTTTGCGTTATCAGAGTTTGATTAACTATGAGAGCGAAGATGACAACAAGGTCAATTGCATTCGCAAAGAAACGGTGTGGTTTGCTCCTAGTATCGGACGTTGGGTTGCTCGTGAATCTTCAGGTTCATACATGATTCAGGGTCAGCTGGGCATGCCTAACTTAGAAGATAGTCTGCAATGGCAACTCACTTCATACAAGTAAAACAGCTGCGTAGATTATTTTTTTTAACCCTGTCGCTGTTTTTGGTAGGGTGTATTTCTTCGCAGCCGTTTCCTCAGGGAGTCAATGTTGGACAGCCCATACCTCAGCCGACAGTTCGTGCACCAAAGGTTGGGCAAGAATGGGTTTATCAAGTTCGCAATGTCTTTAATCAAGAGGTGGTTGATACGGTTACCGAGAGAGTTGTATCAGTAGGTGCCGAAGTTCGTATTAGTAGATCGGGGGTGAAGACGGGATCACTCCCTGATGAAATTCAATCACCTTGGGGTTATCTAGTGCAAGATCCTCATTGGAGCACTTCGCAAAAATTTCAGCCAATTATCCCAGCTTGGCCACCACAAATTCAATTAGGATTTAATCAGTTCTATAAAACAAGTTATCAAGTGCCAGGCTATCCCGATAGTAGTTATTACTGGGGTTTGGGTATGACTGCCGTTGCGTGGGAGCAAATTCAGGTGCCAGCGGGTAAATTCTTGGCGCTGCGTTATCACAATGAAGCCCCTTATTTTCAGAGCAATGATCTCTTTAGGGTCCAAAACATCCGCGCTGAGGATGTGTGGTTTGCTCCAGAAATCGGTCGCTGGGTCATCCGCAGGAGCAGCGGTCAATATATAACGCTTGGGGTTTCGTGGTTTAACCCTTACTGGGAAGACTTTTACCAATGGGAGTTGGTCTCCTGGAAGTGAGCAAAGCGCTTAAAATGGCGTATTGCTATGTATACCGTTAAAGAACTTTTCCCAACCTTACAAGGTGAAGGCGCTCATGCCGGACGCGCTGCCGTATTTTGCCGCTTTGCAGGTTGCAACCTTTGGAGTGGTCGCGAAGAAGATCGAGCCACAGCAGTTTGTCAATTTTGCGATACAGACTTTGTGGGTAGTGATGGCCTTGGCGGCGGTAAGTTTGAAGCTGCTAAAGATTTAGCTGATGCTATTGAGGCAGCGTGGAGAAGTACTTCCGCGGGACCTCAACAACGCTATGTTGTCTTCACCGGTGGCGAGCCGCTTTTGCAGTTAGATGAAGAATTAATTTCTGCGCTTCACCAAAAAGGCTTTGAGGTAGCGATCGAAACCAATGGCACCATTAAAGTTCCTAAAGGAGTGGATTGGGTTTGCGTAAGCCCTAAGGCTGGTTCTGATTTGATCGTGCTGCAAGCAAATGAATTGAAGTTAGTGGTACCACAGACAGGACACGATTCTTTGGAAAAATTGATGGCTCGTTTTGAGAAGATGGATTACCGCAATCGCTTCTTGCAACCCATGGATGGGCCTAATCTCAAAAGTAATACAGAGTTAGCAGTAGGCTTGTGCCAAAAACGTCCTTTATGGAGATTGAGTGTTCAATCGCATAAACTCATTGGAATTCGTTAAAAGGGCATAGCCCACATCTTATAAGTAACAAATGACTAGTAAACAACCCGCCATCTCCATTACCCGCCGCCTCGAGTTTGACTCAGGCCATCGCATTCCGAATCATGATGGGCAATGTAAGCATCTTCATGGTCATCGTTATGCTATTGAAGTGACCTTAATTGGTGAAGTGGCAGATCATCCGGGTAAAGCAGATGATGGGATGGTTTTAGATTTTGGCGATATCAAAAAACTGACCAATCAATATATCGTTGAGCAATGGGACCACGCTTTTTTAGTGGCCAAAGAAGATCAGGGCCTTGTGAATTTCCTGGCAACATTACCAAATCACAAAACAGTCATCATGGAGCATGTTCCTACTGTGGAGAATTTAGCTAATGCTGCCTTTGCAATCTTGCAACCGGTGTTTGCTAAAGCATTTGGTGGTCGCCTGCAGTTATCAGCTATCCGCCTATACGAAACTCCAAATTGCTGGGCTGACGTACATTCTGCTTAAATGAATCAAGCAGAACTTGATCATCAATTTATGCAACAAGCAATTGAGCAGGCTCAATTGGCTGCGGTTGCGGGTGAGGTTCCGGTTGGGGCTGTTTTAGTGCGCGATGGTCAGGTGATTGCTAAAGCATTTAATAAGCCTATTGGCAATCATGATCCCAGTGCCCATGCTGAGATGCTAGCCCTCAGAGAGGCTGCCAAGACAGAGGGAAATTATCGTCTTCCTGGTAGCACTTTATATGCGACTCTAGAGCCTTGTGTTATGTGCGCAGGTGCAATTCTTCATGCTAGGGTAGACCGAGTTGTTTTTGGCGCCCCCGACCCCAAAACAGGTGCCGCTGGAAGTGTTTTGGATGTATTCTCTTCAAAACAAATTAATCATCAAACCAGTGTTGAGGGTGGCGTTATGAGTGAAGAGTGCGGTCAATTGCTGCGCAGCTTCTTTAAGGAGCGTCGTTGAAATCTATCCATCTTATTGCACCATCTGGCGCTAGCTTAGACGAGAAAAGTCCACTAGCTGGTATTGCTTGGTTAAAAAGCCAGGGGATTGAGATTCAAAATCCTCATTGCGTGCATCGTGTTCACGAGCGCTTTGCAGGAAGCGATTCGGAGCGATTAAGCGAACTAAATCAATTAGCCACATTAGATCCACAGCAAATTGCTATGGCTATGCGTGGAGGCTATGGCATTCATCGCCTCCTACCCAATATTGAATGGAATGCGATTGCTCAGGCGGTGAAACATGGTTTGCAGATTTGTGGACATAGTGATTTCACAACCTTTGAGCTTGGTCTCTTGGCTAAAACTGGCGCTATTACTTTATCTGGCCCTATGCTCAATTATGATTTTGGGAAAATAGATGAAGCTGGCAAGGCGATTGCCCCAGACGATTTTATGTGGAAGCATTTCTTATCAGCGGTGCGGGATCGAAAGTTAGATTGGGCTATTCATTCAAAGCAAGTCTTTTTGGGCCAAGCAAATTCAGGCGCTGTGGTTGGGATGCTTTGGGGTGGCAATCTTACAGTGCTTGCGAGCCTCATCGGCACCCCTTATTTGCCTTCATTAAGTCAAACTAAAGGCGGCATCTTGTTCCTAGAGGATGTGAATGAACATCCTTACCGCCTGGAGAGAACCTTGATGCAGCTATTAGATGCTGGTGTGCTTGGTAATCAAGCGGCAATATTGTTAGGCGGCTTCTCTGCATATCGTTTGTATGACAACGATAGGGGTTATACGCTTGAGCGTGCGATCGAGATGATTCGAGAGCGCTTGACAAAGAATATTCCGATATTAACTGACCTGCCCTTTGGTCATCAGGCTAACAAGCTGACCTTACCTGTTGGTGCAAATGCAAGCCTCGATTACAGCACTGCAGGATTTACTCTTAAAGCAAGTTGGTAAACATGTCCTTGGGAAGATGGATTCGTCCAAGTATTCTATTAATAGCGTTGATTTTTACAGGGGCCGCAATGGCGATCGAAGAGCCAAAATACTCAGTTCTTGAGAAGACGCCTCCATTTGAACTTCGTTCTTATGCGCCAATGATTTTGGCTGAGGTTCAGGTTGAAGGTGATCTAGACGATGCTTCAAGCCAAGGCTTTAGACTAATTGCCGCCTATATCTTTGGTCAAAATCAAGTAAGCGAAAAGATTGCGATGACTGCACCAGTTGCAGTTGAGGAGCAAACCGTTAAAAGTGCCAAGATTGCCATGACTGCTCCAGTCAATATTGAGAGTAATGCGGGCCAATGGACTGTTACCTTTGTGATGCCTGCAGAATACACGATGGATACTTTGCCTAAGCCACTCAATTCAAAGGTTCAGCTAAGGCAAATTCCTGCAGTCAAGAGAGCGGTTATCACCTTCTCCGGTTTTTATAATCATCAGAAGGTCACTGAGAAGACGCTCGAGCTAGAAGAGTGGATGAAGACCAAAAATTTACTGGCAACCGGTACGCCTAAATTTGCTCGCTATAACCCGCCCTGGACTTTGCCATTTATGCGGCGTAATGAGATTCAAATTGATGTGCGTGACTAGTTCACGCCTCACTTTGGTCTTAGGCTTCAACACTCTTTAATAAGAACTGCGCACCATCATCGAGTCCTAAGGCTTTAGTGAGGATAGGTAAGGCTTCAGCGAGATGCTTTTCAAGCGTCCACGGCGGATTAATGATGAACATACCGCTGGCTTGAAGACGCCGCTCCCCAGGTGCATTTTCAACTCGGAGTTCGGTATGAAGCCAGGAGCGTTTATGGGCAGTGCAAATTTTTTTCATACGGTCGGGTAGGGCTGCCGATTCTCTTCTGGAGAGAATGGGATACCAGATTGCATAACAGCCCGTAGCAAAGCGCTGCATAGCCTCTTCGATTGCCACCTCAAGATAACGATAGTCTTGCTTATCTTCATACGAGGGATCAATTAACACGAGGCCACGCCTACTTGGCGGGGGTAGTAAGCCTCTAAGCCTGCTAAAGCTATCTGCTGCGTAAACATCAATTTGCTTTGCGCATTCCAGCTCACTGATATTGTGGCGAAGAATATCAATTTCTTTGGGGTGTAACTCAAATAACTTGAGGCGATCTTGTGGTCTGAGAAGTCGAGCCAAAATGAATGGAGATCCAGGATAGGTATTGAGTTCTTCAGTAATATTTTCGGCCGCAATGCAGTCCAAATATTTTTGAACGCTCTCGGGAATCGGGTTACCAGCTTCTTTGAATTTCAGTAATCGAAATATTCCGCCCTCTGCCTCTTTGCTCACGGCCGCAAAACCATCCTGCAGGCTATAAATGCCGGCGCCAGCATGAGTGTCGACCATCGTTAATGCGACAGGTTTCTCCTGCAAATATTCTACTAAATGAACTAGGGTGAGGTGTTTGAGAATGTCAGCATGACTGCCAGCATGAAATGCATGTCTATAGCTAAACATAAGAAATTATTTACTAGTACCAGGCAATTGTGTAAATTGCGCTCGTACAAAAAATACCAACGTGATTGCAACAACAGCGATGGATGCATATTGCAAGGGTTGATTGAGCTCAAGATCCATTACCTGTGTGTAGTGCGCATAGATTGCGGCAATACCTGCTAGCGCAATCAAGTGAGACCAAATACTTTTAGGTTTCAGTTGTGACTCTGGAACACGCTCAGCTAGTAGGGCGCCAATCATGCCGCACCAAATGCCAAATCCAGCCCCACCCAGCACATCTGTTAGCCAGTGCGCCCCTACGGCATTGCGAGATATGCCTACCAATGCGGCTACAAGGAAGAGGGCGGCAAGATGCACGCGCTTACCCATAGCGGAAACGAAATATAAAGCGCTTGCAATCGCAAATGCTGTCAGTGTATGGCCTGAGGGAAATGCTTTATGGAGTAAAGGCTCGCCAATGCGATAGAAGCTGCCATCTTCTAGCAAACCTGCAGGTCTTGGAAGATTAAATAGGCTTTTAAGGGCTGTACTGATAATTGCAGAAATTGCTCCGCCTAAAATTCCGGCAGTTAATAGACGTGGTGCTAAAAGCAGGAGCGGAAAGGCGAGTGCAAAAATGCCCCAACCATTACCCAAAAATGTTAGCCACGCCCAAGTAATATCAGGCAATAGTCTAGTGAAGCGATTGATGATTAAAAAGCTACTACTCTGTAGATCACCAAGGTAAATGACTGCCGCAAGAGCTAATGGAGCAAGCGGTATAAACCAAATCAGTGTGGGGATAGCTTTCTTGCTCATCCAGCTGAACGACCTTTTGCTTTATCAGACTCATCAAGCTGTAAAGAAACTTTTTCTAATACTTGCGCAACAGTAATAGCCTGCATACAAACATTGTCATGACAGGGGGTCTTTCGATGGTTTGCAGCGCTCACGCAAGGAGAGCAAGCAAGATTGGCAGTAATCGCAATAGAGTTGCCGACTGAGCCATAGAGGGCTGGAGTTTCTGGGCCAAAGAGTACAACAGTTCGCAGTGGCGTCACTGCTGAGAAGTGTCCTGGCCCAGAATCATTGGTCACCATCACATCAGACAGTGTGTATAGGGGTGGTAGTTCGGCGAAAGATACTTGACCTGCGAAGTTCAGCGCATTTTTTACATTTGCAACAGAACGAACTTTATCTACATAGACAAATTCTGCAGGCGATCCAGTAATGAGGATTAAATCATTTGGATAGCGCTGGTTTACCGCTTGAATCAATTCAGAAAAACGCTGTTGTGCCCAGCGACGTTGTGGCAATAGATCGCTAGCATTGGGATTAATCAGAATTAAGCGATCCTTTCCGTGGGTATAGGCAATTCCAGCTTCAGAAGCTTTTTGCTCGATTCGCGAGAGCACTTTTTTCATAACATCTGGAATGATGTGCGCTTGTTCTAGCTTTACTTCTGAATCAGCAATATGAATTTTGCTAAACGGAACTTCGATCTCTGTAGCAAAAGCAGCATGGATCAGGGATAGAAAATTCTTAGTAATGTGAATATGCGGGTTGTAATGCACTTTGCGTGTAAGCATAAAGCCGCGCCACAAGCCTTCCCCGTGAAAAATGTGATAACCGACACGGCGACGAGCACCACAGAGGCCAGTAAGAAGGGCGGTAAAGCGCGAGAAAAGCTCAAGGTCGATCACAGTATCAATGCGATGAGTGCGCGCCAGAATTAAAAAGCGCAAAGTATCTTTAATCAAGCCGCCTAGGCTTGAAGAGTCAATAGTGAAAATATTTTCTGGCTTAACTGTATTCAAAAGAGTCAAGCTAGCGCGATTACTCTTAAAAATTAAAAAGAATAATTCAGCACCACGAGCCTGAGCATTGCGCATGGCTGGATCAACCAAGATTGCACTTCCCATTTCTGAGAGCTCAATAAAAAGTAATTTTTTAGGTGTCTGAGGTCCACGGCTGAAAATATTTTTGATGCCATCGATCAAAGCTACCAATGGACTGGCAATTGCGCATAGGGGTACTCCAACCCAATGATCAATGGCACGCATGGTATTGACGCTAATAGTCATAGTTTTGTTCTGAAAAAATTATTTTCGTTTTAGTAAAAAGTACGCACCTGGTAGTGCTGAGATAACGGTAATGGCGCCGTAACTAATAGAGGCCAATACAGTTAATGAGGGGTTGACGCCCCACAAAGCTAGCACGGAAGATAAAGTGGCTTCACGCAATCCCCATCCAGAAATACTAATTGGCAACATCAGCAACAGACTTAGCGCAGGCAATCCAATCATGAGGCTTGATACAGGCGCTTCAGCACCGTACGCCCGAAGACAAAAACCAAAAGCCAAAATAATGAAGCCATGGATACCGATCGCAAAGAGTGCTTGGGCGATATTCATTGGCCATGAGAAAGCCAGGTGAATGCCGGGCATCGCGTTGTTCATGCGCAAGCGATCCAGTAATTTTTGTAAGAGCTGGCGGGTGGGTGTCCACGCTAAGACAAAAGCAATCGATAGTCCCGCTAAGACCATGAGGGCTACTACTGCATACCCTAGGTCTTGCCCCCAAACTGCGAGTGTTGCGCCACCAAGAATCAAACCCAATCCGCCGAGAAGATTGTTGCCGGCTAATCCCAAAAGTCGATCCACTAAAACCATCGCAAAGCTCAAGCGAAGTTTAGGCGGTGCATGCTCTAAATCTACCGAGTGGTGAAGCTCATCATCAAGCTCTTTTGTCCCACTCAGATTTCCGTTGTTGGTTAGGTGGGTAGCAGTGATGGCGCGGTAGCTATCTCCACCAAGTGTGCTTGGCAAACCTTGGTTAATGAGCCCACCAGCAAAGTACAGTGCAACATAAGTTTTGAGACTACCTTGTAAACCAACGCTGCGCATCAAAAAGCCCCAGCGTAAGCCGCCGCAAATAAAGGCACAACAAATGGCGATTGCTGCTGCGATAAGCCACATTGGTTGCATCTTGATTTCTGAATCTAATAGGGTGTGCCAGTCAATTCCGCTGGTGGCTTTCCAGAGCAGGGCAATAGATAGCAAAATCCGAATGGTGGGCCATGCCCGTTTGAGGATTGATTTCCACCCAGATGGGGTTTTAGGGGTGGATTGGGGTAAAGAGCTCATAGGCGTAAGGATAATGCTTTGGGCGCCTAAGGTCTTGAATTTGGGTGAATTACTCCGCCAAATCAGGGCCTTGCCAGTTGTGACAAAGGCTAAAGTCAAATTTAGACAGAATTTGTCCAAAGCGCTTAATCTCTAGGGTATCTAAAGGTTCGCAGCGCTCAAAAGCGGTCTGATTACCAATGGGGGGTCCAAAAGACATCCCGGACCAGTTAATGAGAAGAAGATTCGCTCCGCGAGGCAATTGACCAAACCAAAGATCAAATTGATCTTTGCGTGTATCCAACACAAATACAGGGATGGGTTTGGCATACCAAGCAGCGCGGCTCCCGAGGGTCCAGTTTTGAACGCCAATACCATTTGCTTTGCTAGTTTGAGTTAATTCAGCCGCTTTTTGACCTGCGAGTTTCCAGCCATAGAGATCAGCAATCGGATTGGATTTCACTACAGCTGAGCTGATGCCACCAGAGAGAACATAAGCAAAGCCAATGCAGCATAGCGCTACTTGGGCAATAAACAAGATACGAATGAGGCGATGATGTTGTGTTGACCAAGCTTTCGCTAAACCAATTCCAGCAAATGGTGCCAAGCAAAACCATGCGGGCGATGTCCAGTGCGGTAAACCTCCACCACCAGAAAGGCCGGTAAAGATTGCAAAGGGAATTACAAAGAATCCCAGTAAGGCTAGCAATGACAACTTGGTACCGTGAATACAGTGCTTGATAAAAAGATAAGCGCCCAAGACGAGTAGGGGTCCAAAGACCAATATCTGAATACCCAGGTAAGCACCAAGCCGGCGCCAAAGCCATGTACTGCCTGCTCCATGAGCAATTTGATATTTAAATGAAATCCAATCGTTAACCCAATTCCAATAGAGCACAGGGCTGATCAAGAGAAGGGCAACTATTACAGCAACCCAAAACCCTATTTTGTTAATCCAAGGCTTACGAGGATTGCTTAAAAATATTAACAACAGAGCAATAGCCGTAAATACAGCGGTGTATTTACTGAGACCTGCAAGTCCTAATAAAACGCCAGTAATCAGCCATTCAGCAACACTAAGATCATCTTTGACTAACCAACGTAAAGCCATCAGCATGAGACCAAGACTTAATGGTGTAAGCAGGGTATCAGGTAATAAACCGATGGCAAGAATATGCGTCATGGGTGCGGCAATGATGGCCAGCACTGCCATCAGGCCGCAAGTATTGGCTGAGGGTAACGCGCTGGTAAGGTAGCCAGCATTACGACCTTGAATGAAGTGATGTACCTCTAGAGTCACTTGATAAACCAGGTAACAAGATAGGACCCAGAGCAATTCTGGAATGAGGCGAATGATGCCTTCAGCAGAGGTGAGCGCAACTAGAGGCCACTGTATCCAACCAACCAACGGTGGGTGATCAAAATAACTCCAGGCTAGGTGCTGGGCATAGAGGGCGTAGTGAGCCTCATCAACCGAGAATTCAATCGCAAAGCCAAGGGCAAAGTGCACTAAAGCAGCAATGCAGATACAGATTACGGCCCAGATTGAAGGTGATTGTTGGCGCATGTGTCGATTTTAGACTTACTTTTTGTATCGGCTTTAGTAAATATTTGGGACAATCAACTCATGTTGAAGTCTGTTTCCCTTTCTCTGCTGATCTCGATAGCGCTGACTCTTGTTGGCTGCGCTGGGCTTGGCGGAGGCTCAGTTCAAAATGAGTCAGGGCAGGCCATGAATGTCGATCAAATGCCCGTACAAGATGAGCTTCCCAAATTTTCAGCGGAGACTGCACGCGACGGGATGCCAAATGGTTGGAACTTTTATCGCATCGCACCGTATAAGAAGAACACAGTTTACCGTTTAGAGAGCTATCAGGGAAAAACCGTTTTGAGCGCTAACTCTAAAACTTCTGCATCAGGTTTGGCAGTGAAATTGCGTCCTCGTCAGGCAAATAATTTATGGCTACAGTGGGAGTGGAAGGCTTTGGGGGCGATGCCTGAAGCTGACAATGCAAAAGGTATTAGTGATGATGCTCCCTTAAGAATTCTAGTTGCATTTGATGGCAATAAATCCAAGCTTCCCTTAAAAGAAAAACTGAATTTTGAGATGGCCAGCTTGATTAGTGGTCAAGAAATGCCATATGCCACCGTGATGTACATATGGTCTGGCAAATCACCCATCGATACGATCATTACTAACGCCCATACCTCACGCATCAAAATGATTGTGGTGGATTCAGGTTGGGATAATTTAGGGCAATGGCATAAACATCAACGAGATTTAACTGCTGATTACAAGCGTGTCTACGGAGAAGCGCCGGGAGAAGTGATTGGAGTTGCCTTACTTACCGATACCGATAACACCAAGTCTGAGACGCGAGCGTTTTATGGAGATATAGAGCTTGTCCGCAAGAATCCAAAATAACTGCTAGCGTGTTGAGTAATGAGATGGGCGCCAACGTTTTAACAATAGTGCGTTGCTGAGAACGCAAAAGCTAGATAAGGCCATTGCACTGCCAGCGAGCATCGGTGAAAGATAACCAAATGCTGCTAGTGGAATGCCTGTGGAATTAAAGGCAAAGGCCCAAAATAAATTTTGCTGAATCTTCTTCCAAGTTCTTTTAGAAACATCAATTGCATCAGCAACCAAGCTGGGGTCCCCGCGCATGAGTGTAATTCCGGCCGCTTGCATTGCCACATCAGTACCTGTGGACATAGCCATACCTACGTCAGCTGTTGCTAAGGCCGGAGCATCATTAACGCCATCGCCAACCATAGCAACATATTGATGTTCTTTGCTGGATGTTTGAAGCGCGTGAATAATCTGCGCTTTGCTGCTTGGCATGATTTGCCCAAATACTTCATCAATACCAATGAATTGACCAACACGATTGGCAGCTGCAGTGTTGTCCCCTGAAAGCATGACTGTACGAATATGCAATTGATGTAATGATGTAATTGCAGCTTTTGCATTTGGTTTGAGTTCATCACCAAAGGCAATGATCGCAAGGGGTGAGAAAGAGTCCTGATTTATTAATACAGAAACCGTGTTGCCTGCATCCAGAAGAGGCTGAGCCTTACTTAAGATTTCTAACCAGTTGCTATTGCTTGTTAATGAAGCAATACTTTTTAAAGCAAGGTTTTGACCGGCAAAAGGTCCAGCGCTTGGTTTCCCAGTAATGCCAATACCAGCAAGCGCCTGGCTTTCAGAAGGTGGGATAGGGCTAATACCTGCTGTTTTGGCAGCATCTAACAATGCCTTGGCTAGCGGATGCTCGCTACCCAATTGCAATCCAGCTGCTGTAGCAAACAGAAGATTTTCTTCCGAAGTGTTTGTGAGGGGAATAAAAGCCAGTACTCTTGGCTTACCAATAGTGAGCGTGCCAGTTTTATCAAAGGCCACGATATTTAATCGATGCGCAAGCTCTAATACTTGAGGATCTTTAATCAAGATGCCAAAGCGTGCTGCTACTCCGGTACCTGCCATGATTGCTGCTGGCGTTGCTAATCCAAGTGCACATGGGCAGGCGATAACCAATACGGAGACGGCACGTAAAATCGCAATCGAAGCGGAGTCTAAATAATACCAATTGACAAATCCAGTGAGAATTGCAATTGCAATAACGCTAGGAACAAAAATCTCGCTGACGCGATCTACTAATTTCTGAATGGGTGCTTTCTGCGTTTGTGCATCTTCTACGAGAGCGATGATCTGAGATAAAACACTCTCTACGCCTACTGCTTGCGCATCAATTACTAAGACGCCTTCACCATTAAGCGCTCCACCGATGACTTTGGCTCCTAGTAATTTTTTAACAGGTTCACTCTCACCGGTAAGCAAAGATTCATCAACATGACTGCTGCCATACACGATGATGCCATCAACCGGAATTCGCTCGCCAGGCAAAACCAAAATGCGATCACTGGAAAATACTTGTTCTAGTGAAAGTTCTCGGTATTGCTCTAGGAAGGTGCCATCGCCAATCACCACTGTTGGATTGAGAACCTTGGCGTTTTCTGGCCAGAGTTTTTGCAGGGCGCGAATGGCTTCGCTAGTTTGCTGCTTTGCCCTGGCTTCAAGCCACTTGCCTAACAAGACCATGCAAATAATGACAGCAGAACCTTCAAAATACAGTTCATGATTTGCATGAGGCGATACCATCATTTGATACACGCTCAATCCATAAGCTGCGCTAGTACCAAGAGCAACCAATAAATCCATATTGCCAGCGCCCGCTACAAGAGATTTGAAGCCAGCCTTGTAAAAGCGCCAACCAAAAATAAATTGCACTGGAGTGGCGAGAATCATTTGCCACTTTGGAGATAAAGCCCAGTGAATGCCAAAAGGCATCAGAAACATTGGCAAGAAGAGTGGAGCTGAGAGGGTGAAGCTCAGTAGAACTCTGCCTAGACCATCTGAACCCCAAAATGAATGTGATTGATTTGTTTGGGTATTTCCGTGGGAGGTGCTTAACTTGGCCTCGTAACCTGTTTTTTGGACGGCAGCAATAATTTCGTCAACGCTGGTCTCGGAATTAGCATTGAGACGGACTTTAGCCTGTTCGGTTGCCAGATTAACGCTTGCAGCTTCCACGCCCGGTATTCGATCGAGCGCCTTTTCAACGCGACCCACGCAGGATGCACAGGTCATCCCACCAATATCGAGGGTAAAAATGCTTGAATTTGGATCATTTTGCTTACTCATATAGAAGATAATCTACCTTATAGGAAGCAAATTCAATGCAAAGGAGCGGGCATGTTGAGTTTAAAAGTATCGGGCATGACTTGTGGTGGCTGTATCAATGCGGTGACAAGGGCAGTTCAATCTCAGGATCCAAGTGCAAAAGTGCAGGCCGACTTAGCAACCCAAATCGTGACCTTAGATACATCGCTAAGTGCCGATCAAGCTAGTCAGTTGATCACAGAAGCAGGTTTTCCAGTATCCAATTAAGCTTGGATCCGAATGGGGGTAAGCAATTTTTCTCTGCTGCGGTTAATCTAGCTTCTTTCTGATTCAAAAGCATCATCACAAATTCTAGAATTATCAGAGAATTGCGTATCATAGGAGAAAGTAGTGTCAGTAACTATTGAGGCTGTTCAAGGGTCTTTAAAAAACTTGATTGATCCAAACACGAAGATCGATTTTGTTACAGCAAAAAATGTAAAGAACTTAAAAGTAGAGGATGGCAATATCTCTTTAGATATTGTCTTGGGTTATCCCGCAAAAAGCCAGTTCGATACTATCCGCAAATCTGTGATTAATGCAGTTCGTGAATTGCCTGGCGTGAAAAATGTGAGTGTCAATGTTTCTAGTCAAATTGTTGCGCATGCAGTGCAGCGTGGCGTGAAACTTCTTCCTGGCGTAAAAAATATTATTGCTGTAGCTAGCGGCAAAGGTGGTGTAGGTAAATCTACAACTGCTGTTAATTTAGCACTAGCCCTTGCGGCTGAAGGTGCTCAAGTAGGCATATTAGATGCAGATATTTACGGCCCAAGTCAGCCAATGATGTTGGGTATTACCGGTCGACCAGAATCGATTGAAGAAAATACGATTGAGCCAATGGAAGGTCACGGCTTACAAGCAAGCTCCATTGGGTTCTTAATTGAAGAGGATGCGCCTATGGTGTGGCGTGGACCGATGGTGACTTCTGCGCTAGAGCAGTTGTTACGTCAAACTCGTTGGCGTGATCTGGACTACTTAGTAGTTGATATGCCTCCAGGCACTGGTGATATTCAGCTCACCCTATCCCAGAAAGTTCCTGTGACAGGTTCAGTGATTGTGACCACCCCTCAGGACATTGCATTATTAGATGCGCGTAAGGGTCTCAAAATGTTTGAAAAGGTTGGTGTTCCCATCATCGGCATTATTGAAAACATGAGTACCTATGTTTGTCCAAGCTGCGGACATGAGGAGCATGTATTTGGTACGGGTGGTGGCGAGAAGATGTGCAAGGAATATGGTGTTGAGTTTTTGGGCGCATTACCTTTGAATCTTTCTATTCGTGAGCAGGCTGATGCAGGTCGTCCAACGGTCGTTGCTGATCCTGACGGCACTATAAGTGCAATCTATAAGAACATCGCTAGACAAGTTGCTATTCGTGTTGCTACCTTAGCTAAAGATATGAGTAGCAAGTTCCCAAGCATCGTAGTTCAAAATACCTAAGGCTTAGAGTATCTATGCGTTTTGCAGTATTAATGCGCAAACAGAATCTGGATAACCCATGGGTATCATACCGCTGGGTTCCTCGGGAAGTGCTGCCGGATTTTGGTGAGTTCAGTAGCAACCAAAGCAAAGTCATTTCTGGAAAATTTCTGGACCGTGATGCCGATGGTGAATCTTGGTTGTTCACGGGGTATGAGCTAGATCTTTTTCTTGATGAGGCTGAAGGCTATTACCTAAACGTCTCTGCAACAAAACCTTGCTGGTTCGTTATGTGGAGGCTTGAGGAGGATATTGAGCGCTATATAGAAGATCAATCTCTGCCATTAGCAAGATCTGAAGCCAATATTGCCGTCCCTCATCGAATTTGTGTGAGCTATAACGAAGCTGCCCGCTTATTAGATGGCGGTGAGTCTGTTGATACTATTCCCATGAGCGATGAGCATGCTTCTTGGCTGCAGGAGTATGTTAACGATCATTATCGACCTGAGTCTAAGAAGCGCCATAAGCCAGCTTCATTTAAAGGCGCTGAGCGTCCAGCGGAGAAATGATGGCGGACGGTTTTCTCAGTCGCTGGTCTCGCCGTAAGGCTGGAAAAGAAGATGACCTGTCAAAGCAGGAAGAGAAGTCCGCCCAAGCTCCTGCGCAGATTGATACCGAAGTAAATGGTCAAGAAACACAGGAAGCTCCTCCGGCAACTTTAGATGATGTAGAAAAGATTGATCGGTTTGCGCCAGATTTTTCTTCATTCATGAAGCCCGATGTTGATCCCGCTGTGCAACAGGCAGCCCTTAAGAAAATGTTTACTGATCCACACTTCAACGTGATGGATGGCCTTGATATTTACATAGACGACTACTCCAAACCAGACCCATTACCTCCTGGTATGCTCGAAAGAATGGCGCAAAGCGGCATACTCAATTTGTTCCAAAAGGCTGATGAAGGAGTCGTTAAAGCGGGCGACCAGACTGATAGATCAGTCACCCCTGATAATTCAGCTTTAGAAGCTTCTTCTGAAAGTGATTTAACATCCACTCAATCCCAAGAACTGGAAAAATCCACCAACTTGGACGAAATGCCGATAGAGTCAGATAAGAAAAAAACCTAAGAAGGTTGTCAATGAGTCAAAAATTAGTCTGTAACTGCAATGGCACGATGCCTTTAGATGCGAAGGCTTTGGGTGTTGCTGTTCATCAATCTTTATGCAGGCAAGAGGTTGGATCTTTTATCAAAGCGCTTGATGGCTCGGAAGAGTTAGTCATTGCTTGCACACAAGAAGGCGCCCTGTTTACTGAGATAGCAGAGCAATCTGAAAAGCCCTTGGTCGCACCATTGCGCTTTGTCAACATTCGCGAAGTCGCTGGCTGGACACAAGAGGCCAAATTATCAGGACCCAAAATTGCTGCGCTCTTGGCTTTAGTGGATATGCCCGAAGCTGAGCCTGTACCGGTAGTAAATTACGAGAGCCTAGGAAGACTCTTAATCCTAGGTCCTGGCTCACAAGCGATTCCTTGGGCAGAAAAGATTTCTAGCTCATTAGATGTTTCTGTCCTCTGTACTGAGCCTGGCGATGTCCCGCTGACTCGAACTTACCCAATTTATAGTGGACGCGTTACAAAACTAGAGGGCTTTCTTGGCAATTTTTCAGTCGATTGGGATTTACAAAACCCAATTGATCCCGAGATGTGTACGCGTTGTGGTGCGTGTGTGGAGACATGCCCTGAAAATGCGATTGATCTCTCATTTCAGATTGATTTGGAGAAGTGTAAGTCACATCGTGCCTGCGTAACAGCTTGCGCCAGTATTGGCGCTATTTCATTTGATCGCAGTGATCGTCAACGCAATGCCGAATTTGATTTGATTCTAGATTTGCGCTCAGACCCAAAAATGAGCATGAGTCAAACTCCGCAAGGTTACTTTGCGCCAGGCAAGGATCCGCTTGATCAGGCATTGGTGGTCAACCAACTGCTAGAGATGGTTGGTGAGTTCGAGAAGCCAAAGTATTTTGTGTACAACGAAAAAGTCTGTGCACATGGTCGCAACGGTAAGGTGGGGTGCAATGCTTGTATTGATGTCTGTTCAACCGGTGCAGTTAGCTCTCTATTTAAAAATGGGCAAGGTACTGTTGAAGTCAACCCAAACCTTTGCATGGGTTGCGGTGCATGTTCTACCGTATGTCCATCAGGCGCAATGCGTTATAACTATCCAAGCGTACCGCATCAAGGAAAAGAACTAAAAACGATTGCTACTGTGTTTCAGGCTGAAGCCAAGAAGACTAATCAAATGGTAGCCCCAAGTTTGCTTCTCCACGCACTAAAAGCCGGCACTCAAATGATTGATGGCTTAGGCCGTTCAGCACATGTCATGCCAAAGCAATATGAGGGATTACCATCCTTTGTAATCCCTTACGGTATAGAGCACATTGCCTCTACTGGATTAGATCTTTGGCTTGGCGCATTAACTTATGGTTTTGCTGAAGTAATTTTGTTGTTAAGTGGCGATGAAGATCCCAGCTATCGCGCAGCCATTGATGAGCAATCTACCCTAGCGAATGCAATACTCAACGCGTATGGCTTTGAGAATCGTATCCAGCTGGTTATAGCAAATTCTGCAGAAGATTTGCAGGCCGTCTCTAAAGCGATGGCTACTTTACGTCAACGCGGCTCCTTAGATGCAATTTGTACCCCTGCTAGTTATGGTTTCTCCAATCAAAAACGTGAAACCTTGGAGGCAGTACTTGAGTATTTGCAAAAACAAGCAAAGACGCCATTGCCAGAAGCGGGCGCTACTCTTCCTAAAAATTCATTATTGGGTGGCTTAGCGATCAACAAAGATGCATGTACCTTATGCATGTCTTGCGTGAGCTGTTGTCCAGAAGGTGCGCTACTTGATAATCCTGATGAGCCCATTCTTTCCTTCATTGAAAAACAGTGTGTGCAATGTGGCATCTGCGCCCAAACTTGCCCTGAGCATGCTTTGACTTTAGATCCCCGTTTGCAAACTGTTGAGCAGCGTAAACAAAAAGTAGCATTGAACCAAACCCAAGCCTTCTATTGCATCAGTTGTGGAAAGCCCTTTGGCACAGCCAAGATGGTGGACCTGATGCTGACCAAATTGGGGGCTCATAGCGCTTTCTCGGGTGCAGCAATGGATAGGCTGAAAATGTGTGGTGATTGTCGAGTGGTTGATATGGTGAAAAAAGAAATATGAGCGCAAAAGAGAATGCATCAACCGAAGTAGGTGACATTGGTCTGCCAGAGGATTTAGCAAGAGCCGACCTTTATGGTTTGATTGCAAGATTTTTTCATTTGCCGCCAGATCAGCAGTTGCTTGATCAAATTGCTGCCACTGCTGATCAACAAGATGCGGCCGATGAGGCGCCTTTAGCTAAAGTGTGGATGAATGTAGTGGAGGTTGCCAAGAACAATCCTGCTAAAGCTTGGCATGATGAGTTTGACTTGAACTTCATCAGCGTGGGCAAGCCCAATGTGGTCCTCAACGGATCTTTTTATATGGCCGGTCATTTGAATGAAAAGCCATTGGTCAATATTCGCAAGGCCTTGGAAGAATTTGGCCTGGAGTCTGCCGAAGAGGTCACCGAAACCGAAGACCATATTTCTGCGCTGTGTGAGGTGATGCGTTATCTCATTGCGGGGGATGATGTTGAGGTATCAAACCTTACAAACCAAAGGGTTTTTTTCAATGAGCATATTCGTCCCTGGTATGACGAGTTATGTGATGCGATCGAAGGCATTCCAGAAATGCATCTATACCGCTCAATTGCAGCTCTAATGCGGGAATTCATGGCAATCGAGGCTCAAAGTTTTGACATGATTTAGTGTTGCACTGCAATATTAAAACGCCCTAATTGATGGGTGTTACAGCAATATGTCAAAAGTGCAAATTCCTATTACACTTGATTTAGATCAAGAATATTTAATAGGAGCACAGCCATGAGCACAAAATCTAAAGTCGCTTTGAGTGAAGAGAATCAACCTTCCCGCCGTAAGTTCTTTATTGGTGCAGGAGCAGCAGTTGGTGCAGTGGCCGTTGCTTCCCAAACTTCGGTTGGTAAAGCGGTCATCCAGGAAATTGGTAGCACTGTAAAAGATAAAGCTGATGGCCAAACGATTACTGCGCACATGCGTAAGTATTACGAAAGCACCATGATTTAAAAATTTCATTACACCTAGATTTCGAATTCAACACTACTAAATAAAAAAACTTTCTCAGGGACAACATATGAGTCTGACTCGTAAATCCAATACCCCACAAAGCAGCCGTACATCATCTCGTCTTATCGGTAGCTTATCGCGCGGCTTAAAAGCAGCGGTACCTACGATGGATCGCCGAACATTTTTAAAACGTTCTGGTGTTGGCGTTGGTGCCGGTATTGCTGCTAGCCAATTGAGCTTGGTGCAGAAGGCGGTAGCTGAGCCTAGCAAAGCAATGCTTGATGGCAAGGGAAAGATCGAAGTCAAGAGATCCATCTGCACTCACTGCTCCGTAGGCTGTGCGGTAGATGCTACGGTTGAGAATGGTGTATGGGTACGTCAAGACCCCGTATTTGATTCCCCAATTAATATGGGCGCTCACTGTGCTAAAGGTGCGGCGTTACGTGAGCACGGTCACGGTGACTATCGCTTGCGTTATCCAATGAAGTTGGTTGATGGCAAGTATCAGCGTATTTCTTGGGATCAAGCACTCACAGAAATTACTGCGCAGATGAAGAGCATTCGTGAGAAGCACTCTCCCGATGCGATGTTCTTTATTGGCTCATCAAAGCACAACAATGAACAGGCCTACTTACTCCGTAAGTGGGTCTCTTTCTTTGGCACTAACAATACAGACCATCAGGCGCGTATTTGTCACTCAACTACTGTTGCTGGTGTAGCAAACACCTGGGGCTATGGTGCGATGACCAATAGCTACAACGACATGATGAATGCCAAGGCTGCTTTGTACATTGGTTCAAATGCTGCTGAAGCTCACCCAGTTTCCATGTTGATGTTGTTGCATGCGAAAGAAAATGGTTGTAAGGTCATTGTGGTTGACCCACGCTACACCAGGACGGCAGCAAAGTCTGACCAATATATTCGTATTCGTTCAGGTACCGACATTCCGTTCCTCTTTGGCATGCTCTATCACATCTTCAAGAACGGTTGGGAAGATAAGAAATACATCAACGATCGCGTCTACGGTATGGACGAGATCCGTAAAGAGGTGATGGAGAAGTGGACTCCGGCTGCTGTTGAAGAAGCCTGTGGCGTCCCTGAGGCCCAAGTTTATCAAGCTGCAAAAACTATGGCCATGAATCGCCCAAGTACGGTAGTGTGGTGTATGGGTCAAACCCAACACACCATTGGTAATGCTATCGTTCGCGCATCTTGTATCTTGCAGTTGGCATTAGGTAACGTTGGCAAGTCTGGTGGTGGTACCAATATTTTCCGCGGACACGATAACGTACAAGGTGCAACTGACGTTGGTCCTAACCCAGATTCATTACCTGGCTACTATGGTTTGGCTGCGGGCTCATGGAAGCACTTCGCTACCGTTTGGGGCGTGGATTATGAATGGATTAAGGGCCGATACGCACCAGACATGATGGAGAAATCTGGTACTACCGTGTCTCGTTGGGTAGATGCGGTTCTGGAAAAAAATGACATGATTGATCAGCAGACAAACGTAAAAGGTTTGTTCTTCTGGGGTCATGCACCTAACTCACAAACTCGTGGCCTCGATATGAAGCGCGCGATGGATAAGTTAGATCTCCTTGTAGTGGTGGATCCCTATCCAAGTGCGACTGCTGCAATGGCGGCAATGCCTCCTGCAGAAGGTCAGGCAGTCAATAAGAATCGCAATGTCTACTTGTTGCCCGCTGCTACTCAGTTTGAGACCTGTGGCTCTGCTACGGCATCAAACCGCTCTCTGCAATGGCGCGAAAAAGTCATTGACCCATTGTTTGAGTCAGTGCCTGACCATGTGATCATGCAAGCATTTGCTGATCGCCTAGGTTTTGGTGAGGAGCTATCCAAAAACTACAAGATCCTTAATTCGAAATTTGCTGGCAAGCAGTGGAAAGAGCCGCAGATTGAAGATATCTTGCGCGAGATCAATCGCTCCTGCTGGACGATTGGTTATACCGGCCAAACTCCAGAGCGTCTCAAAGCGCACATGAGAATGGTGGCAACATTTGATCCGAAGACCTTGAAGTCACGTGGTGGTGTTGATCCAGTCACTGGATATGACACAACTGGTGACTACTATGGCCTGCCTTGGCCTTGCTACGGTACGGCAGCAATCAAACATCCTGGCTCACCAAATCTCTATGACACCAGTAAGAGTGTGATGGAGGGCGGCGGTAACTTCCGTGCCAACTTTGGTGTTGAACGTGAAGGCGTGAGCTTGCTTGCAGCTGATGGCTCTCATTCCAAGGGTGCCGCAATTACTACTGGCTACCCAGAGTTTGATCACGTATTCATGAAGAAGCTTGGTTGGTGGGATCAGTTGACCGACGACGAGAAGAAACTTGCTGAAGGTAAGAACTGGAAGACTGACTTGTCTGGCGGTATTCAGCGCGTGGTGATGAAGAATGGTTGCCATCCGTTTGGTAATGCTAAGGCGCGTGCAGTGGTATGGAACTTCCCAGATCCAGTTCCAATTCACCGTGAAGCGCTCTACAGTACTAATGCACCAATGATGCGTAAGTACCCAACTTCTGCTGATAAGAAAAATTTCTGGCGCTTGCCAACTCTCTATAAGACTGTTCAAGATCAAAACTTGAATCAGAAGCTTTATGAGAAGTTCCCAATCATTCTGACCTCTGGTCGTTTGGTTGAGTACGAGGGTGGTGGTGACGAGACTCGTTCTAATCCATGGTTGGCGGAACTCCAGCAAGAAAACTTTGTGGAGATTAATCCGAAAGCTGCAGCGGATCGCGGCATTAAGAACTGGGATTATGTTTGGGTTAAATCGCCTACAGGCGCCAAGATCAAAGTGCGCGCTCTAGTAACAGAGCGGGTCGATCAAGGAACTGCCTTTGTGCCATTCCACTTTGCTGGCTGGTGGCAGGGCGAGAACATTCGCAAGTATTACCCAGAGGGCGCTGCACCAGTCGTTCAGGGTGAGGCGGTCAATACTGCGACTACTTATGGTTATGACCAGGTGACGATGATGCAAGAAACAAAAACCACTATGTGTCAGATCGAGAAATTTGCCTAAGTCAAAAAATAAAGTCAGGAGAACACAATGGCAAGAATGAAATTTATTTGTGACACAGAACGCTGCATCGAATGCAATGGTTGTGTCACGGCTTGTAAAAACGATAACGAAGTGCCTTGGGGTGTTAATCGCCGTCGCGTGGTTACCGTTAATGATGGCATCATCGGCCAAGAAAAATCTGTATCAGTTGCTTGTATGCACTGTACTGATGCCCCTTGTATGGCGGTATGTCCAGTAGATTGCTTTTACCGCACCGATGAAGGTGTCGTGTTACATGACAAGGACATTTGCATTGGTTGCGGTTACTGTTCATTTGCATGCCCATTCGGTGCGCCTCAGTTCTTAAGCAAAGGCGCATTTGGCTCACGCAGCAAAATGGATAAGTGCACATTCTGTAGCGGTGGACCAGAAGAAAACGGCAGCGTTGCTGAGTTCGAGAAGTATGGTCGTAACCGTTTAGCAGAAGGTAAGTTGCCACTCTGCGCTGAGATGTGCTCTACCAAGGCACTGATTGGTGGCGACAGCGATATTATTTCTGGCATCTTCAATAATCGCGTTGCTACTCGTGAGAAGAATGGTAAATATCCAGGCTCTAAAGCATTTGGCTGGACAACGGCATATGGTGGTCCAGATGCTCCAGCGCCAACACCAACGCCTGCTGCAAAAATCCCGGGAGCTAAATAATGAAATTCAATTTCAAAACTCTCAGTCTTTGTTTTGCAGCAGCCACTTTGTTGGCTGCATGCTCTGAGCCTCCAGAGATTGCTGCTAAAGCTGCCAAACGTCCCGATGTTGCGCCGTATATGGGTGCTAATAATGGCTTCGTGACCAAAAACTGGACGCCTGGTAATCAAGCAAGTTGGACTGAATCCATTGACAAGCGTACGCAAGGTCAAAACGAATACAGTCGTGTTAAGTGATCATCTAAATAACAATAAATAAAACGAAAACGTTTAAGGACATGTGTATGAAACGATCATTTTCTAAAGTTCTACGCACTTTGGTAGTGACTGCAGGTTTGTCGCTCACACTAGCAAGTGGTATGAGCTTTGCTGAGCGTGCACCGATGCCACCTTTGCCATCGCCGAGTGGTGTTGATGTGCCACCATTGTCAGTGCCAGCAAATCCTAATGCCTTGGCTAATGGAACTCAAGCTCAGTCTCAGCCGGCTAATCCGTCGATCTTCATGGCACCAAATAGCGATCCTCAAAACTATGTCAGCATTCCAGACAAGCAAGCCGGTGTTCTAATCCAGCGCGCTGGTCAAGAGTGGCGCTTGATTCGTAACGGCGTGATCACGGTATTTGGCGGCTGGATACTGGCTATTGCCTTCTTTGGTATTGCGGGGATTTTTATTATCAAAGGCCCAATTAAATTGCATGCGCCGATGTCTGGGCAAAAAGTAAAACGGTTTAATGGCTTTGAGCGCTTTACCCACTGGGTGATGGCAGCTAGTTTTATTGGCCTTGCTTTTACTGGCTTGCTAATTTTGTACGGCAAATATTTTGCTATGCCTCTCATGGGTGGAGTTGCTTACGGCTCATTCTTGATGGTTTGCAAGAATATTCATAATTACTCTGGCCCATTGTTTACTCTTAGCGTGGTGATTTTCTTCCTACTATTTGCTACTCGAAATATTCCTGGTCAAGGCGACCTTACTTGGATCAAGTCATTTGGTGGCATGTTCGGAGGAGCGCATCCACCTGCAGGTTTTTTCAATTTCGGTGAAAAAATATGGTTCTGGTTTGGAATGACATTCTTGGGTTTGGTGATTTCAGCCTCAGGTTTTGTGCTCGACATGATAGTTCCGTTTATGCAGGTTGAATACCTGCGCGGTACCATGCAGGTCGCTAATATCATTCATAGTAGCGCTGCTATCTTGATGACTGCTATGGCAATGGGCCATATTTATATCGGCTCCATTGGTATGCAAGGTTCCATTGATGGCATGAAAACTGGCTATGTAGATGCTACCTGGGCTGAAGAACATCACAGGCTCTGGTATGACAAACTGAAAAAATAAGGATAGGGCCATGAAAAAAATTATTGCTTTTACCTTGTGCACGCTGGCAAGTGCATTTGCGTTCGCAACTTTGCCTCCATTGACTCCAGAGCAAGCTGATGCTGCAGCGCTAGCAAAAGCAAAGACTGCCTACGGTGATAAGGTTGGTGCCTATCAGTTATGCCAAGCGCAAAATCGAGTGGCTGATCGCTTCAAAGTTGCAGGTACTGCTGCCCCTGCAGCCTGCGTGGCTCCCCCACCATTTGTAGCTCCTGTGGCTGCTGCGGCACCTGCTCCGGCGACTGCACCAGCAGCAAAGTAATCTTAGCTATTAATCTGTTATTAGCTCTTGATGCAGGTAGCGTTTAGCTGCTGATGTTTGAGGATTCGAGAAGAAGGGGCCTACAGGTCCCTTTTCTTTTATCTCGCCGCCATCAATCAAGATGATGTACTGAGCAAGACGTTGCACTTGCGCAAGTTGATGTGATGAAAAAATCACATCAGATCCATGTTGACTGAATGTACGAATAATTTCTTCCACCTGCTCTGTAGCAGTTGGATCTAAGTTAGCAGTAGGCTCATCTAATAAAACTAAGTTGGGTCTTTGTAAGATAGCTCTACCCAGACACAGCTTTTGCCTTTCTCCTGCTGATAGCTTATGGGCAGGATTGGATGCTAAATCTTTTAAGCCAACGCGCTCAATCACCTGATCAATTGCTTTCTCATCAATCGCTGGGTCTGCATCCCTGACAAGGCTGATATTCGTTTTGGCGGAGGCCTTAATCATCGGGGTGTGATGCAAAACTAAAGCTGTTTTATTAGCAAACGAATAGCTCACTGTTCCAGTATCTGGCTTAATCAAGCCATCAAGCAGTTTTAAAAGAGTGGTTTTACCGGCGCCATTTGGCCCTATGCAGGCAGTGATTCTGTCCGCTGGAATAATCGCATGGGGAATATTTAAAATAGCGCGACCATTGCTGTTGACAGTGATATCTTTCAGCTCAACAAACCTTTCAAATTGTTCGGTCATATTAGCCATAGCGACGCTCCACTACTTGACGAACAATAAAGGTAAAAAGGTTCGCAAGCAAAACAATTCCAAGTAACACAATGCCTAAAGCAAGCGCTAGTGGTAGGTCGCCTTTACTGGTTTCAAGAGCAATAGCAGTAGTCATAGTGCGCGTTGAATTTTGAATATTGCCACCCACAATCATGACGGCTCCAACCTCAGAGATGGCTCTAGCTAATCCAGCAAGAATGGCAATCGTCAATGAAAAGCGACAGTCCCAAATGAGCCACTTGTATTGAGCCAGCGGGGGTAAGCGCAAGCTCAAAAATGAGTCCCGATGAATCCTCCAGGAATCCTCGAGGATTTGCCGACTTAGGGCGGCAATTAAGGGGGTTGTGAGCAGTGTTTGGGCCACGATCATGCCGTTAGTAGTAAATAACCATCCCCATGCTCCTAGAGGTCCTGATCGAGAAAGAAGTAGGTAAACAATCACCCCAACGATCACAGTGGGTACCCCCATGAGCGTATTAAGGGTCACGATGACGAGCTTCTTTCCACTAAATTCTTCCGTAGCCAGAAGGGCGCCAATGGGCAGCCCTAAGGCAGTCCCTAGTAGCAGGGCGGTGAGGCTGACCTGAAGAGAGACCCCTACAATGCCTAGCACTCCGCCGTCCAAATGGGTAAGCAGTACAAAGGCATCAGAAAAAGCGGTCAACATGCGTTCGATTCTATCAAGGCAATGGCAAAATGACTTGAATGAGACTCTTACCCCTATTTTTTAACTCATGGCAGAAGTAATTTGCCTTTGCAATAACGTCTTTGACGTTGATCTGCGTGAATATTTAGATACTCACCCCATTAGCTCGATAGATGAGCTGCGGGAGCAGGCGTCCATCTGTAATAAGTGTATGCAGTGCCAAGAACTAGTAGAGGGTGAGATTTATTTGGCGCGTGTTCGACGACAGCGGGCTGAGGGGCAGTTTTAATGACTCAAATGAACCCTAAGCGTTTTACAGTAATGAGTATGAATGTACATAAAGGCTTGTCACCTTTGCATCGCCATTCCACTATTTATCAGCTACGCCAAAGAATGCGGAGTCATTATCCCGATCTATTATTTTTGCAGGAACTACAACAAGAGCATCGGGGAAGAATTCGGCGCTTTGGACAGTGGCCCCTGACTGAGTTGACCCATTTTCTATCTGAGGACTTTTGGGGTGACTGGCACTATGGTAAGAACGTCGAGTATCCAGATGGCCACCATGGGAATGCCATTCTTTCTAAGCGCCCATTGCACAAGGGAAAGAACTACGATATTTCTGCATATCGATTTGAAAAACGGGGGCTTTTGCATAGCATGATTCAACTCGATGATGCGAGTTCACCGATCCATTGTTTTTGTGCGCATTTAGCATTATTTGAACGTGGTAGAGAGCGTCAGCTAACGGAGATCATTCGCTATATCGATACGTTAACCAATGACGCCCCGACAATTTTGGCAGGCGATTTTAATGATTGGCGTAACCGCGTGAGTGAGCCAATGCGTGAGGCCGGCTTTAATGAGGTATTCGAAACTTTGACTGGGGCTCCCGCAAGAACTTTTCCTAGTATGAAACCATTATTGCCGATGGATCGTATCTATGTCCGCGGTCTAAAAATCCATTCAGCGGAAATTTTGCATGAATGGATGAAATTGTCTGATCACCTTGGTATCACTGCCGAACTGGAATTGCTATGAATGACTTATTAGGATTTTTTATCAATACAAACTCTGAGCTCAATTTGAGATTGATTCTATTGGCTCACTTTTTATTGGTGACGTACTTTATTTTCATCATCATTTCTGTGAGAAGGCCTGTTGGTGTAGCTTTTGCCTGGATATTCATTGTGATGACATTTCCGCTGTTGGGAATTAGCTTATATATTTTGATTGGTGAGCGTCCAGTTGGGAGGGCTTTAACTCGGAAAATTATTCGTATGAATCGCGAATACGAGAACATTACCAAACTCATGAGGCAGCAATTTATTGGCGATCGAGATAAATTGCCTCTTGAGGGTAGAGCTCTTAGTCTCTTAGCGGAATCGAAGAATGGCTCCCCTGTGGTTGCCGGAAATAAGATCGAATTGCATACAAATTCATTGCAGATCCTACAAAACTTTATTGATGAAATTAACCAAGCTAAAAAAAGTTTGCACTTAGAGTTTTATATCTGGGCTCTGGGCGGTGATGCAGATCGTGTCTGCGAGGCCTTAATTGCTGCAGCTCAGCGTGGGGTCGCCTGCCGTGTTTTGTTGGATTCACTCGGAAGTAAAGATTGGTTTAAGTCTTCTTGGTCTGGGCGTTTCAGGAAGGCAGGCATCCAGGTGACTGAAGCTTTGCCAATACAGGTGGGTCGTTTTCAGTTTAGGCGTGCTGATTTGCGTCTGCATCGAAAGATATTTGTGATTGATGGGGCTGTTGTTTGGACTGGAAGTATGAACTTGGTAGACCCTCGGACCTTTAAGCAGGACTCTGGAGTGGGTGAGTGGGTCGATGCCATGGTGCGCATTGAAGGGCCTGTCGCATCTCAGTTTGAGCTCACATTCTCGTTTGATTGGAGTGTTGATAATCCTAAAATTACCCACTTTGATGATCGTGAGCCACCTGTATCTCCTCATGAAGGTGGCGCTATAGCGCAAGAGTTTTCATCTGGCCCAGTGTACCGAGACGATATTCTTTATCAGGTGCTGTTATCGGCCATCATGGACGCACGCGAAGAGTTAACGATTACCACGCCTTACTTTGGTCCTGACGATGGGTTACTTCAGGCTTTGATGGCTGCTGCTGCGCGCGGAGTAAAAGTTACCTTAATTGTTCCTAAACTCAATGACTCCAAATTAGTTGCTTGGAGTAGTCGAAGTTTTTATAGTGATTTACTAAATGCAGGGGTGAAGATTGCGGAGTTTCATGGAGGCTTACTGCATACCAAGAGTCTCCTAATAGATAAGAGAATTGCTATTTTTGGATCGGTTAATTTTGATCAGCGTAGTCTGCGCTTGAATTTTGAGATCAGTCTAATTGTTTATAACAATGATTTTTGCTCTAAGCTTGAAAAATTAATTGAATCTTACTTAGCGCAATCTGATTATGTGGATTCAAAAGTTTGGGCAAAACGACCACGCTGGCATCACTACTTGGAAAATGCTGCGCATTTAACTTCGCCGCTTCTTTAAATTGCTCCGCTTGCACGCATACTAGTAATTTCAGAATCTGCTAAGCCAAGCTCTTTAAGGATTTGGTCGGTATGTTGACCTACCGCTGGAATCGGGTCCATGCGATAGTCGTAGCTATCATTTAAGCCAGGCGGCAGTAGGGCGGGTATTTCTCCGTTGGGGGTATCCACCTCAGCCCAGCGATTGCGAGCTTTTAATTGCTCATGCTTCCAAAGGCCTTCCATATCATTCAGGTGGGCATTAGCAATCTGAGCTTGCTCTAGACGGGCAATGAGTTGCTCGGCTGTGAGTTTACCAAAACAGGCATTAATAATTTCTAGTAGTTCAGAACGTTTTTCGTTCCGCTTGAAGTTTTTGTCAAAGCGCTCATCCTGAACAAGCTCTGGATTTTCTAGTACGGTTTCGCAGAATTGGACCCACTCACGTTCGTTTTGAAGACCAAGCATGACAGTCTTGCCGTCACCCGCTTTAAAGGGGCCATATGGATAAATGGTTGCGTGTGAAGCACCATTTCTTGGTGGAGCATCAGCGCCATCATAGGCGTAATACAACGGAAAACTCATCCACTCGCCTAATGCTTCAAGCATGGATACATCAATCACGGAGCCTTTACCAGTTTTACCCCTTTGCAATAAAGCAGCCAATATATTGGTATAGGCATACATGCCAGCTGCTATATCAGCTATCGAGTTACCCGCCTTACTAGGAGTTTCTGGTGTGCCGGTCACCGATAGAAATCCTGCTTCACTCTGAATGAGAAGGTCATAGGCCTTCTTGTCACGGTAAGGGCCGTTATTTCCATAGCCAGAGATATCGCACAATATCAACCGAGGATTTTCTTTGTGTAAAAGCTCTGCAGTTAAGCCCATCCGTGCAGCTGCGCCAGGAGCTAGGTTTTGTACCAATACATCAGCCGTCTTTAGAAGGTTTTTTAAAGCCGCTAGGGCAGCTGGTTGTTTTAAATCAAGCGTCAAACTTTCTTTCGAGCGGTTGACCCAAACAAAGTGAGATGACAAACCTTTAACTTGCTTGTCATAAGCCCTAGCAAAATCACCACTACCGGGGCGCTCCACCTTAATAACACGAGCACCCAAGTCTGCCAGTTGGCGTGTACAAAAGGGTGCGGCAATAGCATGTTCAAGTGAAACAACGGTAATGCCGTCTAGAGGGCGAATGCTCATATTCAATATCTGCCGGAAGAATTAGAAGGATCTTGGTAAACCAAGAATATGCTCGGCCACATAAGAGTAGATCAAGTTCGTGGAGATTGGCGCTACTTGATAGAGGCGAGTTTCTCTAAATTTACGTTCGACATCATATTCATTGGCAAAACCAAAGCCACCATGGGTTTGCAGGCAAACGTTGGCTGCCTCCCAGGAGGCTTTGGCTGCTAAAAACTTCGCCATATTTGCTTCCGGACCGCAGGGCTGATGGGTGTCAAACAGTTCACATGCTTTAAAGCGCATTAAATTGGCTGCTTCGGTTTCAATATAGCTATCTGCAATCGGAAATTGAATGCCTTGGTTTTTACCAATAGGTCGATCAAATACTACGCGGTCATTGGCATAACGACGGGCACGATCTATAAACCAATAGGCGTCACCAATACATTCTGCAGCAATGAGAACCCGCTCAGCATTTAAGCCATCAAGTATATATTTAAATCCCTGGCCTTCAGTACCAATCAGATTTTCTGCCGGAATTTCTAAATTATCGAAAAAGACTTCGTTAGTTTCATGATTCACCATATTGGCAATTGGCCTGACTTCCATGCCTTTGCCAATAGCATCTTTGAGGTTGACGATAAAAATCGACATCCCCTCAGATTTACGTTGCACCTCATTGATTGGGGTTGTTCGTGCTAACAGAATCATTAAGTCAGAATGCTGGATGCGCGAGATCCAGACCTTTTGACCATTCACAATATATTTATCACCTTTTTTGACTGCAGTCGTTTTCAGTTTGGTTGTATCGGTACCAGTCGTAGGTTCTGTGACTGCCATGCTTTGTAAACGCAACTCGCCAGTGGCTATCTTTGGGAGATACATTTTCTTTTGCGTCTCAGATCCATGGCGAAGTAGTGTGCCCATGTTGTACATCTGACCGTGGCATGAGCCAGAGTTGCCACCAGAAAAATTAATCTCTTCCATGATGACGGAAGCTTCTGCTAGACCCAATCCTGAGCCACCATATTCCTCTGGAATTAAAGCGGCTAACCAGCCTGCTTCAGTCATAGCTTTGACAAAAGCCTCGGGATAGTCGCGTTCATGGTCAATCTTTTGCCAGTAGGCTGAATCAAAACTTTTGCAGAGGTCACGCAATGCTTCGCGCATATCTTGATATTGATCGGGCTTGGGAATAGGGTGATTCATGAATGTCTCGTTTTGTAGGATTTATATTGCTTTTTGGACTAAAGCATTAGTTTAAGCAAGATTTGAATTTCTTGGAGGATTGATAAAACAAGGCAAAATAGACCCATTGGGGTTACTCAATCCTAAGATAGCAATACAAAAGGGGTATGCGTTTCATGGAGCACGCACTCGCGCATTTTTTTGGATGGTTTGGCTTGCCCTCAGTAGGCCTGCCAGCGGTGTTCGTGAGCGCTTTTGTTTCAGCCACCTTACTTCCAGTTGGATCTGAGCCCATTCTATTTGGTTATATTTCTCTAAATCCCCATTTGTATTGGGCTGCTATTTTTGTCGCCACTGTTGGCAATACCTTGGGAGGTATGCTTGATTGGTGGCTCGGCCTCATTGCTCACAGAAGTATGAAATCTGTTGGAGAGCCTAAAAATGAACGCCTGAAAGATTGGCTAGAGGCTTGGGGTCCCAAGATTCTATTGCTATCTTGGCTACCTGGACTTGGCGATCCCTTGTGCATTGCTGCGGGTTGGTTAAAGCTTGCCTGGCAGCCATGCTTAATTTATATGTTCATCGGTAAGTTGTTGCGCTACCTTACCTTAACCTGGTTGTTGACTCTGGTTCCAGAAAGCTTCTGGCGCCAGTTAGGTCACTGGTTGCATCTCATTTAATGCTGAATTAAACAGCACAATACTTCTGCTGTATCTCATCGTTGTTTAAGAGATTTTGCGCAGTGTCATGAAACACGATCTCGCCTTGATCTAAGATGTATGCGCGATCAGAAATCTTTAAAGCTTGCTGAACATTTTGCTCGACGAGCAAAATTGTTAAACCTTGTTGCTTGAGTTTCGCAAAAAGCTCGAACATTTCTTCAACCAGGACTGGCATGATGCCTTCAGAGGGTTCATCAAGCAAAATTACTTTAGGCTTAGCAATCATGGCGCGGGCAATCGCCAACATTTGTTGTTCGCCGCCCGACATGGATGTGCCGTCCTGATGAAGACGCTCTTTGAGTCGTGGAAAGGTTTCGGCGATTTCATCTACTAGGGCGGTCATATCACCGCGGTTCTTTTGCGCAATGACGCCTAACTCTAGATTTTCTTTGACAGTCAAGCCTGGAACAATGCGACGATCTTCTGGAACGTAAGCCAAACCAAGGTGAAAGCGTTCGTGCGCAGGAAGATCCAAAAAGGATGTGCCATCAATGCTCGCTTTTCCTTGACGTTTAGAGAGCAAGCCCATGAGGGAGCGGAGAGTAGTGGTTTTGCCAGCGCCATTGCGACCCATCAAGGTCACAATCTCTCCCTTGTGAACATCCAAAGAAATACCTTGCAAGACGTGACTACGGTCATACCAAGCGTTTAAGTTTTCAATATGCAACATAGCTGACTTTCAATTAACCTTGACCTAGGTACACACGACGTACCTCAGCATTATTTTGGATTTCCTCGGGGGTTCCCTCGGCCAAGAATTCACCATGATGCAAAACAATGATGCGTTTGCATAAACCCATAATGAGTTTCATCTTGTGCTCTACCAAAATGACAGTGCGCTCACTTGCCAAGGTGCGAATGAGTTCCATCATGACTAGAGTTTCTTCAGGAGACATGCCTGCAGTAGGTTCATCGAGAAGTAAAAGGCTGGGATTGCATGCTAATGCCATCGCTATTTCAAGTGCACGCTGTTGACCATGCGCTAAATCCCCAGTTTTCTTATTGCGTAGATGCTCTAAGTTCACGCGTCGCAAAAGTTGATCCGCAATTTCAATGGGGCCTGGATAGCTTTGAGCATTACGCAAAAAGTTATATCGAGCGGTTTCCATTTGAGCAGCAACGCGAACATTTTCATGAACGGTGAGTTGCTTAAAAACATTGGTTATTTGAAAGCTCTTAGAAATACCAATCTGCGCAAATTCATATTGCTGCATACCGGTAATGTCTTTGCCATTAAATAAAATTTGTCCACTAGATGGAGGAAAGGCGCCGCTTAAAACATTAAAGAAGGTGCTCTTGCCTGCGCCATTAGGACCAATGATTGCTGTTAATGTCCCAGGCATAAAGCTTGTAGAAACGTTTTGCAATGCTTTGAACTTGCCAAAGCTCTTGCTGACATTGCGCGCTTCAAGAATAGGAGTTGTAGTTGGGCTATTCATTATTTAGAATCCTGATGAATTTGTAGCTTGCTCAGAATGGTTCCCCAAATACCTTTAGGGAAGAACAGCACAAAGAACATGAAGACCAAGCCAACCACGGCCATCCAGTGTTTTGTGAAAGTGGTGACTACGTCTTCAAGGTAGAGCATGACTGCAGCGCCCACAAAGGGTCCAAAGAAAGTACCCATGCCACCCAAGATGCTCATCATTACTGCTTGACCTGATTGCAGATAGTGCAAGGAATCGATTGGAACAATAGAAAGGTGTAGTGCGCGTAAGGAGCCAGCCAATCCGCAAATGGCTGCTGATAGAACGAATACAAGCAACTTGGTTCTGGCGACATCAAAGCCGCATGCTGCTGCTCGCTTTTCGTTTTCACGAATCGCTTCCATGACAGCGCCAAGTGGCGAGTTCAGAATGCGGGAGATCAACCAAATGGCAATTACAACAAAGAACAAGATGATGTAGTACTTCACCATTGGGTTGAGAAAGTCTACGGGGATGCCAAGGATATTGAAAGAATCCACGCGCACGCCGCGCAAGCCATTCTCACCACCAGTCAGACTCTCGGCTTTATAGAATACGTAGTAAACAATTTGACCAAGCGCCAAGGTCACCATCGAGAAATAAATTCCTCGAGTGCGAATTGCTAAAAAGCCCATGATCAATCCGCCTATGGCGGCGCCAATAACCCCAATGAGGATTGCGGTACCCCAGCCTAAGCCATAGTGCACGATACCAATGCCGGTAAGGTAGCTACCAATACCAAGGAAGGCTGCATGCCCAAAGGAGAGTAAGCCCATATAACCAAATAGCAGGTTAAAGCCCATC
Source organism: Polynucleobacter sp. MG-6-Vaara-E2 (assembly GCF_018687695.1). NCBI lineage: Bacteria > Pseudomonadati > Pseudomonadota > Betaproteobacteria > Burkholderiales > Burkholderiaceae > Polynucleobacter > Polynucleobacter sp. MG-6-Vaara-E2. The sequence goes on from NZ_CP061303.1 coordinate 577,601, forward strand.
GCAAATAATCCAAAGATCAGGATGTTGATTGCCAATGCTTCATACGGCATGATGAACGGGAAGATTGCCAAGAACAGGGTGCTCGCTAAAACGCGATGTCGAGAGATAAGTTGAAAATATGAATTCATATGCACTGAGAGCCTTAGCCCATTGCCCCCGCTTTACCAAATAAACCTTGTGGTCGGATTAATAAGACCACAGCCATTAATACAAAAATTGAAAGCTCAGCAAGGTCTGGGAAAAATAATGAGGTCATGCTGTAAACCACCCCAACCAATAAGCCTGCAACTACGGCACCGACAGGAGAGCCCATGCCGCCGACTACAGTCACCACAAATGATTCAGCCAAAATGGGAATGCCCATCTCTGGATTTACTGAGCGAGTAGGAGAGGCTAAGATGCCGGATAAACCAGCGATTGCGCATCCCAACCCAAACACTAAAAGCCAGACCTTGGCGATATCAACACCAAGCACTTTGACAATTTCTTGATCAGCAGCGCCGGCTTTAATAATGAGGCCATAGCGCGTCTTCTGAATCAGAAACCAAACTCCAAGAATGATGAGGGCTGTTGCGGCAATTAAAAAGAGTCTGTACTTCGGAAAGAAGCCAATGCCGACGTTTACGGTGCCACTCAATCCGTCGGGGGTGATGGACGGCAGGCCTTCAATGCCAAAGGTCACGCGCATGACTTCAATCAATACATATGACAAGCCAAAAGTAAGAAGTAATGGGTAGTCCAATCCCCGTCCATAGAGTGGTCTGACCAAAAAGCGCTCAGTGACCAAACCAAGACAACCAGTTAATAGCGGTGTTAGTACCAAGCTAAACCAAAAGTTTCCTGTGATGCCTAAGAAATAGACGCCTAAGAAGGCGCCAACCATAAAGAAGGCGCCATGGGCAAAGTTCACTACATTGAGCATGCCAAAGATCAAGCAAAGACCTAAAGCTAAAAGAGCGTAGATGCTACCGAGGGCGATTCCCGTAAGCAACTGCATGCATAAAAGTTCAAATGTCAGACCGGTCATAAATGTACTCAGAAAAACTCCCCATGACCCGAAGGTGCAAGGGGAGTGATTCAGGGAAGATCAGGTGATCCCCCTGAGTTTGTATTAGGCTTTGTGGCCCAGCTCTGCGCAGGAGCGCATATTTTTCTCAGTGGTAGGTTCAATCGTCAAGATATTGAAGACGTCATACTTGTCTTTCATATTCTTCGACTTAGACTCTACGATGATGACCGTTTGAACAGCTTGGTGGTCGCACTTGCGATAGTACTCAGGACCTTTGTACCAGTCGTACTTTAAATTCTCCATCGCACTAACAACCTTCATGGTGTCGGTAGATTTGGCAATCTTGATGGAGGCCAAAACACTCTTCACACCAGCGTAGCCTAATGCACCGTAGTCAGATGGAACTGAGCCGTTATACATTTTGCGGAAAGCATCGTTAAATGCTTTTGCTGTAGGGATACGATCTTCAAGGCCCCAGTAGTATGAGGTACCGCCGATAATGCCTTCGAATGCCTCTGGGCCACCAGCGAGGCGTGAGGTATAGAGCAATACTGGAGTAACAATTTTCATGCTGGATTTGAGACCAAAATCAGTACACTGTTTTGCAGCATTCACCAAGTCACGGCCAAAGTTACAGAGCACCAAGATATCAGGATTCAATGCCTTAATGCGAGGCAAGAAAGCAGAGTAGTCTGAAGCGCCCAATGGGTGGCGAATATCGGCCAAAGTAGTGGCACCCATTTCTTTACCAGCGCGTTCAAACGCACGCACCATCTCATGGCCATAGGCATAGTCAGCAGTGAGGAACACGATCTTTTTACCAAAGCGGGGAATTGAGTAGCGGGCTACTGCACCAGCAGTCATGGTTGGGTTTAAAGCTTCGTGGAATGTATAAACACTCCAGTCTTTTGCTTCATTGATCGCATCAGATTGGCTGATGGAGTTAAAGAGTACTTTACGCTCTTTACAAACCGCATTAATTGATAGTTGAGTTGCAGCAGACAATGAGCCAACAACATAATTCACCTTATCTTTTTCAATCAGCTCGAGTGTGCGAGTTGCTGCTTCACCAGGATTGAGTTTGTCATCGCGGACCAAGAGTTCAGCTTTACGACCATTAAAACCGCCTGCATCATTAAATTCTTTAATAGCGAGTTCAGCAGCTTTTACTTGATCTTGAGCTTCAGCAGAGAAGGGTCCTGTTAATGGCGTTGGGAATCCAATTTTGATTGTGTCCGCTTGTGCATTGGCGACATTAAGCCAAAGCGGCGTGCTTGCCGCGGCAGCGCCACCAATCAACATCTTTCGTCTTGTTTGATTCGTTACTTTTTGTTTCATGGTTGTCTCCTCCATATAAAACTTTGTTTAAATAAGAATGCTTTTTTGTTTCTCAAATCTTAACTGAATGTGCCTTTTAATGGGCAGACTCAGGTACTGCTTTCCCTTGGGCTAGTAAATCGCTAATGTCGATGGCGGTTTCCGCCATTACCGTGCCAGCATTGCGCTTGAGATTCTCTTGATCCCTTGTACCTTTACTCCCTTGAGCTTGCATATAGCGCCCCAAATACTGTGCTCTGGCAACTACTTGTTGACCTAGCTTAAGACGTTCATCACTGTACGCTTGAAGGGCATTAGGGGTAGCACCTAGTTTCTCAATATGCTTGGCAATCACCATGGCTTCATCGCCCGCTTTAGTAACACCCATGCCTACGTGTGGTCTACCTACAAAAGCGGCATCACCCATGAGAGCTATTCGGCCAAAGACGATTTGCTCAGAGCGTACGTCATAAATTGCTTGTAAAAAAGGAGCTGCAGTCTTCTCCAGGATCTCCGCATATTGAGGTGCCAAAATTTGTCGCGCTACTGTGCGCATATGCGCAATATGCCTCCAAGAAACTTTTGATGGTGGAATGCCAATTGGGTAGTAATGGCCATCATCATCGGTAAGCAATTGGACAAGCTCTTCATGCTCGGAGGCTGGTCGATACCAAACAAAGTTGTAGCGACGTTTGCCAGGGCGCGTATCGTTTCCGGAGCCTGCGACGGGATAGCCCAGCATCTGCTCTCCATTTGGAAGGCAAAAGCCAAAGTAATTAAAGAGAGTGTCCAATGTGTATTGAGAGAGATAGGCTTCATCGCAGACACCGCGCCAAGCAATGTAGCCAGCGTATTCAGGCTGAATTTTGGGGGCGACTTGTGCTCTGACGCCAGAGCGGATGCCATCAGAAGCGATCAATAGCTCTGCTTTATAGGTGCTACCGTCTTCGCATCCCACCTCTACCGAGTCCACATCTTGCGCAACAGTTTTAACAGTCTTGCCTTGAAGATAACGCTCTTGCGGAAACGCTTCTTTGAGCATGTGATAGAGGCGACTCCAAGACGTGAGAATTTGTGGCAAAGCCATTTCACCAAGACTTTGACCATCTGACCCCAAGGTAACGCGCTGCGTCACTGGCACGCCAAGAGCGTGATCAACAGTAACACCAGCGGTACGCAATGCTTGCGCAAGCGCATCATGAGTCACGATGCCTGCACCACGACCATCAAGGGAACCAGTAGCTTTTTCTAGCAGGGTGACGTCATGGCCTTGGCGTAGCAAGATATTTGCTACGAATAAACCTCCCAAGGAGCCGCCCACTACTAGTATTTTTGCCATCAGTATTTCCTTAAGCGGCCTTTGCGTCTAGAGCTGCTTTTTCTTCGGCTGGGTAATTGAGCTCAATCACAACACCATTAGGGTCGTCTAGAAAAATTTGATGCAGTTTCAATACAGGAACTGTCCGCTCACGATAAGGAATATTGAGCTGTTTTAATAAAGCAATTTTTTCTTCAAGACCATTCGCAAAAAAGGCAATGTGATCTACGGCGCCAGAGCCATGCAATGAACTGGGATCACGATCTCCAAGATATTTTTTTAAGCCATTGGGATCATTCTTATCTATTGCAATCAGATGAAGCACTGCATTTGCATAGCTATCATGGGCCCCGTTGTACAGCCAAACGCCTGGAAAAGGAAAGTCTGGTCTTGGACCAATCGTTAAGCCCAAGACCGTGCTAAAAAATTCTGAAGTTTTTTCAATCTCAAGACTGCGAATGGAGAAGTGATTAAGGCTTAGATTGGACATAGTGACCTTTTAAATTAAGTAAATAGCGTTTTGGCGGAATGCAAATAAGACTCAACACGATCGCGAATGATTTCTTGTTCAGAGCTCGGAATATCTTGGGCATAGATAGCTTGACCGTAAATCCAGCGACGCATACCGATATAAAAGATACCACCGTGTAAGCCCATTAAAAACTCAAGCTCACGTTCTGTCGGCTTTGGTTCTATGGGGCGCTTACAGTACTTGCGAGTCTCGCGAATGAGGCGAGGCAATAGACGCGAACGCAAAAGCTCAAAGAAGCGATCACTAATAGAGTGATCACTTAAACCAGAGAAAATTAAAATGCGAACAAAGTCATAAGTTAAAACAGTATTGGTGTAATCCAAATAAAAAGCGTTGAACTTTTCTTCTGGTGTGAGCTTGGGGTCATCTAATAATTCTTCCCACTCAGGTTTCCAGCGGGATTCAAAAACTTCTTTGTAGACTTCTTGAATCAGCGCTTCTTTCGTTGGGAAGTAGTGATAGAGCAGGGTATGGGTTACACCGAGCTCCTTGGTGAGATTGCGGAGTTGACCATCAATGCCGTATTTGGCGAAGAACTGAATCGCGCGATCCAATATTTGGCGTTTGCGGTCAGCAGTATTCATGCGCCGACGTGCTGGCATTAATGATTGGGCCGGATTTTCGGTCTCATTTGAGCTAGAAAGGCTGTCTTCGCTAAAACGCATGGGTTCTCAGGGTTTATCCGAATTTGGACTTATTGACCAAAAGTTAAATAATGGTACATTGTTGAACAATTGGTAGATAAGACTCTATCCGTACAAACCCCAAGGAAGCTAAATGGAACTCAATGGCGAACAATTAATATCCGCCCCAATCCCTGATGTGTGGAGGGGGTTGAACGATATTGATGTATTGGCCAAGTCCATTCCTGGGTGTGAAGAGATCAGCCGAGTCTCACCAGAAGAGGTTCATGCCAAGGTGATGTTCAAGATTGGCCCAGTGAGAGCCCGTTTTTCCGGGAAGCTTTTACTTAGCGACATCATTCCAGATCAATCGTGTTCGATGGCTTTTGAAGGTTCTGGTGGAGCGGCGGGTTTTGCAAAAGGTAAATCTCGCGTTGAGCTCAAGCAAGCCGAAGGTGGCACATTAATTTCATATACAACCGAAGCTTCAATTGGTGGAAAGCTTGGTCAGATTGGCGGACGCTTAATTAGCGCCTCCGCTAAAAAAATCGCAGATGACTTTTTTCAGAAGTTTGCAAAAGAATTAGGCGGGGAGGCAGCAGCGGTGGAGTCTGGCGCTGGAAGTGAGTAAAAGAGCAGTTCAAAAATAAAAACAGCAGTTGTAATGCAAAAGTAATTAAAAGTAAGAGTAGTCAATATAAAAAGAGCCACAAAGGCTTATATCAATTGATGGTGGAGGAGACTGAATGAAAGCAGCAGCATTTGACTATGCAAAGCCAACAGCTTTAAGTGATGCCTTGTCTTTGCTGGAGCAGGGGGGTGATGACGCAAGATTAATTGCTGGCGGACAAACTCTCTTAGCTACGCTCAATATGCGTTTATCAGAGCCAAGCATCTTGATTGACATCACTGATGTTGCAGAGCTCAAAGGTATTTCTGTTGTAGGTAACAAACTTCGCATTGGCGCTCTCGTTACGCATACAGAAATCGAAGATTCTGATTTAGTCGCGAAACATGCGCCACTTCTAAAGGCGGCTGCGCCCCACATCGCACATCGCGCGATTCGTAACTTAGGAACCTGGGGTGGTTCACTTGCTTATGGTGACCCTGCTGCTGAATGGCCCGCTTGCAGTCTCACATTGCAAGCTACGATGGTGATTCATGGTCCGAGCGGCGAACGTAAAATTTCTGCAAAAGATTTCTTCATTGATTTGTATACCACCTCCCTGGAGCCAGATGAAATTTTGGTTGCCACTGAAATTCCGCTAGCTACAGCCAATCAAGTTTTTTATTTCCACGAGCTAGCAAGACGCCATGGAGACTATGCGGTTGCGGGCTTAGCGGCGGTTGCTGAAAAGCAAGGAAGTGTGTTGAACAACTGCGTGTTTACATTCTTTTCAGTCAGTTCAACACCAGTGATGGCAGTAGCTGCTCAAGATGTGGTCAATGGGCAAGTCATTAATGATCAAGTAATTGCAAAGGCAGTGGAAGCTGCGCGTGAAGAGATTGATGCGATAGCAGATATCACTAACAGCGCTGCAGCGAAGACCCATTTAATTGGAGTGTTGCTTGAGCGCGGCCTAAAGCACTTGGTAGTCTAACTACTCAGATTGTTCGGAGATCTAAAAATGAGTTTGAAGAAAAAAGTATCGATGACCGTGAATGGCGTCACTGTAAATGCAGAAATTGAGCCACGTCGTCACCTCGTCGATTTTTTGCGTGAGGATTTGCATCTTAAAGGCCCTCATTTAGGTTGTGAGCAGGGTGCATGCGGGGCTTGTACCGTCAAGGTGGATGGTCAGATTATTCGAGGCTGTTTATTTCTTACGGTACAGGCGGATGGCTCGGTAGTTGAGACTGTTGAGGGACTCACTAAGAGTGGCGCTTTAGCTGATCTACAAGAATCCTTCATGCGTCATAACGCAATGCAGTGTGGCTTTTGTTCCTCTGGCATGTTGTTGGCTGCTGCGGAGTTAATTGAAAAGCAGCCCAAAGCCAGTCGCGAAGAAGTCCGTGAGTGGATCTCTGGCAATTACTGTCGTTGTACGGGCTATCACGCAATCGTAGATGCGATTGTGGATGTTCTCGAGGCTCGAGCAAAGGGCCAAAAAATCAAACCTGTCGTTGCCCACGCTTAAGGAATTTAGGAAAGCATTATGAATAAGCCAAGCGATTTAAAAGGACTCGTTCTCGATCCCGTAACCAATGACCAGCGTTACATCGGTAACAGCGAACCAAGACATAGCGCGCGTCGCTTACTTGAAGGTCAGGGTACCTATATTGACGATATTCAATTGCCCCGCATGGGTCACGTCGTCTTTTGGCGTTCACCAGTAGCGCATATGAAGATCGGCAAGATTCATACTGAGCATGCTAGCAAAATGCCAGGAGTACTTGCGGTAGTAGACGGTGTGCAGATGGCCAAAATTTGTAAGCCTTGGGTTGCGACACTAGGTCACTTAGCTGGTATGAAATCTGCCCCTCAGCATGCGCTTGCTATTGACCGAGCTTGCTGGCAGGGTGAACCTGTAGTGGCAGTAGTTGCTGAGACTAGAGCCCAAGCAGAGGATGCTTTGCAACATGTTGATGTTGAGTGGGAAGAGTTACCCGCCGTTATCTCAATGGAGTCTGCTTTAGATCCGAAGACCCCATTAATTCATCCTGAGCTCGGCGATAACTTGTGCTTCACGCGCAGTTTGGATGTCGGCAATGTTGATGAGGCATTTGCAACTGCGGATGTTGTTGCTGAAGCGACTTTTGGATTCGGTCGTCACACTGGTGTAACGCTCGAACCCCGTTGTCAAATTGCAGACTACAACCCGGGCGAGCGTCGCCTCACGGTGTATCACTCACAGCAAGCGCCACACATGATGCAAGATTTGTATTGTCGTCAGTTTGGCTTATCTGAATCAGATGTCCATGTGATTTGTAAAGATGTGGGTGGCTCATTTGGCATTAAAGTTCACGCCTATCCGGATGACTTTGCAACTGTCGGGCTATCTATGATGTTGGAACGTCCAGTGAAGTTTGTTGCGGACCGTTTAGAGTCGTTTACAAGCGATATACATGCGCGTGAACACCGCATTAAAGGCCGCATTGCCGCTAATAAAGCCGGTGACATCTTAGCCTTTGAGATTAATGACTTAACGGGTATCGGTCCTTACTCCATGTTCCCAAGAACCAGTGCGATTGAAGGTAACCAAGTGGTGAACTTGGTGGGTGGCCCGTATAAACACCAAAACTATCGTGCTCATTTGGATGTTGTCTTTCAAAACAAAACACCAACTTGCCAATATCGTGGCGTAGGGCATCCAATCGCTTGTGCTGTGACCGAGGGCTTAGTGGATTTAGCTGCGCAAAAATTGCAAATGGATCCATTGGAGTTTCGCAAACGAAATGTGATTCCCGATGATGCGTATCCATGCTCCGGAATCTCCGGCATCAAATTAGAAGTTCTGTCACATGAGCAATGCTTGCGTACGATTGAAAAGATGATGGATTACCCAGCATTGCGTAAGGAGCAAGCAGAGTTGCGTAAGAAGGGTATTTATCGCGGTATTGGCTTTGCTACCTTGATTGAGCTCACAAATCCAAGCCCTGCTTTTTATGGGGTTGGTGGTGCCCGCATTGCTTCGCAAGATGGCGCTTCAGTTCGACTTGACCCAAGCGGTGTTGTGTCAGTATTGGTCGGCGTTGGTGAGCAAGGCCAGGGCACTGAGGGTATCTATGCGCAGATTGCAGCTGATGCGGTCGGCGTATCGATCAACCAAGTCCGTCTCGTGACTGGCGATACTGATGTGACCCCTTATGGCGGTGGCACTTGGGCGTCTCGAGGTGCGGGTGTAGGCGGCGAAGCAGTATTGCTTGCTTGCCAAGCTCTGCACGAGAATATTTTGAAATTAGCTGGTGCGATTTTGAATCGTCCCGTTACAGAGTTAAGCATCCATCGCAGTCACGTACTTGATAAAGCGACTGGCGAGCAGCTACTCCCATTTAGTGAAATTGGTCGCATTGGTTATTTCCGTACTGACACCTTGCCTGCAGGTTTTTCTGCTGATCTCATGGTGACTCGTCATTACACTCAGAAGGATTACCCATTCATCTTCACCAATGGTGTACAAGCTTCTTATGTGGAGGTGGATCCCGATACGGGCTTTGTCAAACTACTGAAGCATTGGGCAGTGGAAGATTGTGGTCGAGTCATTAATCCGATGCTGGTGGATGAGCAAGTTCGTGGTGCGATTGTGCAAGGCATTGGCGGTGTTCTCTTTGAAGAATGCCTTTACGATGAGAGTGGCTTGCTTCGCAATGGCAGTATGGCTGATTATCTGGTGCCAATGGCTAATGAGATGCCTGATATTGAGGTGGCTCACGTAGAAACCCCAACTCAATCTTCCAAGTTAGGTGCAAAAGGGGCGGGTGAGGCTGGTACAGCAGGCGCACCAGGCGCTGTTCAAAATGCAATTAATGATGCTTTGGCACCATTTAATGCCACGGTATTTGACCAGCCAATTACCTGCGAGAAGATCCTGCGGGCACTCAAGAAGATCTGATTTTCGGGCATATCTCTTAGTCTGCCGGTCCACCTTAGTGCAAAGCCCAAATTTGGGCTTTGCACATCCTGTAACATCAAGTTTTAGGTGACCCGCTCTAGGGTACATTGGTTAACTTGATACGGTAAACATCGATATGTCCACATTAAAAGGTAAAACAGCCCTAGTAACAGGATCTACTAGTGGTATTGGTTTAGGTATGGCAGTTGCATTGGCTAAGCAAGGTGTCAACATTATGGTCAATGGCTTTGGTGAAAAAGACGAAGCAATTGCAAAAATTAAGGCCTGTGGTGTTGAGGTGGATTACCACGGCGCAGATATGAGCAAGCCAGCCGAGATCGAAGATCTCATTAAGCAAACTGAAAAACGTTTTGGTTCGCTCGATATTTTGGTGAATAACGCAGGCATTCAGCACACCGCGAATATTGAAGAATTCCCAACAGATAAATGGGATGCGATCATTGCGATTAATTTGAGTTCCGCATTTCATACTACGCACCATGCACTCCCTGGAATGAAGAAACGCAACTGGGGCCGCATTATTAATATTGCCTCTGTGCATGGCTTGGTTGCATCAACACAAAAAGCAGCCTATGTCGCAGCTAAGCATGGCATCGTTGGCTTAACAAAGGTTACTGCTCTGGAAAATGCTCGCACTGGTATTACTTGTAACGCAATCTGCCCAGGCTGGGTCTTGACCCCATTGGTGCAAAAGCAGGTAGATGCTCGTGCGGAGCGCGAAGGTATCTCTAATGAGGCTGCTAAGACGGCCTTGGTCTCTGAGAAGCAGCCATCAGGAGAGTTCGTTACTCCAGAGCAGTTATCTGCGCTAGCAGTATTCCTATGTGGTCCAGATGCTTCTGAAGTGCGCGGTGTAGCTTGGAATATGGATGGTGGTTGGACAGCTCAGTAAGTCCAAAGAAAAGTCTACTAGTTGTGCAAACAATGACCGCTAGGTAACTGCAAAGTTACTCGGCGGTTATTTTTCTATCAGCAATAATCTTTCCCCACATTGCAGATTGACTGGCGATATATTTCTGGAGGTCCTCGCGGCTACCAGGATTCGGCGTTAAGCCATGCTCAGCTAATTGCGCATTGGTTACTTTATCTTTTAGGACTGCAACCAGTGCTTTATTCCATTTCTCTAAAATGACATCTGGTGTTTTACCAGGCGCCACAAATGCATACCAATTACTTGCATCAAAACCGGGGTAACCAGATTCAGCAATCGTTGGTACGTTTGGCAAGGTGGGTGCACGCTTCAACCCTGTGGTGGCAATTGGAATTAACTTGCCGTTCTTAATATATGGATCAGCAGTGGCTAGAGCAGAGTAATAAGAGGAAACGCGGCCGCCAAGGAGGTCCACCATTGCAGGGCTTCCGCCTTTATAAGGCACGTGAACGGTATCAATATCAGCGCGCACGTTCAATAATTCACCCTGAAGGTGTGATGCAGAGCCACTACCTGTGGAGGCAAAGGTAATCTTGCCGGGATTTTTTTTGGCTAAAGCAACATATTCTTTAAAGCTCTTTACACCCAACTCTGGAATCACCACCAGTACATTAGGGAAGGTCACCCCCATCGTGAGGGGTGCTAGATCTTTTTGAGGGTCATATGGCAACTTCATCAAATGTGGTGCGATCGATAGTGGGCCAATCGAACCAAAGAGAATGACTGATCCATCTGCAGGTGCAGTAGCGGTATAGGCGTGGGCAATATTGCCGCCTGCCCCTGGCTTGTTATCCACAATGACATTTTGCCCAAGATCCTCACTCAATTTTTTAGCAATGACGCGAGCGGCGCTATCGGCAGATCCGCCAGCGGCAAAGCCGACCACAATCGTGATGGTTTTCTTGGGTGGAAATTCTTGGGCGTGAGCGTTGGAGATGAATCCAAATGCCAATAGACTCAGGCAAGCGATTACTTTAGAAAAGGATGGGAAGGGCATGTTTTGTCTCGTTTGAATAATTGTTTTTTGCTTATTTTGCACCCCAAAATGCCCTAAGTCACTAGCAAAATCGCTATTTTATTGAAGATGCTGATATTTTTAGATACCTAAACAAAACTAACAGAATCGTTTATAGTTACAGCGCATTCTTATATATAGGAGATCCTTTCATGGCTTCAATCTTGACCTCATTGGGACGCACAGTATTAGCTGGTTTTGTGCTCCTCGTTTTAATTATTCTTGCTTTGGGTGGTAACTTTAGCTCCGCTGAATTGCCATTCGTGTTCCGTTGGTTGCACGTGATGTTTGGTGTGATGTGGATTGGTTTGCTCTGGTACTTTAACTTTGTGCAAATTCCTTCCATGCCAAAAATCCCTGACGAGCAAAAGCCAGCGATTGGTAAAGTGATTGCTCCAGCAGCATTGTTCTGGTTCCGTTACGCTGCACTCTTCACTGTGCTTACTGGATTGATCCTTGCAGTAGTAAACGGTTATGCACATCAAGCTTTCACATTACAAGCCCCTTTCCGCGCAATCGGTTTGGGTATGTGGATTGCTTTGGTAATGGCATTTAACGTATGGTTCATCATCTGGCCTAATCAGAAACGTGCCCTTGGCATCGTGACTGTTGAAGCTGATGTAAAAGCAAAGTCTGCACGCGTAGCGATGTTGACATCCCGTTTGAACACATTGCTTTCTATCCCAATGTTGTTCTTGATGGTTGCTCAGTCACACAACACTACTTGGTTTGTGATCGTTTCTTAATCACCCCTAGTTAGTGTAAAGAAAAGGCCCGCAATGCGGGCCTTTTTGTTTGCCGAGAGTCTATTTAGGCCAGAATTGCTGGCAATTCCTTGGTGAGGGCGCCACGCTGTGCGGTAGCCGAACCCATCAATACAAATCCTAGGAGCTCGCCATCGGCAGACTCAAAGCGTGCCTCTAGACCACCTTCAACCGAGTTTGTCTTCCATTGACCAGCAGCACCTTTAGCAGGTGGCGAAACAATAGTCGCTAAGGCTGGTGTTTTAACCATCACAGGCATTGCAGGGTAGGTGAGAGCGGTACGTTGTCCAGTAAGCGTCACGGCCAACGCTCTTGCTGCTTGCATGATCGGCATGACGTATGGAAGTACTAAGCCCTCGACTTCAGCGCAATCACCCAATGCGTAAATGTGAGGAACGTTAGTTTCTAGTTCGCGATTTACTTGGATGCCTACACCAGTAGCAATACCCGATGCTTTGGCAAGATCTAGTCGGGGTTTTAATCCTACGGCAGACAACACTACATCGCTAACGATTACAGTGCCATTGGCTAAAGTAATGTGGAGTTGCTCATTGGCACGATCTATCGTCTGCACTGTAGTGCTAAAGTGCCAATGAACACCCGCATCACTCAACTTATTTTGTAGGTCGGTAGCCGCAGCCTCCGGAATTAAGCGTCCCAGAGCCTGAGGTGCTAGGTCAATAACATCAACTTCGTAGCCACCCAAGACTAAGTCATTGGCGAACTCACAGCCAATCAGGCCTGCGCCCAGAATGGCAATCTTCTTCTTATTAGCAATAGCACTACGAAACTTTGCATAATCCTCAAGATCGTTGACAGTCAATACTTCATTGACTGCATTTCCTTGAAGAGGCAAACGAATTTGATCGGCACCCAGTGCCAAGACAAGTTTGTAATAAGGAATTTCTCCCTTACTGGTTTGAATCACTTGCTTAGTGCTATCAATTGCAGTGACATCTGCCTCAGACAAGATGTTGAGCTCAAGTTGTGTGGCCATTCCATCTGCTGGCGTAGAAATCAATTGCGCCGCTTCTTTTTTGCTTGCTAGAGCAGTCGAGAGCATTGGTTTGGAATAAAAATATCCAGGCTCTTTAGTAACTAGCGTAATGGGAATTTCTTTATTGATTTTACGAATCTCTCGTATAACGGTGTACCCAGCCAATCCGCTGCCAATAATGACAATAGCGGATGAGGATTGTGATGTATTTTGATCCAAAGCTGGGCTCCCTAGCAATGCGTTAATTAAGGTGATTCAAAGGCTTACTAAACAGCGTTATTTAAATCTGCACCATTTCAAAGTCAGATTTTGAAACGCCACAATCGGGGCATTCCCAATCTTCTGGAATATCAGCCCAAGCTGTGCCCGGGGCGATACCGTCTTCTGGTAAGCCTTTTGCTTCATCATAGATAAAGCCACATACGATACATTGCCAAGATTTCATGTTCATTCCTTCAGTAGTAGATGTAAGTTTAAATTCAGTTGAGATTTATTTCTTGTAACGCTTTATTGAGAGGCGAACACTTTTGCCTTCTCTAGAGCCTGCTTGTAATGGTTGGCATGACGCTCCTCCACATTGGCTAAGGCAGCAAAGCGCTTGGCTGCTTTTACCAAGACCGCTTGGAACTGCTCGGCATGTTCTTTAGACTCTGCAATTTGCTCATCAATTTCTTGAATGGCTGCAGCATTACCTTCTTCCACAGCGGTTTTACGGAAAGATGGATACATTTCGGTGTACTCATACGTTTCCCCTTCAATGGCAATCTCCAATGCACGTTCTGGTGTGATGGTGCTAGCAGGGTAGAGCAAATCCAAGTGACCGAATGCATGCATTACTTCTTGGTCTGCAGTGGCCTCGAAAATCTTTGCAGTCTCTTCGTCACCAGCAGCACGGGATAACTTTGCAAAATAGCGATATTTAATGTGAGCCATGGATTCACCGGCAAATGCTGATTCCAAGTTTTGGATGGTTTTGATTTCTGGGCGTGTCATTTTGATTCCTTTATTTAATTTCTATCATTCATATACAAAAATTTGTTGGCCTTGCATTACTTCTTATTGCTCGCTCAACTATGGAATGCATTGTGGTCTTGATCTCTTAATCAGTCCAATGAATAATTATGCTATTATTGATCAAATAATTCGATAAGGAGGCGTAATGGCCTATTTACCGTCATTAAGGCAATTAAGCTATCTGGTAGCCCTAGCTCGAGAGCTTAATTTCACCCGTGCAGCTGAAGCCTGTTTTGTAGGGCAATCCACACTCAGCGCTGGCTTAAAAGAATTAGAGGATGGCTTGGGCATCAAATTGGTAGAGCGAGATCGGCAAAATGTGTCGATTACACCTGCCGGTCTTGAGGTGCTAGAGCGCGCAAAAACAATTTTGACTGCATCAGAAGATTTAGTGGAGTACGCCAGCGCATCAGGCAAACCGATGACGGCAACCATTCGGATGGGGGTGATTCCAACAATCGCACCTTTCTTATTGCCGACTGTTTTGCCCGAAGTTCGCAAGCGCTTTCCCGATCTCAAAATTACGTTGCGAGAAGATCTCACTGCCAATTTGTTATCTAGGCTGGCTGACCATAAGTTGGACTTTGCATTAATTGCCTTGCCTTATGACGTCAGTGGTTTATTGGTTGAAGAATTATTTGACGATCCTTTTTGGTTGGTAGCACGAGAGGGTGATCCTGCGCTTAAAGGTAAAGAGGTGATGCTTCCCGCCAAAATGGCTGAGAGACTCTTGCTATTAGAGGAGGGTCATTGCTTACGCGAGCATAGCTTGCAGGCTTGTAAGAAAGCAGACATTCGTAAGGATGAGGGTATGGAGGCTACAAGCTTGTTGACCTTGCTGCAGATGGTTGAGTCGGGTTTTGGCATTGCCCTAATTCCTGAAATGGCTGTAAAGAGCAGTTTGCTTAATAACAGCGATCTGATTGCTAAGGCCATGGCGGCACCTGCTCCCAAAAGAGTTATTGCGCTAGTGGCACGATCTTCTACTGCACACACAGCTGAGTTTGCTGCTTTGTCAGTCTGTATTCGAGAGCGTTTTGGCATTAATCTGAAAAAGTAAAAGTAAGCTCAGCACATTTATTCAAAATTAATTAGAGTCATTCATGTTGTTTCACCATTTATAAAGAAAGTATTTCATGTCCGGTAAAGAAATCATGTTCACCCCAGTTAAGCTGGGTTCAATCTCGCTAAAGAATCGTCTCGTGATGGCTCCGCTCACCAGGATGCGTGCAGTGGCTGGTGATGTACCAAATCCATTGGCGAAGATTTACTATGCGCAGCGTGCTAGTGCGGGTCTTATCATCACCGAGGCTACCCAAATTTCACCTTTGGGTATGGGCTATCCAGCAACACCTGGCATCTATTCACCAGAGCAAACAGCCGCCTGGAAAGAGATTGTTGAGGCTGTACATGCCAAGGGTGGTTCTATCGTTGCGCAGTTATGGCACGTCGGGCGCATCTCCCATTCTTCATTGCATCCAGAACAGGGCTTACCTGAGGCGCCATCTGCTATTACTCCTGCAGGGCAAACCTATGGTGCTGATTGGAAGTTGCACGACTATGAGACACCTAAGGCGATGACTCTCGAGGATATCGCGCGTTTATTGAGAGAGTTCGAGGCGGCTGCCAAGAATGCAAAAGCAGCAGGCTTTGACGGTATAGAGATTCACTCAGCAAATGGATATTTATTGGATCAGTTCTTGCAAGATGGAACCAACCACCGGACTGATCAATACGGCGGCTCAATTGAAAACCGTTTACGTTTATTGGGCGAAGTGATTGATGCAGTTAGTAAAGTGTTCCCAAGTGATCGGGTTGGTGTGCGTCTCTCTCCTTATGGCACCTTTAACGATATGTCTGATAGTGACCCGGTAGCTTTATTTACTGCGGCGATTCAAAAGCTAAATGCATATAACTTAGCCTATGTTCACATGATTGAACCTCGCGCTACTAGCGCAGGTGGCGGTGACCAGATAAACGAAGATGCCCCAAGCACTTCAGAGCTTTTTCGCAAAGCCTATCAGGGTAAATTTATAACTGCAGGTGGTTACGATCAAGCTATGGGTGAGAAGGTTTTAGAAGAAGACCTGGCTGATGCAGTGGCATATGGACGAATCTATATTTCTAATCCAGATTTAGCAGAGCGCTTCCAGAAGAATGCCCCGCTTAATCCCTATAACCGTGCCACGTTCTATGGTGGTCAAGAGGCGGGCTATACCGATTACCCAACGCTCTAGTGAAGTAGAGTTTCCCTATAAACCCCGTCTCTCTAGGCGGGGTTTATTTTTTGTCTTCAGGATCTTTCAATAGATCGTAATGATTGGCTACTAGCAGTAGCGCTAAGGAGGCGCACCCCATTGCAAAGAACTCCCATTGGTGCAGCATCGCAGTGCCAACAACGGTCATCAGTACAGTCCAACCTACTGCCATCTTGGCTTTTTTAGATAAGGGCTTCATCTGTTTAATCCTTAAGTACTTGCTTTGACTTTGTTCAACATGCGACGAAGTGTATCGTCTTTTGTAACGTAATGTTGCCATAAGCCAGCGAGAGCATGCAGGCCAATTAGGAAGTACAAAGAGTTGCCTAAAAACTCATGGATTCCCTCAACGAATTTTTTCATCTCAGGGTTAGGGGTTAGTAGTTGAGGCCATATCAATCCAAAGAAATGGATAGCCTTGCCAGCGTATTGAAAATAGAGAATGCCAAATATGGGTGCTATCAATAGCAAGGCATACATTAACCAATGTATTGTTTTGGCTAGTGTGTTTACGATGGCTTTCCGGTTGGTTGGCTCGGGGACTCCATATTTAATTCGAACCATGAGACGAATAGCCATCGCCAGAAAAATGAGTTGCCCAAAGACACCATGGATGGTTTTGCAAAGTTCGCGCGGTTCACTACCTTTGAGAAACTGCCCTTTGAGCTCAATGGCAATAAAGGCTGCAATGATGAGGATAAAAACAAACCAATGCAGAAAGATGGATAAAGGGTGATAGCGAGATTTAGACATGCTGAGGCTCTATTAATGAAATTCTCTATAAATGATAATGAATCTCATTAACAATTACAACATTAGGGTTAAATGCCCCGTATAGGGATGGAAAGGGCTGAACTTCACCCAAATTCAGGTTTGACTGAGTCGAACCTTGGCGCTTAGTTCGTTGACTGGACCTCTTTTATCAAGCTGAGAAAGCCTGAGTGCCTCCAACTCAAAGTCGAGTTGACCAGGGTGGAATTCATCATCATTTTGCAGGTGGATCACGTAGGTCCAAACCAATTCGCGGCCGCGGTTCTTAAATACATCAACAACACGTTTCATGAGTACCGCCTATGTGGTGAAGCTTACTTGCTGATTGAAGATGAATTAGTGGAGCTCATCTTAGGAGTGATATTTTGTTTAAGGGTAAGGAGATTGCGCGCACCAATCGGAGCAAGACCTAAGTCTTCAGAAATTTCAGCATCATTAGAGCAATAGCGGCTTTTAGCAGTATTACCAAACCAAACAGCTAAAGAAAAACTCAGGAATGAAATTCCAAAGACCAAAACAGGGTGGTTAAGGAGAGAAGAAATTTAGAAAGTTCCTGGATATAAGATGTCTTTGGTCACATTTTGGATATCGCGATGACCTGTAAACGCCATGGTGATATCGAGTTCATTGTGAATAAGTTCAAGGCATTTAGTTACGCCAGCTTCACCCATCGCTCCTAAGCCATATAAGAATGGGCGACCAATCATGGTGCCGCGAGCACCTAATGCCCAAGCTTTTAAAACATCTTGGCCCGAACGAATCCCGCCATCCATCCATACTTCAATATCTTTACCGACCGCATCTACGATTCCTGGTAATGCTTTGATGCTCGAAATCGCGCCATCCAATTGACGGCCGCCATGGTTGGAAACGATCAGTGCGTCAGCGCCAGAGTTTGCTGCTAGACGTGCATCTTCTTCATCCAAGATACCCTTAATGATGAGCTTGCCGCCCCAAAGCTTTTTAATCCACTCGACATCGCCCCAGTTCAGGCCTGGATCGAATTGCTCTGCAGTCCAAGAGGAGAGGGATGACATATTGCCCACTCCGGTGGCATGACCAACAATATTACGGAAGGTTCTGCGAGGGGTCATTGCCATGCCCAAACACCAGCGCGGTTTGGTTGCCATGTTGATCATATTGGCAATGGTCAGTTTTGGTGGTGCTGAGAGACCATTCTTTAAATCTTTATGGCGTTGACCCAGAATCTGTAAATCCAAAGTCAAAACCAGGGCTGAGCACTTCGCCACTTTTGCGCGCTCAATTAGGCGCTGAATAAAGCCACGATCTTTCATCACATACAGCTGAAACCAAAATGGTTTGGTGGTGCGCTCAGCAACATCCTCAATAGAGCAAATACTCATCGTGGATAAACAGAAGGGCACACCAAACTTTTCAGCTGCTTTTGCTGCCAGAATTTCTCCATCAGCGTGTTGCATACCAGTTAAACCAGTCGGAGCTAATGCTACTGGCATGGCTACTTTCTCGCCTACCATGGTTGTCTCGGTGGTGCGGTTGGTCATGTTGACTGCGACACGCTGACGCAATTTAATTTTCTGAAAATCAGATTCATTGGCGCGATAAGTTGATTCTGTCCATGACCCTGAGTCTGCATAGTCATAAAACATCTTGGGGGTACGTTTTTGATGGAGAACCCGAAGGTCTTCAATATTGGTGATGATTGGCACAGTAAATCCTTATCTAATTAAGCTATATCTTAGCAATACCGAGGATTTGTTTCTACAATGCTAGGGTATCCCTATCAATAACACCCTCTGGGGGAGTTCACCCTCTAACAATTGCATGCCAAAACTGACTATTGCTACTGCTGCCTATTTATTGACTGCTACAGCCCTGTGGGCTGGAAATGCGATTGCAGGGCGTTTGTTGGTGGGAAGTGTTTCACCAATTACCCTGAGTGCAGTTCGTTGGGGTTTGGCCGCCTTGCTTTTATTACCTTTGGGTTGGCGAGTATTTAAACCGGAAAGTGCCCTATGGCAGAACAAGAAGCGCTTTTTACTCTTGGGTCTATTCGGGGTGGGTAGCTATAACGTCCTCTTGTACCTTGCGTTACAAACATCAACCGCAATCAATGTCACTTTGATTGGCGCCAGTATGCCAATTTGGATGCTATTTATTGGCGCTGTCTTTTACCAAACCAAACCTAATCTTTTGCAATTGATTGGCGCTATTGTCTCTTTGCTAGGTGTGGCAATTGTGCTCACAAGGGGAGAGCTTGCTACTTTGCTCTCCATGCAAATGGTGACTGGTGATTTATTGATCATGTTGGCAACAATTCTGTGGGCCTTCTATAGCTGGATGCTTAGTCGCCCAGGAACGAGTACTGAACGTCAATGGCCATGGGCGGATTTCTTGATGGCGCAGGTTTTAGTAGGTCTGTTGTGGACAGGATTTTTTGATGGCTTTGAGATTGCTTTGGGTCATGCTTACCTTGACCTCAATCTTTGGACTGGCTCACTGATTTTGTTTGTTGCAGTTGGCCCATCGCTGATTGCCTATCGTTGCTGGGGAATGGGTGTTAATGGGGCAGGACCAACAGTAGCTGCTTTCTTTGCAAACTTTATTCCTCTATTTACGGCAATCTTATCCGCAGCGATGTTGGGGGAGCCCCCGCAGTTGTTTCATGGGGTGGCATTTGCCTTAATTGTGGCTGGAATCTGGGTCTCCTCTAGTCAAGGCCGTTCTGTTGCTTAATCTGTATTTCGGTAAAAAAACCAAAAAAACAGTAAAGTAATTCTTTTCTATCGAACTCTTAGCCATGGTTGACGTGTTGGTGATTGGCGGCGGTAATGCCGCTCTGTGTGCTGCCCTCATGGCTAGGGAAGCGGGCGCTAGCGTTTTACTTCTGGAAGCGGCCCCTAAAGTATGGCGCGGTGGAAATTCTTCTCATACTCGTAATATTCGTGCAATGCATGATGAGCCTCAAGATGTCATGCTCGAAGCTTATACCGAGGAAGAGTATTGGCAGGATGTTTTAAAAGTTACGAGTGGCGTCACAGATGAGTTCTTGGCCAGACTGGTCATCCGTGCTTCATCTCAGTGCCGTGATTGGATGCGACACCATGGTGTACGTTTTCAACCTCCTTTATCCGGCACTTTAAATCTCTCACGAACCAATGCATTTTTCATGGGTGGGGGAAAAGCATTGGTTAATGCTTACTATCGCAGCGCTGAAAAGCTTGGAGTGAAGATTCGTTATGAGTCTCCCGTTTCCGCAGTAGAAATTCGAGACGGAAAATTTATTGCTGCTTATGTTGGTGATGAGCGCATTGCAGCCAAAACTTGTGTTTTGGCTGCTGGCGGCTTTGAGTCCAACCGCGAATGGCTTAAAGAGGTATGGGGCATCAATCAATACGGTGAGTCCCCTGCGGATAACTTTTTAATTCGGGGTACGAGATATAACAACGGCGTATTGCTTAAGCAACTCATATCCCTAGGTGCCGATTCAGTCAGTGATCCTACTCAAGCCCATATGGTTGCTGTTGATGCTCGAGCCCCTTTATATGATGGCGGTATATGTACTCGTATTGATGCAGTTTCTTTCGGTATTGTTGTCAATAAAGATGCACAGCGCTTTTCAGATGAAGGAGAAGATTTTTGGCCTAAGCGTTATGCATTTTGGGGAAGGTTGGTTGCACAGCAACCAGGTCAGATCGGATACTCCATTATTGACTCCAAAGTATTGGGTCGCTTCATGCCGCCTGTATTCCCCGGTGAGAAAGCGGATACATTGGATGAGTTGGCAATCAAATTAGGTTTAGATCCCAAGGCGCTCCAAGAAACCGTAAAGACCTATAACGCAGCTTGCCGAGTGGGCACTTTTGATCACACGATCTTAGATGATTGTTGTACAGAAGGTTTAGAGCCCGCTAAAACCCATTGGGCTTTGCCAATAGATACAGGACCTTTCTATGGCTATGCTGTTCGACCTGGCGTGACATTCACATATTTAGGTTTGAAGACCGATGAGACTGCAGCAGTTCGTTTTAACGATGTACCTAGTTCAAATTTATTTGTTGCAGGCGAGATGATGGCGGGCAATGTCCTAGGAAAAGGCTATGCAGCCGGCATTGGCATGGCCATAGGCACCGTCTTTGGTCGCATCGCAGGAGCGGAAGCTGCTAAGGCACTTAAAAATCAATCTTTAAAGGCTGAATATGCGGCAACTTAATTCACTTATTCGCGAAGCTAGTGATTTAGCTATGGGGACGCCTGAGTCAGAGGCGGATCGTATGCTCCAAATTTGTAATGCTTGTCGTTATTGCGAAGGATTCTGTGCAGTCTTTCCTGCGATGACTCGTCGTATTGAGTTCACGCCCAGCGTGGTTCATTATTTAGCCAACCTGTGTCATAACTGCGGTGCGTGTCTTCATGCATGTCAATATGCACCTCCCCATGAGTTTGCGGTAAATATCCCACTGGTGATGGCACAGTTGCGCAAAGAAACTTATATGGACTTTGCTTGGCCTCGGATGATGGGAAAGTTATACAAGATCAACGGTGTTGCGGTAGCGCTGAGCGCCTCGGTTTCAGTCATGGTTTTTCTCTTGCTCGCGCTTGCACTGAACGGTAAATATTTTGGTGGAGTTCTAGATGGAAACTTCTATGCTGTTTTCCCACATAACACTCTAGTACTGATCTTTGGCATCGTTTTTGGCTTTGCAATTTTGGCGTTGGCAGTTGGATTGACTCGCTTTTGGTGTGAGATGGCTCCTGGCAAAGCCTCTGGAGAGGCGGTTGCCGAAGCGGCGCATGATGCACTCACGTTGAAATATCTTGGGGGCGGCCATGGGGATGGTTGCAATAATGAAGATGATGCATTCTCGCTGTGGCGTAAGCGTTTCCATCATTTCACGTTCTATGGCTTCATGTTGTGTTTCGCTGCAACAAGTGTCGCAACGATTTATCACTATCTTTTGGGTCTGCATGCACCTTATGCGCTCAATAGCTTGCCAGTTATCTTGGGCATGCTAGGTGGAATAGGGTTGGTGATCGGACCAGTGGGTTTGCTCTATTTGAATTTCCAAAGAGATCCGGCTCATGGAGATCGTTCCCAGAAACCAATGGATAGAGCATTTATTTTGCTACTCCTGTTGATCAGCATTTCTGGACTTGGATTGTTGGCATATCGAGATACTGTTTCAATGTCGATCTGGCTAGTGATACATCTTGGTTTTGTGATGGGCTTATTTTTGACGATGCCATACGGTAAGTTTGCACATGGCTTTTATAGGCTTGCTGCTTTATTGAAGAACTCAATCGAAAAGCGCCAGAAAAACCATCTGCAATTTGGGGCAGATTAATATTTCACTAACACTGCAGTATTAGAAGTAAAAATAAAATCAATTAGAAGAAAAGAACATGAGACTAATTACCTTTACCCGTACTGGCTCAAGCCATCCTGAAATCGGCGCTCGTTTGCCCAATCCCTCTGGCGATCAAATTCTCCCGTTTGCAGATGTTGCAAAGAAGTTGGGGATTACGGATTTCCCAGTTGATATGAAATCATTCTTACGCGCAGGTAATAAAGTGATGGAGCAGGCTAAGTCTTGGGTAGCCTCTTCAGGCGATTACTCTTCTTTGCTGATTAGCTCAAATGCGATTACCTATTTGCCACCAATTACCAATGCTGAGAAGTTTCTCTGCGTAGGCAAGAACTATCGTACGCATTTAGAAGAGCTTAAGCGTACAAATTTGATTAAAGAAATTCCACAGGAGCCAACGTCATTTATTAAGTTGAACTCCTGTTTGTCTGGCCATGAAGCAAAGGTGGTACGCCCAAAGGGAATTACTCGCCTAGATTACGAGCCCGAGCTGGTGTTTGTGATTGGTAAACGAGCCTTGGGAGCAAAAAAAGCCGAAGCAATGGATTATGTTGCCGGCGTCACCATTCTGAATGATTTGACTTGCCGTGATCTGCAATTGCGAGAGGTGGCATCAGGGTCTCGTTTTTGGACGGGCAAAAATATTCCAGGCTTTGGTCCCTTGGGTCCAGAGATAGTCACAATTGATGAGATTCCAGATGTGTATAACCTATGGATGACCTGTTCTGTTAATGGACAAGAGCGCATGCGCGTTAACACCGTTGATCAGATTTGGAAGATCTCAGATATTTTGGAGCATTTCTCTCGCTTTATTCCGATTGAGGCAGGGGATATGTTTTCAACGGGCGCGCCGGGCGGTGTTGCTGTCGGCAAAGAGAATGCGGAGGACCTGTATTTAAAGCCCGGTGATGTTGTGGAATGCTCCATCGATGGTATTTCTACTTTACGCACAACCATCATTGAATAAAAAATGGTTAGGCGCACTTTGCAATGGGTAACAGTTGGCTTGTATTGCACACTCCTTTTGTCGTCCATTTCCCACGCTGCGGAGATTTACCCATCCAAATCTATTAAGGTGATTGTTCCATTTCCTCCCGGGGGTGGCGCAGATACTTTAATTCGTTTGATCGCTCCCACAGTTGGCGAGTTGTGGAAGCAGTCCCTCATTATTGAAAATCGTCCGGGAGCAAGTGGTTTTATTGGTGCCGATCTTGTTGCTCAGTCTCCTGCAGATGGCTATACCTTGCTCATGGGATCTACTGCTGCTGTCACAGAAAAGAATATTGCACAGTTTTCACCAGTGGCTTTGGTATCGGCCTCACCATATTTAGTCACTGTGAATCCCGCATTAAATGTCAATTCGATTAAGACTTTAATTGCATATGCAAAAGCTAACCCTGGCAAAGTTCGCTATGGCTCATCGGGGCCTGGATCTGCATCGCACTTGGCAGGAGAATTATTTGTATCAATGACGGGTGTGACATTACTGCATGTTCCTTACAAAGGAACCGGCCAAGCGTTAACAGATTTACTGGCAGGACATATTGACTTGATGTTTGCGCCAGCACAAACCGTGATGCCGCAAATTGAATCTGGCAAATTACTAGCCATAGCGCAAACGGGCGCTAAGCGTTCAGAGGCATTGCCCAATATTCCAACCGTGTCTGAATCTGGTTTGCCGGGATATAACGCGGTGGGTTGGTTCGGATTATTCGTGCCAGCCAATACCCCAAAGTCGGTGATTCAAAAGATCAATCAGACCATCATGTTCGTCTTAGGGCAGGAAAGAATTCGTAAGGCTATGCTGGAGCGGGGAAGTGACCCTGCAAGCGGTAGTGCCGAGGAATTTGCCACTTTTCTGCGCCTAGACCAGTCAAAATGGGCCAAATTGATCAAAGACAACAAGATTGCAGTGCAATAAAAGCTTAAATCAGTATCATTTAGGGCTAATCACAGAAATCCCTAGGAAATTACTATGCCAGGCTTGCTCCCCAATGTTGATCCAGATGGATTGCTAGAGTTCTCGGTTGTTTATACAGACCGCTCTTTGAATCACATGTCTGAAGAGTTCAAACGCGTCATGGTGGATATCTCGAGCGTTCTTAAAAATGCCTATAACGCAAGTTCCGCAGTCATCGTTCCTGGTAGCGGCACGTTCGGTATGGAAGCGGTTGCTCGTCAGTTTGCGAACAAGCAAAAGTGTTTGGTTTTACGTAACGGCTGGTTTAGCTACCGTTGGACCCAAATTTTTGATTTGGACCACATTTCCGATGATGTCACTGTGATCAAGGGTCGTCAGTTAGAGAATTCTGCACAAGGTGTTTTTGCCCCTGCGCCGATTGAAGAGGTTGTTGCTTTCATTGATAAAGAAAAGCCAGCAGTCGTATTTGCTCCTCACGTTGAAACCTCTGCTGGCATCATCTTGCCAGATGATTACCTCAAAGCAGTTGGTGAAGCAGTTCGTTCAGTCAATGGTTTGTTTGTTCTCGATTGCATCGCTTCAGGCGCAATGTGGGTTGATATGAAGGCGTGCAATGTAGACGTATTAATTACTGCTCCACAAAAAGGTTGGAGTAGCTCGCCATGCTGTGCTTTGATCGCCCTGGGTGATAGAGCTCGTGAGCGTATTGATGCTACTCAGAGCAGTAGCTTCTCTATGGATTTGAAGAAGTGGTTGCAAATCATGGAGGCTTATGAAAAGGGCGGTCATGTGTATCACACCACCATGCCTACTGACGCATTGAAGATTCTGCGTAACGTCATGAAAGAAACTCAGTCACTCGGTTTTGCTGCTCTCAAAGCAAAACAAGTAGAGCTAGGCACTAAAGTGCGTGAGCTGCTCGTTTCTAAAGGTTATCACTCAGTTTCTGCAAAGGGCTTCCAGGCCCCTGGCGTTGTAGTGAGCTACACCAAAGACCCAGATATCCAATCGGGTAAGAAATTTATTGCATTAGGTTTGCAAACTGCAGCAGGTGTTCCTTTGCAATGCGATGAGAGGCCAGATTTCCGCACCTTCCGTATAGGTTTGTTTGGTCTAGAGAAATTGGGTCACGTGGATCGCACAGTAGGTCATCTTGCTGCTGCCCTAGAAAAAATTACTGAAGCAGAAGCGCAGCCAGCTTAATACAGTATCTCTTCACGAAAAGGTCACCTCGGGGTGGCCTTTTTATTATTCTCAGAATGAAGCATTTATGTCAGATTTTTGAGTATTATTAAATTATCTAAAAACTTTCTTGGAGAATTGCATGGTTTCTCGTATCGCTCGCTTCAGCTTGGCAACCCTTATTTCAGTTGCTATTGGTTTATCACCAATCACCGTGATAGCTGCTGACCCCGCTCCAGCGCCAGCGCCAGCCCCAGTAGCTGCTCCAGCCCCTGCACCTGCTGCTGCACCTACTGATAAGGCGACCGCTAAAAAAGCGAAGAAAGAAAACAAAGCTGAGAAAAAAGCAAAGAAAAAGTCAAAGAAAAAAGCTAAAGCTGCTGAGTCAGCGGCACAGTAATTTCAAATTGATTTAACTTGATCCCTTAGTGAAGGGGTTCGATCTCATTAAAGTCATCAGATTTTTTAATGTCTGGTGACTTTTTTATTGGTGCATCGTTACGTACCAATAACCACATTGCTGAAATTACCAGCGCCATACCAGCAATTTGCATCCACGTAATAGGCTCAGACAAAATAAAATAACCCATAAAGATCGTTGATACTGGACCTAAAATTCCCGCCTGCGCAACAAGTGGCGAGCCGATGCGATTAATTGCAATCATGATGAGTAGCATCGGTATTACTGTGCATAAACTAGCATTGAGCAGGCTGAGCCAATACACTTGGGCAGTTTGTTCGAATACTGCACTAGGATTGTAAAGAGATGACTGAATGACGCTCAGCACTGCAGAGGCTGAGCTAGCATAGACTACAAGGCGCACACTACCAATGCGTTTCACCATCTCACCAGCGCCGATCATATACATCGCATAGCTACACGCGCTGCCAAAAACGAGGAGCATACCAAGCCAGGCGTGAATACCTGATGAACTAGCATCTTGAATGAATACAACAAATACTCCAAGGTATCCCACGATGAGGGCATACCACTGCATCCGCGAGATATTTTTGTTTAAGGCGAAGTATGAAATCAGTAACACAATCGTTGGGGTCAGATAGAGAACAATCCGCTCTAACCCAACTGAAATATATTGCAGGCCTAAAAAATCAATATAGCTTGAGAAAAAATATCCTAAGAAGCCCAAGAAGAATAGCTTTCCTCGATCAAGCCAAGTAATGGGGCTCATCGGTTTTCTGTAGGATTCCCACCAGTAGACACTCCAGAACAAGGGAAGTGCCATCAGCATACGCAAGGCTAATAATGTCTCAGCATCAGCGCCATGACCAAACGCTAATTTGACAAGCACCGCTTTTCCGGAAAATAACATTGAGCCAATACCAGCCATCAAAATGCCATAGAGATAACGTCGGTGTTGGTGTGCTGCGCTTACGGAGTGCATACCGTTTTATAACAGTTTATTGAGAAGACTTCTCATTTCAAGAATGGTTTCTGAAGGGGTGAGACCAATTGGACCAATGCCCTTTTGTACCAAACTATCTGCTGCACTGGCATGCAGTTGTACTCCGATGCATCCTGCATCCCAGAGGGTGAGGTGATGACGAACGCCTTGTGCGGCAATCGCTGCAATACTGCCTGTTAACACATCCCCCATGCCGCCGGTAGCCATGCCTGGATTGCCAGCGATGCATTGAACTGTAGCGTGCTGGCATCCTGCTACCAAAGTATGTTGACCCTTAAGAATCACTATAGATTGGGTGAGTAAAACCAATTGATCAATTGAATGTAGTCGATTTTCTTGTATCTGCGTACTTGAAACCTTGAGCAGTTTTGCTGCCTCACCAGGGTGTGGAGTCAGAATACTTTGATCTGGAAATAGTTGATTGCGGTGTTGTAGGGCTGCAAGTAATTCGGTTGAATTTGCAATCAGATTCAGGGCGTCTGCATCGAGGACCAGTGGAATCTGAGGATAAGCCAGACAGGCTTTGAGCCATTGCACCGCAAGATCAGAATGACCAAGCCCCGGTCCAATCGCAATGACGTCAGGTTGGGTTTCATTTAATACATCAGCAGCTGATTCATTTGCTTGACGAATCATCAGCTCAGGTTGCTCTTGATTTGCAAACGCAGAAGCAGGATCAAGCATTTCTAAGATGGTCCAACCAGCACCAAGATGTAAACAGGCTTTTCCAGCGAGTATGAGAGCTCCAGCCATACCGGGCGTACCACCAATCAGGACGGCTTTACCCGCATTACCTTTGTGTTCAGCGGGTTCGCGCTGTAAACGTCTTACTAGATCAAAAGCATCCAATGTTTTTGGTAGAGCAGTCATATCCTGACCGTATTGATGCTACGGGTTGCTGATTCAGTTAGCTCAGTCAGCAACTCTAGCGCCCTCAATCTGATGGCGTTTCATGGCCTGCGCAACAAAACCGGACTGCTTGAGCTGTGTAATGACATCTGCCAAATAGGCGGTGGTCTGTTCATACTGTGGCCTTGCATTCGGAATACCAATTGCCTGATTAATCACCATAAAGCGACCGGGCAACATGCGTAAGCCATCATAGCGTTTGGCATCGCTTTCAAGTTGTTGCTTTACTCCAGCAGCGATATTGCCTTTGCCAGACATAAAGTCATCCACTACAGCTTGAGAGCTTGCAGCTCGAAGTAGTGCTGCATGTTTAATTTCTCGCGTGAGGTAGAGGTCATATGCACTGCCTTTGCCAACCACGATTTCATTGTTAGCCACATCAACTTGCTCATTACTCTGAATTGGAGAGCTTGCTTTGACCATATAGGCGCCTTCTATTTGAATATAGGCTGGGGTGTAACTAATATCGGCGCCTCTGACTGGATCAATCGCTACAAATACCAAATCAACCTCCCCTGTTTTTACAGCATCTACAGTATTACCTGCAGTCTTGAATGGGATTAACTTCACGGGAAGGCCGATGCGTTTACCAATTTCTTGTGCAATATCTACGGTGACGCCTTGGGGTTGATGGCTTATAGGATCTTCATTGGCCAAGATGGGATTACCTAAATTAATACCCACGCGTAAGGTTCCAGTAGGAGCGAATGAGGTGATCATGGCTGGGTTAATGGTTTTCATGGTGCGGTTAGATTGGCTATAGCTCAATTGTGAAAAACACAATATGGCAAGACAGAATAGAAATTTGTTCATCGAGTAAGTATAAAAAAACCGCGGCATACCGCGGTTTTTATTTAGTCGCTAGAGAATTACTTCTTAGCGTCAGTTGCAGGAGCAGGAGCAGCAGCAGGAGCAGCGGCGGGGGCTGCTGGAGCTTCAGCAG
The DNA here is from genome assembly GCF_018687695.1 of Polynucleobacter sp. MG-6-Vaara-E2. Lineage (NCBI taxonomy): Bacteria > Pseudomonadati > Pseudomonadota > Betaproteobacteria > Burkholderiales > Burkholderiaceae > Polynucleobacter > Polynucleobacter sp. MG-6-Vaara-E2. The sequence continues at coordinate 606,448 of NZ_CP061303.1, forward strand.
GAGCATCTTTCTTAGCCTCTTCAACATGAGTTGCTTCAGCACCATGTTTTTCGCCGCTCATATCAACGTTGCCGTCGCCCTTGAGGAGTAGGTAGGCAGTGGCACCAATTAATACTAGTACCATAATGATGATTGAACGATTGCTCATGGATTTTCCTTCGAGTTGGTTGAAATTCTGTCAATATTAACTCTGCTTGAGACCTCAGTAAACCCGTGCAAGCCCTAGTGCTGCATATCCACGATAAAACTAGGTATTAATACCGAGAAAAATACCATAAAGGGTAAGATGGGATCACACAGATGTTTTAAGGTAGCAATATGAGTCCTAAGCTTCCCATTAATAACGCTCAGACGATTACTGAGTTTTTAAATCTACATAAGAGTCAATTGGCCGAAGAAGACTCTGCAGATTCTTATAAATTTGCGTTTGATGATGAGGCTTTTCTTTCTCGCCGGGAAACCATTGGCATTCGTTTCGAGTTAGAGCTACTGAAGCCAGAAATTCTTTTAAAAGAACGGGGTATAGAGCATACGATTACTGTCTTCGGATCTACTCGTTTCATTAGTCGTGAAAAAGCAGAGCTTCTCGTCAAAGAGGCCAAGACTCCTGTAGAGCATGAGTTAGCCAATACTGCCTTACTCCATAGCAAATACTATGAGTCGGCCAGGGAGTTTGCTGCCTTAGTGGCGCAGTACAACGCCACGCAAAAGTTAGGCTCCAATAAATTGCATATTTGTACTGGCGGTGGCCCTGGAATTATGGAGGCTGCTAATCGTGGTGCATTTGAAGCGGGTGATGAAACGATTGGTTTCAATATCAGCCTTCCTCGAGAGCAGCATCCCAATCCTTATATTAGTCAGGGGCTCAGTTTTCGTTTTCATTACTTTGCACTACGCAAAATGCATTTCATGTTACGTGCGAGAGCGATTGTTGCTTATCCAGGGGGATTTGGCTCTTTCGATGAGTTGTTCGAAGTATTGACCTTGATACAGACTAAGAAGGTCGCAGCTATCCCAGTGATCCTCGTAGGTAAAGCATTTTGGAATGAGATGGTGAACTTTAACGATATGGCGAAATTTGGCGTTATCGATCAGGAGGATATGGGGTCTATCCATTTTGTCGAGACTCCTCAGGAAGCATGGCGGATCATCCAGGACTGGTATCAATTGGCTTAAATCGTCTTCTAGCCCAAGTAAAATAGCAAAAACTCCTAAGACATCTATGAATCCAGCCCAAACCAATATCGCTACTGCATTAGATCTGCCTGGCTATCTACTGGGCGGAGTCATGCTCTTGGTAGTGATGGTTTTTCATGGTGTTTTATTGCTGCAGATTGCGAAGCGTTATGAAGTGAAGACCTTTCTTTATTTAGCCGAGAAAAAATATTCTGCTGTGGCACTCTGTTTTTATGTCAGCGTATTTTGTTTATTTCTGACCCATATTGCGGAAATTCTCATTTGGGGAATGGCGCTGTTTACATTCAAACTTCTTCCTGGGTTGGGTCAAGGCATTTTGTTCAGCGGCAGTACTTACACTGCGATGGGTTTTATGGAAGATATTCTTCCGGATGGCTGGAAGATGCTTGCAGTCATTATTGCTTTCTCAGGAATGTTTTCTTTCGCTTGGACTGCATCGGTCATGATCTCAATGACTAAAAACTTCCGTCAGGCTTACACCAAGCTTCATATGAAAAAACTCAATATCTCCTCTGAGATCATTGATCGTTTTGAATAAGCGATGACTAAGACATGGGATGCCATCGTTATTGGTGGCGGGGCTGCTGGCCTATTTTGTGCTGGGGTAGCTGGCCAGCTAGGTAAAAAAATCTTAGTGATCGATCATGCGCCAGTCTTGGGGGAGAAGATTCGTATTAGCGGTGGTGGGCGCTGCAACTTCACTAATGTTCACAGTAGTCCCGCCAATTTCTTATCCCTCAATCCGCACTTTGTAAAGAGTGCCTTAGCAAGATACCCTTCACAAGAATTTATTAAGCTCGTAACTTCTCATGGCATTGGCTACCATGAGAAGCATCAAGGTCAGCTATTTTGTGACGATTCTGCCAAGCAAATCATTGAGATGCTCTTTGCCGAATGTCAAAAAGGGAAGGTAACCATTCGGAACCCAGCATCTATGCAGGCGATTGCACAAGAAGGTGAGCAATGGCTCGTGCAAACCAGTGAGGGTCTTGAGAGGACGAAGTCAGTAGTGATGGCAACTGGTGGGTTACCCGTACCCGCGATTGGCGCGACCGCCTACTCTTTAGATATTGCAAAGCAGTTCGGACTTCAGGTAGTTGATCCAAGACCCGCTCTGGTGCCGCTCTCATTTACTGCCGAAAACTTTGGCAATCTCAATGAGCTCGCTGGTTTGAGTGTGCCGGTTCGTATTGCCTCTGGTTCTAAGGGTCACCGTTACGGAGCCTGCCGCTTTAATGAAGATCTGTTACTGACACACAAAGGCTTATCAGGACCAGCGGTTCTGCAAGCCAGCAGCTATTGGAGCGAGGGTGAGCCCATTCACATTGATTGGTTGGGTGCCATCGAGCTTCCAGGAGGCTTTAATTGCGATGAATTATTCAATCATGAAGAAAATCGCCTCAAGTTAACCGAGACTATCTTGGCCTCGGTTCTGCCTCAGCGCTTAGCGAAGGCATTTGCTGAGCAGCGCAATTTAATGGGGCGCAAGTGGGCAGAAGTTTCTAAGAAAGATCGTCAAGCTCTTAAAGAGCTAATAACGAACTGGACAGTAAAGCCGGCTGGTACGCTAGGCTGGAAAAAAGCTGAAGTGATGTTAGGGGGCGTAGACACCAAAGCGCTAGATGGTCAAACGATGATGTCACGTCAACACCCCGGTTTATATTTCATTGGAGAGTGCGTTGATGTCACCGGACATCTGGGCGGACATAATTTTCAGTGGGCTTGGGCTAGCGGCTTCGCTTGCGCTCAAGCCTTATGAGTAGGTTAAGTTAACTAATCTTCTTCAAGTTCTTTTTTGCACGTGCACGGATATTGAGTAGCTCAACAGCGAGTGAGAATGCCATTGCAACATAGACATAGCCCTTAGGGATATGCACACCCATGCCTTCTGCAATCAGCACTATACCAACAACGGTTAGGAAGGAGAGGGCTAGTACCTTAATAGAGGGGTGACTTTGCACAAAGTCGCCGATGGGCTTGGCGGCCATCAGCATGATCAGAATTGAGGCAATCACAGCAGCAATCATGACGCTAATTTGATCGACCATACCGACAGCAGTAATCACGCTATCGAGCGAAAAAATAATGTCGAGTAGGCCGATTTGCAAAACTGAGCCGATAAACAAAGCGGGGATCGATTTCTGGATGGCTTCATTGTTTTCACTATGACTTGCTTCATCATGCTCGCCCACTTCCACCTCAACATATATTTCTTTTGAGGCTTTCCAGATCAGAAAGAATCCACCAAGTAGCAAGATGAGATCACGACCACTAATGGCATGCTCTAAGAATGTGAAGAGCGGGGTAGTTAAGCTCATCACCCACGACAAACTGAGTAGCAAGAGAATACGGGTGACTAGAGCAAAAAATAAACCAAAGCGACGTACCTTCTCCCGGATTTCAATGGGCAAGCGATTAGCAATGACGCTAATGAAAATAATATTGTCTATGCCAAGAACAATTTCTAAGGCGGAAAGTGTAAAAAAAGCAATCCAGACATTGGGATCGCTTAGAAATTGCAGGATGCTTTCGATCATTGGCTAATTTGCATAAGTGGCATTAAGATAAAGTGTATCTAAGTCCTAAAAACCTGCCTGTATCAACTAAAACCCTAAGGCTTATCGGGGTAAAACTTGCGACCCACGCAATCAATTCGGCTGATTTCTCATCCAGTCAGCAGTATTAAAGAAAGCTTCTTCAAGCTGCTTGGCAACATTACCTTCAATACCGCATTCTTCCATGGCGCGATACATGCAGGCTAGCCATTGATTGCGCTCTTGGAGACCAATCTTAAAAGGTAGGTGACGGGCCCGCAGCATGGGGTGTCCATACTTAGGTGAATATATGTCCGGTCCGCCCATCCAGCCTGTTAGGAAAAACTTGAGCTTCTCGCGTGAGCTTGCCATATCCTGGGGATGCATCGCCCGCAGTTCTGAAAATTGGGGCTCAAGGGCCATGAGATCGTAAAAGCGGTCTACTAATTCATCGACCTTATCGATGCCCCCAATGGCCTCATAAATGCTCTGTCTTTCTGTCATAGTGTCATTTTAATGCCTTAAATTTGCAGGAATATTGGACCCAATTGGCAGCCCGCTAATTTGGGTATAGAGTGGAAGTCAGAGATTTAATCAACCCTACTGATAGGAGCTTAAAAATGGATACAAAAGATTTGCAAAAGTGGCAACGTGAAAAAGCTAAAGAGTTATTTGACTATTCGCATACCTTGCTAGAGGCTGCGAAGAAACTGAGCGATCACCATTTGGCAGAGGTTGAGTGGGGGATGAAGAATGCCTTAGATAGCGCAAAATCTGCTGCAAAAAATGATTTATCTAAGCTCAAGGATTTACAAGAAGAGGCGGCAAAAGAAGCTGCAAAACGTGCCGCCGCATATCAAAAGAAAGTTAAAGCTGTTTTGAAAGATTTGGGTGAGGGCGCTGCCGATGAAACTGAAAAGCATTTAGAAAAGGTTCGAAGCTCACTCGTATCCTGGTTGGAAGATGCTGAAAATAAAATGCCAATACATGCTGAAAAGTTGTCAAAAGTAGTTCACGAGATGTCAACCACTGGTCAGAAGATGTTTAAAGAGGGGCGCCGCATTGTTAATCAAGTGGCCGAAGCTGCTGAAAAGAACATTGACGACATGGTCAAGAAAGCACCAGCAGCGAAAAAGAAAACCGAAAATTGATTAAGTCATTAAGCTTTTGATATAAAACCGCCTTGCAGCATTGAGGCGGTTTTTTTATTTCCAGCCCTGCAACCAGAGCTCTTCATTAGTAAGATCGCGCCAAGCAATTTGCGTGATCTTCTTGCTGTAGACGGCCTCAATCTCCACAAACTCGATGGCCTCATTAGGAGGTTCAGGAAGAATGACTTTACTCACCAAGAAATGTTTTTGCTTGGCAATAGGAGTTACAGCAGTCCACTTAGTCAGAAGTAATTTTTTGGGGCTAAGCTTATTCATCGAAATCTCTGCTTACAGGGCTTTACATTGATAATCTTGTCCACCCAATACAAGAGAGCCCGAGGATGGGATAAATACCACGCTCGATTGCTCAGTTTGCGTAGAGCATTGTTGATCGAAGTAGCTCTGATTACCAAGGCTGCCGCAAAACTTGAAGGTATTTCCCTGAAACTCCATTTGCGCTTTACGAATGACCATGGAGATCTTGGTCTGGCTGGTGGAGCTACAGTCCCAAGTGGTGTAAGAGTCTCTTTCACATGCGCTAATAAAGGGCGCAAGACAGATCAGAAGGGGTACGCAGTATTTTTTAAGTGGATTCATTTTGACTAGCTTACCTTGATTTAGTATTAAGATTAATTCATCTATTAAATTGTGGAGACAAAATGAGTAGCAATAAAAATATAAGTCGTCGCAGCGCCCTGAAAATGAGCCTTGGTGCCGCTGCTTTAACCACGGCCTCTGTTTCTGGGCAGGCGCATACCTCCACCATTAAGACCCCTTTCGTAGTTGGACAAACCTATGTCCCTATCGCTGGAAGTATCCAGGAATTTCCAGTAAGAAGAATCTACTGCATTGGTCGAAATTATGCTGCTCACGCTAGAGAGATGGGTTCTGATCCCAACCGAGAGCCACCATTTTTTTTCCAAAAGCCAACTGATGCTATCCAGTTTGTAGCTCCCAATAAAGTGGTTGATCATCCTTACCCAACATTGACCAAAAACTATCACTATGAGGTTGAGTTAGTCGCTGCAATTGGTAAAGGTGGCAAGAATATTTCCGTAGAAAAGGCTCTAGATCATGTTTATGGTTATGCATTGGGTCTGGACATGACCAGAAGGGATCTACAGCGTTTCATGGGAGATCAAAAAAAGCCTTGGGAAATTGGCAAGTCTTTTGATTACTCGGCGCCAATTGGACCGATATTTCCCGTGACTCAAATTGGACATTTCCCAAATGGAAAAATTGCGCTATCAGTCAATGGTGTGACTAAGCAAAGCGCCGATTTAAGTCAAATGATTTGGTCGGTGGCAGAACAGATTGCAAAGCTATCTGAAGCTAATGAACTCTTTCCTGGAGATATTATTTATTCAGGAACTCCAGAAAATGTCGGACCTGTAGTGAAAGGGGATGTCATTCGTTGCACAATTGACCGACTCCCTGATTTGGTTATCAAAGTGGTTTAACGAGATGCTAAAGAACCCAGAAATGATGGGTTCCATCTTTGCCCAGCTGTTCTACTAAACCGAACTCCCAATCCAAGTAGGCCTGCATCGCTGCGGGGTCTACGCTTGTTCCTTCGTATGGTCGCTTGTAGCGATCAAGCGGTGGAGAAGCTAAATGCGTCGGACCTTTTTCAAGCCCTAAGCCAGCGTTAGTCCACGCGGTATTGCCACCCTGCAGAACCAATACTTCAGCTTTAGTCAGCGCCTGAAATTCTTGAGCAATAAAAAGGCTTAATTCAGTAGGAGTGCTTGTTAATACATAGCGATCGACTTTGGGGATTTTTTGAAGAGCTTCAGATAGTTGTGAGCGCAGGGCATACCAACTTCCAGGAATATGACCCTTTACATAATGAGCGTGGGTACTGAAATCTACTGCGATCGTGTTGCTATCGGACTTCAACCAGTTCGAGAGAGTAATAGCATCCACTGTTGTGACTTGAGGCAGTGTTGGTAGGGGCGTCTTCCACGGTCCTTTTTCAGTAAGGTCTGAGACTTTGACATCATCAAGAACATAGACTTCCCAAGCCATTTGGGCTAACCAAGAAGCGGGCATATTCGCGCGCACGCTGCCACCGCTTGGGTCAACCAAAACGATGCGAGCGCCACGAACGGGCGCCACCATTTCAGTTTCTTGAACCAATTGTCCGCCTGGGACAGAGCGAAAACCTGGAAGATGTCCCGCTTCATACTCTTCAAGAGTACGAGTATCAAAGAAGTAAGTTGTACGCTCACTCTGAGATTGCCATTTGGCTGCATCCGTGAGAGAGGCGCGTTTTACGCCAGCACGATCTGCAACACTTCGGGCGCGTTGCGCTGCTTCGTTGGTAGTGCCTTCGCTAACCTCCTTAAATTTACGGGTCTGACCTTTATCTAGATCTTGACCTGCAAGAGTCCAGCCAATCGTGCCATTACGCAGCGCATTCACTTCATTAGGAATGCCGGCGTTAATTAACGATTGCGTGCCAATAATGCTACGAGTTCTGCCAGCGCAATTGACGATCACCTTAGTTTTTGGATTGGGTGCTAACTCCGGTAAGCGCAGGACTAACTCAGCGCCTGGGACGCTAATTCCGGTTGGAATACTCATCGTGTTGTATTCATCAAAGCGACGCACATCCACGACGACGACATCCTCTTTATTATCGATCAACTGTTTTACTTCTTGAGCGGATAGAGAGGGGGTATGGCGCTTAGATTCAACCAACTCACCAAACGACTTACTCGGGACATTCACATCTTTAAATACTTCTCCACCAGCAGCCTTCCACCCCTTAACGCCACCTTTAAATACCGATACATCACTAAAGCCAAGAGCAATCAAACGTTGGGCAGCCAGTTCGGCATAACCCTCACCATCATCTAAGGTCACTATGGGAACGTCTTTCTTGGGTAGCTTTCCGTAAGCATCAATTTCGATCCTGGAAAGCGGAAGATTGGCGGCAAATAGAGGATGCTCACGAGCATGAGGGTCTTCTTCTCGCACATCTAAAAAAGCAATCTCCTCTTTATTCAAAAGTTTGTTACGTACGAAAGAATAGTTTTTAGTCGAAATGCTCATGCTGTCTCTGAAATAGGAATTGAAATTTATTTTCTTAGTCTAATTTAGCGCCAGATTTTTTCACTACTTCATTCCAGCGCACAATCTCTTGATTAATATAGTTTGCTAGCTCAGGGCGAGTCATCTTGGGAACGGTAGCACCCATGCCGGCCCAGCGCTCTTTAATATCTGGTGAAGCGAGGGCTATTTGCACTTCAGCACTCATCTTATCGACAATCTCCTTGGAAGTGCCTTTAATGGCCCACATCGCATACCAGCTCGAAACCACAAAGTTGCTAATACCTAATTCTTGGGCCGTTGGAACGTTAGGAAAGGCTGAGCTACGTTGATTGCTGGCAACGGCTACTGCAATGAGCTGACCGCTTTTAATAAATGGAGCGGCACCTGCAAGAGTATCAAACATCATATCGACCTGTCCCGCAACAACATCTTGTAATGCAGGGCCGGTGCCACGATAGGGTATGTGAGTAATGAATAATTTGTTTTGCATCTTAAATAGCTCACCAGTTAAGTGTTGCGATGTGCCATTACCAGTAGATGCATAGTTGTACTTGCCGGGATATTTCCGAATTTCTGCAATGATGGATTTCAAATCATTTTTTGGAAACTTTGTTGGGTTCACTACGATGACATGAGGAACGCTACCAATGATGGCAATCGGCTCAAAGTCTTTTGTGATGTCATAGGACAGATTGGGATACATGCTTGGCGCAATGGAGTGGTGCACTGCACCAAGTAACCAGGTATATCCATCGGGCGCCATTTTTGCTGCAACTGCAGCACCGAGAGTGCCACCTGCCCCACCCCGGTTATCAACCACGATCGAGTCATTGAGCTGAACTGACAGTTGCTTGGCTAAAGGGCGACCAAAAGCATCGACAGCTCCGCCAGGGGGGAAGGGGTTAATAAAAGTAATCGGCTTATTGGGGGCCGGCCAAGCGTTATTTTGAGCCCCCGCCGTTAACGAAAGCAGGGAAAGTAGGCTGGCAAGCAATAAAAAGGGGATATTTCTGCGCATTTTGTCTCTCTTTGCGATACTTTCTGTGATTAAAGTATTTTGGCTGAAAGGGCGCTTCTAAGAGTTATCCCTGATAAAAAACCCTCTTTCTTGTAGTTTTTATAGGGATATACTGATTTCGCTGTTGGAATGAATATTTATTTGATTAATGGGAGACGAGATGTCACAACACGATACATTGTTAGCTGCTTTCGAAGCATACAAAGCTGAGAACGAAAAATTCATTGAAAAAGGTATTAAGGCATCTGCAGCGCGCGCTCGCAAGGCCTTGCAAGAAATCGCTGGTGCTTGCAAAGAGCGCCGTAAAGAAATTACCGCTACAAAAGAGGCAATGGAAGCTAAGAAGTAATTCTTAACCCAATTGATCTAAAAGCCTAGCTTAAACGCTAGGCTTTTTCTTTTTAGATCTCTACTCCAAACAAAGTCAGTGTCATGGCTTGATTGCGAATGGCCACCAGGGATTGATATTCTGAGCTGTGAGCCCAGGCATGCGCATCTTCCTTGCTAGGGAAATGCAATTCCACAAACGCGCTAAAGGGTTGGCATGACAATTCATTCCAAAACATTTCGGTAACCACGCCACGGTGCGCAATAGTTCCTTTGTATAGCTCTACCGTTTTGCCTACTTGATTGCGATATTGCTCAAACGCCCCTTGATCAGTGAGTTCGATTAATCCAATCACTTTGACTGCCATAGATCCTCACTTTGTGTGCTTGATGTCAGCAGTGTATATCCGCGCTATAGTTAAAGCATGAATCTAGAACAATTTTTGCAAAGCCTCAAGGAGGCGGGATATCCCGATCCTGTAGAAGTCCAGCAGCCACCCAATGGCCATTTGGGTAATCACACCCATCCATTTGGAGTGCAAGCTTTAGTTATTGAGGGCTTTATTGAGATTGAGATTGCTGGCAAGATCAATCAATATGCTGCGGGTGACGTATTTCAGCTTGGCTTCGAGCAATTGCATGCTGAGCACTATGGGCCGCAAGGGGTGAAGTATTTGGCATCTCGAAAAATTAAATCATCAGGGGCAATATGAATATCGGATTTATTGGCTTAGGAAACATGGGGCTGCCTATGGCAATCAATTTATTGAAATCAGGGCATCACGTTACTGGATTTGATTTAGTCCAAACTCAATTAGATGCTTTTGCACAAGCTGGCGGCCAGGTAGCCACTAGTGCTAATGCTGCTACAAAAGATGTGGATGTTTTAATCACCATGTTGCCGGCATCAAAACATGTAGAAGGTCTCTATTTAGGTAACGCTGGTTTATTGGCAAATGCCAACCCAAAAACGATTCTGATTGATTGCTCAACGATTTCACCAAAGGTGGCGCAGTCAGTCGCAAGTGCCGCAAAGACAAAAGGTTTTTCAATGGTCGATGCGCCAGTCTCGGGTGGAACTGCTGGTGCGCAAGCGGGCACACTAACCTTTATGGTGGGTGGTGAAACCTCTGTGGTGGAATGTATTCGCCCCATTCTGGAAAAGATGGGTAAGAATATTTTTCATGCAGGTGTTAGCGGAGCGGGGCAGACAGTTAAGGTTTGCAACAATATGCTTCTGGGTATTCAGATGCTTGGAACTTGTGAAGCTTTGCACTTGGGCATTGCAAATGGCTTAGACCCCAAGGTGCTCTCAGACATCATGTCAAAGAGTTCTGGCCGTAATTGGGCGCTAGAGTTGTACAACCCATGTCCCGGTGTTATAGAGAGCGTGCCATCCTCTAAAGGCTATGCTGGTGGCTTTGGCGTTGATCTGATGCTCAAAGATATGGGCTTAGCCACAGAAAATGCAGAAGCTTTAAAAGCGAGTGTGCCCCTGGGAAAATTAGCGCAACAACTCTATGAGGCACACAGCAAAGCCGGCAATGGTCAGCTTGATTTCTCAAGCGTCTTTAATCTCAAGAAATAACAGGTTTAAGAAACGACGAGAGGTTTGCCCTGGCGTTTACTCATTTGGCCGATCACGCGAGCACCTAAAAAATGATGTTGATTGAAGATATCCAAGACCTCTTTAACACTCTCTGGGCTACAAGAGACTAATAGACCCCCACTAGTTTGGGGATCAGTTAATAAAGCGCGCTGAGCTGGTGTGAAATTCTCCGGAATGCCAACTTCATCTCCATAACTGAGCCAATTACGATCCGATGCACCAGTGATGATTCCGTCATCAGCCAAGTTTTGAACATTAGAGAGTAGGGGTACCTGACTCCAGTCAATATGCGCTGTGCAGTTGGAACCTTTTGCTAGCTCTAACATATGACCAGCTAAGCCAAAGCCGGTGACATCAGTTAGAGCATGTACCCCAGAAAGCTTTGCTAGATCAGGGCCTGCAGCATTGAGCTTCGTTGTATTGGAAATCATTTCACGATAACCATCAGGACCGAGTAAATCTTTTTTTAAGGCTGCTGACAGGATGCCAATACCTAGTGGCTTACCTAGAATCAATACGTCACCTGGTTTTGCGCTTGCATTACTTTTCACACGCTTTGGATCAACGATGCCAATAGCAACCAAGCCATAAATTGGCTCAACAGAATCAATCGTATGACCACCGGCAATCGGAATGCCAGCACTGCGACAAGCTTCAGTACCACCCTCTAAAATCCGTGCAATCGTTTTATTAGAAAGCGCCTTGATGGGCATACCCACCAAAGCAAGTGCAAATAATGGTGTACCACCCATGGCATAAATATCGCTAATGGCATTGGTTGCTGCAATCTTGCCGAAATCAAATGGGTCATCGACGATTGGCATGAAGAAATCTGTCGTTGCGACAATCGCTTGTGATTCATTGATTTGGTAAACAGCTGCATCGTCTGAAGTTTCAATACCAATAAGCAATTCTTTGGGAAAAGGGAGCTGCGGAACATTCTTAAGAATCTCGGAAAGAACGCCTGGCGCAATCTTGCAGCCACAGCCACCACCATGGGAAAGGGAGGTCAAGCGCGGTTCATTGGCTTCGAGATTGTGGGTTTGTGTATTCATCTTATTGGCGTAAAAGAGCTTCTACTTTACCTTTAACTTCATCGCTGTCGACATTTTCAATTGCACCAATCCAAATACCCTCTATTTTTCCGGTTCTACCAATCAAATAGGTGGTTGGGATACCGCGTGCCTTCCAGGATTTGTAGATGATGCTATTGCGATCCATCAAAATCTCGATGGCATTCTCAGCAATACCATTGCCTTTTAGAAACTGAGTGATGCGGGGTTTCATTTCCGCTAAATTAACTGCGAGAACTACCAATCCTTTGGGGCCATATTTTTCTTGGAGTTCAATGAGTTCAGCAAATTCCTCGCGGCAGGGTTCGCACCAGCTAGCCCAAAAATTGACGACAAGCACTTTCCCTTTGTAATTGGCAATATCAATGGACTTGCCGGATAAATTATTGAGTACAAGAGGAGGTGCTTGCATTAGCCCTACTTGTGAGGCGGAGCGCCATTGCGCATAAACGCTAAGAGAAAGACTTGCTAGGCATGAAAAAGCCAGCGCAAGAACAAAATCTATTGCTGGCTTATTTAAACGCATTGCTATTGCTCTCAATATTGAGTCAATTAGCCAATACGACGACTGGTAATTTTGTATTTAAAGTTGTCTGGATCTAGTGAATCAAAACGACCTTCAGTATTTTCTGCTTGGGGATACATCAAGAACGGAATATCCCCTTTCTTGCCAAGCTTTGATCCTGGCAGTGCGATGTCATGGTCATAGTTGTAAGCCATCCAATTCATTTCCCAATTACCAAAGAGGTAATCACGGATTGCTAATACCTTAGGATCGTTTACTGCAAGTCCACCAGTTTCTTCCAGAATGACCTTGCGAACATCGGCAGGGTCGACTGGAACCCAGCCATAGCCTGAGGCGTAAAACTCAGCACGGCAGTGTTGAGCCTTAGTAATATCGCCAGCCTTGCCTAGGCTCTTATAGCCACGAACTGAATCAGCAATGCGGATGCCGTATACGTCACGGGCAGCAATGCCAGCAGAGCGAGCTAGTGCTACAAATACAGCGTTGATATCGGCGCATTTACCACCTAAATTGTTGGTTTCGAGCATGAGCTTCACATCACCCTGACCGCAACCCCGTGTTTTGGGATCGCGATGCGTGTTATCAACCACCCAGTTGTAAATCGCTTTTGCTTTTTCTACATCGCTTGCATTGGCGGGAAGGTTGGCAAGGCACTCTTGGGCCTTCGCTTTCACAATGCCGTCTGTTGGCAGATATTTTGTTCCGCGAGTCCAAAACTGTTGTTCTTCTTTGGAAAGTTTTAATGCTGGATTTGGGGTAGACATCTCAAGATGACGATTTTGGGTGCTAACCAACATCGACACTTTGACTGTATGGTTTGTTGCTGACTTATCCCATTTTGTCCAGAGCATACGAGCTTGCTTATCTGGGGTCTCATAGATTTTGCTGATGGCTTTTGAATCACTTGCTTCAGGTCTGATTGCCAAAGTGCGGAAATAATCCGTATTTAAAACCAATGGCAAGGGGATCCAAGTTTCTGCAGCTCCGCTAGGAGAATCTAAACTCACCTCAGTAACGATTTCATAGGTAGTCCAGTTTGGTGCTGATTGAGCCAATACAGAAGCGCTAAAAGATGGCAATGCTAAAGCGCTAGCAATCGTTTTAAGAGCAGAGCGGCGTGATGTAGTCATTTTGGGATGAGTAGTGTTAAATGTAAAAACAATATTTTAGCGAACCTATTAGCGGTTAAAGCTTCTTTTGGCTGGGTTGCCCCGTTTTGCTGCTACCTTTTTAGCTGGAGTGCCGCTGGAGCTATTGCCTCCAGCCGGACGAGGCTTTCTGGATTGCTGGTGTTGTTGACTACGCAATTGAATTGGCTGCGCCACTGCATTAGGATCGGGCTCAAATCCAGTAACAACCTCTTGGGGCAACTTCTGCTTAATGAGTTTCTCAATATCGCGCAGTATTTGGTGTTCATCAATGCAGACCAATGAGACTGCAACACCATTTGATCCAGCCCGACCAGTGCGCCCAATTCGGTGTACATAATCTTCAGAGACGTTCGGCAGATCGTAGTTCACGACATGGGGCAATTGATCAATGTCGATTCCGCGAGCAGCAATATCGGTTGCAACCAAAGCGGTTAATTTGCCAGCTTTAAAGTCAGCTAGCGCTTTAGTGCGGGCTGATTGGCTTTTATTGCCATGGATCGCCATACTGGTAATGCCATCTTTTTCTAATTGGGTAACCAATTTATTGGCACCATGCTTAGTGCGAGTAAAGACCAGCACCTGCTTCCAGTCATTCGTCTTAATGAGGTGGGCTAATAAAGGATGCTTCTTAGTCCTATCCACAGGATGAATGAGCTGGGCAATTGCTTCATTGGCGCTATTGCTACGCGCTACTTCAATTAATTCAGGTGAGTTCAGTAATCCATCAGCCAGTTGTTTAATCTCAGAAGAGAAAGTGGCTGAAAAAAGTAAGTTCTGACGTTTCTTGGGCAAAGCAGCCAAGATCTTTTTGATATCACGTAAGAAGCCCATATCGAGCATACGATCAGCCTCGTCTAACACCAGAATTTCAATATCCTCGAGCGAGACACAATTTTGTGACATTAAATCCAGAAGTCGACCTGGTGTTGCAACCAAAATATCTAAGCCACCAGCAATTGCTTTGATTTGAGGATTTGCTCCAACACCACCAAAGATCACGGTGGACTTTAAGCCAGTGTACTTGCCATAAGTCACTACTGACTCTTGGACCTGCGCTGCTAATTCACGAGTAGGAGTCAAGATTAAAACTCGTAATAATCTTTTACCACTAGATTTGGGGGTGCTGCTCAAGCGCTGCAGGATGGGTAGCGTAAAGCCAGCAGTTTTACCGGTGCCGGTTTGAGCGGCAGCTAAAAGATCTCCGCCTTTGAGAACGGCAGGAATGGATTTTGCTTGAATGGGAGTGGGGCTTGTATAGCCTTCTTCAGCAATGGCGCGAAGAATAGGTTCTGATAAACCGAGATCTGTAAATAACATAGGGACCAATATAGTATTGACCCGTATTCAACGTATTAAAAAACGACTATCCCGGTCAATGGGGTGAGCTGCTACGCATATGCGTTTGCAGTAAGAGACCCTATTTTAAGTCATTGGGTCTATATAGCCCGAATTACTCTATTTACCAGGGTTCCACAGGTTTGGAACAAGAGTGTTGGCGTATCCAGAGACAAACGATTTTTCTACGCCAGTTATTGGATCAAAAACTGAGCGCTGAATTCTGCCGATATTGCCGCCGTATACATGAATGCTGATTGACGTTTTATTGGTCAGATTATTTTCGACAATATGAATGTCATGTGTATTGGGGGAGACGGTATCAACATGGCCTGGAGGGCAAACACAAGCTTCACCGATCTTGAATCCACCCCCCGCTTGCGGGTAGTAGGGCGTTCCTTTTTCCTCGCCACGGAGCTGACCAATCATGCCCCAAACGGTGTGGTTATGTATCGGCGTCTTCTGGCCAGGACCCCACACAAAACTCACGATAGAAAAGCGATCCAGCGGATCTGCGTAGAGTAGGTATTGCTGGTAATACTGCGGATGCGGCTTAGTGAATTCTTCTGGAAGCCAATCATCAACCGCAATGAGATTCTCTAAGAGCTTTTTACCTTTGGTGAAAACAATCTCTTCGCTTGGCTTTTGCTCAAGCAACACACTTAGTTCTTTAACAAAGTTGAGTAACTTTCCCTCAGGCATGATGCGCTCCAATGTTGATCTCAAGTGTTTGGAAAAAACCAATCGGGCCATGCTTTTGGTTTAAGTGTGACAGTGTCCACACAAACAATATGCAATGTAGCGCTGGCAATAACTTGTAACTCTTCGCTATCAGGTAATTTTCTCTGGGCTTGCTGCTTTACAGAAACTTGCGTACGCCCACGGTTCTCAATGACCTGATCGATATACAAAATATCGTCCAAGCGACCCGGCTTATAGAAATTCATGGTCAGCTCACGCACTGGCATCACGATATTGTGTTCATTAATGAGTTTAGTGGGGCTCAGGTCATATTGAGCCAACCACTCTGCACGGCTACGCTCAAATATTTCGAGATAGCGACCGTGATACACAAAGCCAGCGGCATCAGTATCGGAATAGCAAACCCGATGTACGTAAATAAAAGGCAAGGTCTGATTAGAAGCGGTAGTCATAAGTCATTTAATCGAATTGGGCAATATGAGCATCATATTACGATGTGCAATACCTGCCTCATCGTAGGTCGGGCCTTGAGCAATAAAGCCATGTTTTTCATAAAAGGGGGTGGCGCTGACTTGCGAGTGCAAGACAATAGAAGAGAATCCCATCTCTTTGGCGGTCTGCACAAGTCTTGCCAGAATCTGCTTGCCAATACCCTGGCCTCGAAAGTTGGCTAATACAGCCATGCGTCCCACTTGAGATTGCCCGTCCCCCAAGTCAATCAATCTTGCTGTGCCCACACACTGCTCGCCAAGATAGGCAAGGGCATGGAATGCGAGTGGATCGAATTCATCAAGCTCAAGCTCTTCTGGAACCTTTTGCTCATCAATAAAGACCTGCTGACGAATAGGGTAGGCGCTTGATGAGGCCTGATCCCAGGGTAATAAAAAGATTTCTAAAGTTTTCAAGGGTTTGGCAATCAGAGCTTAGGTGCAAAATGCAGTGAACCCTAATTTACCAAATAAGAAAGTTTAATTAAATGTGGCATGGTTACAATGGGTTGGGAGCTTGCCTAGTCCCATCTAAATCCCCTTAATTAGGAGTTATCTTGAAGAAATCTTTACTTGCTGGTTTATTCGCTGTTGTTGGCATCACCTTTGCAGCATCTACCTTTGCACAAATGCCTGCAAAAATGTTGCCACTAGCTGCTGACGTGATTGTACTTAGCGCAACTGTAGATTCAGTAGATGCTAAAAAACGTATCGTCGTATTGAAAGATGCCAACGGTAATTTGGCGCAGATGAATGTTGCCAAGGCTGTAAATGACTTAGACAAAGTTAAAAAGGGTGACGTGTTCTTGGTTGAGCATGCACAAGCGATTGCAGTTGGTTTAACTGTAGCTCCAAAAGATGCTAAGCCAGGCGTATCTGGTGTGCGCTCTGTAACGATCGCAGGCAAAGGTTCCGCTAAGCCATTCGAAGAAACAACCGACACAATCTATGCAACTGTAAAGATTGGTACGATCGATCAAAAGACTCGTATTGTGACTTTCACATTGCCATCTGGCGAGAAGCAAAAGGTTAAAGTAGATCCAGCAGTTCTTGGTCTAGAGAAATTCAAGGCTGGTGATGATGTCATTGTTGAGTATGTTGATGACACAGCAATTGGTTTTGTAACACCTAAGAAGTAATTTATTCATTGCTGGCATACGCTAGCAGGATGTAAAAAGCCCGCAGAAGCGGGCTTTTTTATTCTGAAAGTGATCCTTGTTATTTTTTGGCGTTAGGGAAAAAGAGTTGCTGGCCACCAATTTGGTAACTAGCAATCACGTCCTGACCATTCTTGGAGACGAGCCAGTCAATAAATTCTTGACCTTCTGCTTTCTTGACGCTGGGGAACTTAGCGGGATTAACTAACATCACGCCATATTGATTAAACAGTTTTGGGTCACCCTGAACTAGGATGGTGAGATCGCCACGGTTCTTAAAGCTTAACCAGGTAGCGCGGTCAGCCAAGATATAGCCATTCATAGCTGATGCAGTGTTGAGAGCAGGGCCCATGCCTGATCCTGTTTCTTTGTACCAACTCTGACCAGCTGAAGGTGCAATGCCAGCGCCTTTCCAGTAACGCAATTCCGCGGCATGAGTGCCACTCTTATCGCCACGCGATACAAAAAGTGCTTGTGAAGTAGCAATCTTTTGAAAAGCTGCTTGAATATCTTTGCCACCGGCTACTTTTGCTGGATCGGCTTTAGGTCCGATCAAGACAAAGTCGTTGTACATCACTTCATTGCGTTTGGTTGCATAGCCTTCTTGAACAAAAATCTCTTCTGCAGGTTTGTCATGAACAAACACCACATCAGCATCACCACGACGGCCGATATCTAGAGCCTGTCCTGTGCCGACTGCAACTACCTTCACATTAATGCCGGTCTTCATCTTAAAAATGGGGAGGATGAAGTCAAATAGGCCTGACTGCTCAGTAGAAGTGGTAGATGACACTACGATGCTCTTCTCCTGGGCGTGTGCTTGATGACTATTGATTGAGACTGCTAGCAAAAGGCTAAGAACTAAATGAGAGATCAGTTTTTTCATAAATCTTGTAAAAGGGTTGATTAAGCCCTTATCTTCGCATACATTAATACTTAATGAATATGCAAAAAATTACACATGCAGATTGAAGTTCGCCCCTCCCTGATTGTGGATAGCCAAGGCAAAGGCTCTGTCGACCTAATTTGGCTCTCTCAGTTCTTAAAAGATATTGAAAGCGGGAGCTCCTTGGTTGCGGCAAGTAAGAAATCTGGCACTTCATATCGCGGCGCCTGGGGAAAGCTCAATGAGGTAGAGGCCACCCTAGGTATGCCTCTGATAGTGCGCACTAAGGGCCATGGATCAAAGCTAACGGAGTTCGGATCTTTTTTAATTAAGTTTATTGATGAGATGCAGGCTGGTCATCTTCAATATGGGAGCTCCTACCAAGAGAATCTTCTTAAAGCCATTAATCAAATACAAAAATCGGAGAGTGCCCGTTGGAAGTTTTTCTCAAGCAGTGATTCGATTATTCAAAAAGCTGCTGGAGAGGTTAAAGGTTTTAATCTCAAGGTTGCTGGTTCGGGTGAATCACTAGAAAGGCTGCTTAATCATGAAGCTCACATCGCTGGATATCATGTGTCGAGCGAGAAAAGCTCAAAGGCGATTCACCAGCGCTTAGCTAAAAACGATATTGAGATATATCCCGTGATGAAGCGCACACAAGGCTTGATTGTCAGAAAGGGTAACCCACTGCATATTCGCTCAATCGAGGATTTGCTCAATCCAAAACTTCGCTTTATTAACCGTCAGATCGGCTCTGGAACAAGGTTGCTATTGGATACGCTCTTGATCGATGAGGGTATTGATCCTCTGGAGATCAATGGCTATTTGCAAGAAGAGTTCACGCACTCTGCGGTAGCCAATGCGATCCTTGCTGGCAAGGCTGATGTAGGAATAGGAGTTAAAAATATTGCCCTAGAGAATGGCCTTGGTTTTGTTCCTTTGAAAGATGAAATATTCTTTATCGCCATGCATCGAGAAATGGTGTCTCAGCCAGAATCCTCAAAATTGATCCGCAAAATACGCAGCTATTCAGGTAATACGCCTGGCTATAAAGCTGTTAGCCTGAATAGGCAGGTCAAAGATTGGCTTTAAGTTAGCTGGGTCGAAGGCTACAATCCATCTCAATATGCTTAGCCGCTCACTTTCTTTATTTGCATCGCTCTTGCTATGTGCAAACTTGGCATTTGCTCAAGGTGTAACAATTGCTGTTGCCGCCAATATGAAAGATGCTTTTGCTGAAATCGCCACTGTATTTAAAGCAGCTGGTAAGCCTGAGATGAGGGTGGTGTATGGCTCATCTGGTAATTTCACGGCACAGATCATGAATGGTGCACCATTTAATGTGTTTATCGCTGCTGATGAACATTTTCCGCTTGAGCTTTTTAAGAATGGTAAGACTGTAAACGAGGGCGTGGTCTACGCAATCGGCAAGCTTGCCTTAATTACAAAGACTTCTTCCGGCATTTCTTTGGCTGACAATAAAGCAGAGATTGCTAGAGTCATTGCCAAAGCAAACAAGATCGCTGTTGCAAAGCCTGAACTAGCGCCTTATGGAAAAGCAACAGTGGAGTATCTCAAGGCAGAAGGTTTATGGGATATCGCGAAGGAAAAGCTGGTTTATGCCGACAACATCGGAGTTGCAACAACTTATGTAGTGAGTGGGGCAGCAGATCTTGGATTTACCGCTTTATCTTTAGCAAAGTCGCCAGAGGTCGCAAAAGACACTCGCTTTATTCTGGCTGATAGCAAGCTCTATCAGCCGATTGCACAAAGAATGGTATTGATAAAGGGTGCACCACAAGAGGCTCAGGATCTATATCAATTTATGCAGAGTCCGCAGGCCAGATCTATTCTGCGTAAATACGGCTTCACCACGCCCTAGGGCTTAGTTGAGCTTCATGTATTTGCGCATCTCCTGCAAGACTTCTTGAGGTGACTTTTCTATAGTCTCAACTACCGCGGCATAGTCTTGGGCAGGACGGTTCTGACTGAGCTTGAACTTGCCAACCAAACTTTTTACTTCAATCTCAATGCCAATAATGGCTTTAAGCATCATCTGCACATAATCCTCAGGAGCATCGTCTAGTTTCCAGTTCGACTGATAGGTGGGCTCATGAATATTTGTCATTTGCGCTACGTGACTTCTTAGCCACTGCGCATCTTCAATCAACTTGATGTTGCCTTGGGCATGAGCCACGGCGTAGTTCCAGGTTGGAACAACTTTGCCGGTTTCTTTTTTAGAGGGGTACCAAGCTGGTGTGACATATGCTTGTGGCCCATTGAAGATGGCCGTTACTGAGGTGTTACTGCTGCCCGCAACCTTCACTAAAGGATTGACTCTGGCAATGTGACCATACAATTTTGTTCTGTCTGAACTGAGCATTAAGGGCAGATGATTAATCTCGAGCTGATTTTCTAAGCTACCAACAATCGTTGCAAGCGGGTACTCGGCAATGAGCTGAGCGAGTAAAGCTGGATCATCAACAGAAAAGTGTTTTGGTAAATACATAATGCTTAGCCCTAATGGGTTGATTACGGTTAAGCAATATCTTACATCTCTATATGGGCGCGTAAGCCAAAGAAATTGACAGGACCTCGTGCTGCGTTATAGGCTGGATTGGCAATGCGCTGGTAGTCGGCGGAAAGGTAGAGCTCTTTATAAACTTTAGCGCTATAGAATGTCTCCAAAATTTGCTCTGTTTTGTAGTTTAGATTGCCATCCCCAATGAACGGGGACATGCCGCCCATCTGTAAATATGTTCTTTGTATAGGAGCAATACCGTTTACCGCAAAGCCCATACCTATTGTGTCGTTTGGTCTAGACCAGGTACCTCCTTTAATGCTTACGCCGCCAGATAGAGAGCGGCTAATATCCACCGTTTGTGTTTCAGTGTTGCCAGGATTCCAGCTCCAGCGACCAAAAATGCCAATATCTTCATTGATTGCTTGCTCAATATTAATTCCATATCCCCAAGAATTTTGGGCAGCAAGGCGTGTATTTGATACGTCAGGCGTTGAACTGGTTTGTTGGCCAAGGGTAACCGCACTTTGATAGTTGCCCATATATGCATGCTGCTGATAATAAAGCGCTCTCACTGCACCAGGTTTGCCCCACAATTCATGCTCGTGCGTTAATTCAACTTGATTGGCGTAATCTCAGGTCATGCTGTAATCAAGTTGAGCGGTATTGGGAATCGTTGGCATTGCTAACCTTGCCGCTTTTAAGATCCAATCCCCTTGATACCACTCTGCAACAGCACCATAGGTATAGCCTTTGGTATCGGCAGCATAGCTATAAGCGCCCATCGAGAAAATGGCAAAGTTTTGGAATTGCGTTCTAGGATCATGGCTATAGCTGTTTTGATCAAAGAAATCTAAAGTTGCAAATTTCCCGTAGCTCACCACGATTCTATTTTTGTCTAGATTTCCTGCTAATTGATTTGGGGCGCCCTGAATATGTTCTTTGCCGCCACCGAGGCCAATAGTTTGCCGAATAAAGGCTCGAGCAGTGTAGTAGACGGGTGGGGCATAAGCGCCTTTTTGTAGTTCACCATTCTGAAAGCCACCGAGACCAACTAACTGCCCATTAAATGGCGTTCCCTCAAACATTTCTGGATTCCAATAGACCTCTGCGCCTTCCCAAAGTCTGGCGCCTAAAAAAGCAGTTGCACTCAAGGTGTAACTTTTACCGCCACCACCTTCAGATTTATTCAAAAGACTGTTTTGTCCATAGTAAGGTGAATTGAAATTATTTTTTTGCTGAACAATGTAAGTTGACTGTCCGTGAATACTCCACTGTTCGGTTTCGCCCTCGACCGAGACATCGCTATCAACGATAGGGGCATCGCTTACAGGGGATTCAGCAAGCGCCGAGCTTGAAAACCCCATATAAAAAATGGTTATAACTAGAGACAATACGGCAAGCAAATTACTATTTTGAGCAAAAATGCCAATTCCCTTGCGATAGGTCAAAACCTGTTTTTTTCTATATGAGAGCATGCTTTAGTGATACTTTTATAACTTTGTAAATGAGAACTATTCTCAATTATAAGGTATATAATGAGAATCGTTCCTATTAATTGATAAAAGTGACAATCTTCCATGCATTTGGACCAGGTTGATTTAGAAGCCACCTATCGCGTTTGCACGATAAATGCACCTAAAGGCGCCCCGCAAATTAAGGGGCAGTTAGAAGATATTGGTTTTCTTCCGGGTGAGCAGGTCACCTTACTTCGTAAAGGCTTATTAAAAAAAGGGCCTTATCTTGTTCGGGTGGGTGCATCTACATTTGCCTTGCGCCAGTCTGAAGCACGCTTGATTGAGGTTGAATCGGTTCCTCATGTCTGAGTCGGCCGTCCACTTTTTCCCAAGCGAACCTATAGTCGCGTTATTGGGTAATCCCAATTGCGGAAAAACTGCTTTATTTAATTTGCTTACTGGCAGCCGTCAAAAGGTTGCCAACTATTCTGGTGTGACAGTAGAGCGCAAAGAGGGAAGACTCTCGCTTGCTTCTGGAAAAAATATTCGTATCTTAGATCTGCCTGGCGCGTACAGTTTGTATCCAAGATCACTCGATGAGCGTGTGACGTGTAATGTCCTCCTAGGAAGGGCAGAAGGTGAAAAGCGTCCTGATTTAGTTCTCTGCATTTTGAGTGCCATGAACCTGCGCCGTAATTTACGCTTAGTGCTGGCAGCTAAGCGCTTAGGCTTGCCCTGTGTTGTTGTCCTCAATATGCTGGACATTGCCAAGCGTCAGGGCCTACAGATCGATATTGCGGCGCTCTCACAAGAGCTGGGCTTGCCAGTAATTACCAGCGTAGGTATTCAGTCCGATGGTGCTGATGAGATCAAAAAATTCTTATCAGAATTGGATTGGCGAAATCTGAATCATCTTCGCACTGGTACCAGTGATGCGACATTAGAGAGTGTTGCCTCACATATCGCCCATGCAGAATCTGACAATGTTCAAGTACAACGCATTTTGCAGAATCTAGGCCTTGATCAAATCATTCCCGATCAATTAAGTGATCGATTAGATGCGGTCTTGTTGCACCCGGTATTTGGCCCCATTATTTTGGTTGCGTTGCTGTTTTGTATTTTCCAAGCGGTCTTTAGTTGGGCAACATTACCCATGGAGCTCATCAAGACTTCAGTTGAGTATCTTGGCGCTCAAATTTCTGAGGTCTTGCCAAATTCTTGGTTGCGCAGTTTATTGATTAATGGCATCTTGGCTGGCCTTGGTGGCGTGGTGGTCTTCCTGCCGCAGATTCTGATCCTCTTCTTCTTTATTCTGCTGCTAGAAGAGTCTGGCTATTTACCAAGGGCTGCATATCTATTGGATAGGGTGATGGGCTCAGTAGGCTTATCTGGCCGTTCATTTATTCCGCTGCTCTCGAGTTTTGCCTGCGCTATCCCTGGAATCATGGCAACCAGAAGTATCTCGAATGCGCGCGATCGTATGGTCACCATTCTGATTGCCCCAATGATGACTTGCTCAGCTCGTCTGCCGGTGTACGCCTTGCTCATATCCGCCTTTATTCCAGAGCAAAAGTTATGGGCCAATATTGATTTACAAGGTTTGGTACTGTTCTTGCTTTATCTCGCCGGAATTTTTGGTGCCATGGCTGTTGCTTGGATATTAAAGCGCTTTGCTAGTGAGCAATTCAGAATGAATGCGTTGATGATGGAGTTGCCAAGTTATCACTTGCCACGCTTAGGTAACCTTGCTATTAGTTTGTGGCAACGTGCAGAAATTTTCTTGCGTCGCGTGGGCGGCATCATCCTCATCATGACGGTTGGACTTTGGGCGCTCTCTAGCTTTCCTTTGCCACCAGAGGGTGCAACGCTATCCCCTATTCAATACAGTTTTGCCGGCATGCTCGGACAAGCTTTGGCTCATGTCTTTTCCCCAATCGGATTTAATTGGGAAATCAGTATTGCTTTAGTGCCGGGGATGGCAGCACGAGAAGTAGTGGTGAGCTCACTGGCAACGGTCTATGCCTTGTCTAGCTCCAGCGCAGATGCTGCTGAAGCTCTCGTTCCCTTAATTTCAAGCACCTGGTCATTAGCTACTGCACTGTCTTTATTGGCTTGGTTTGTATTTGCACCGCAGTGCCTTTCAACGATTGCAGCAGTGAAGCGCGAAACGAGTGGCTGGAAGATTCCGGCCATCATGCTGAGCTACTTATTCGGACTAGCGTATATCGCTTCATTCATTACCTACCGCATCGCCATCTTCTTTGGCTTAGGTTAAAAGACTCCATTTATATTTGCTGCACCACCGCATAAATTGCTGCAGTACTATTCTTTTTGTAGTCATAAATGAGCAGTAAACACAATATACAAAAAGAACAAGGAGATTGGAATGAGTTCACGCCGTCAATTTATGAAAACTGCATCAGCAGCAGGTGCTGGTTTAGTAGCCGCTTCCACTATAGGTGTGATGAATGAAGCTTCAGCACATCAAACTTCAGTATGGGGTGGTGAGCCATACACAGGTCCACGTGAAATGGTCAAGAACAGCAAGATCCTCTCCATCATGAATGGAGATGGTACTGAGACCTTGGGTGTTGTCACTCCTAAGGGTGTAATCGATGTTCGCGCTGTTGCCAAGAAGATGAAAATTGCTGCGCCAACAACTTTGGATCAACTTTTGCAAGAAGGTAATGCTGCGGGCTTTAATAAAGTAGTGGCAAGCGCTGATAAATCCGGTGTCCCTTATTTAAAAGAATCCGATATTACTTTTGGTCGTCTGTTCAAGAACCCTGGAAAGATTGTGTGCGTCGGTTTGAACTTTCGCGCGCATGCTGATGAGGTTGGTAGAGGTTACCCACGAGTCCCGCCATTGTTCAATAAATACAATAATAGTCTTGCCGCTCATAACTGCTTATTACAGATCCCTTCACCATCTGTTTCTTATAAGCTTGATTACGAAACCGAACTCTTGATTGTGATTGGCAAACAAGGGCGTAACGTCCCAGAATCAGCAGCACTGGATTATGTTGCTGGCTATTGCACTTCCAACGATTTTTCATCACGCGACTTGCAATTAGAGTTACCTAATGGTCAGTGGATGGTGGGCAAGACCTTAGATCAATACGCGCCAATCGGACCGTATTTTGTAACCGCGGATTTGGTTGGTGATCCCAATAACTTAACCGTTAAAACTTGGGTCAACGGTGAGCTACGTCAAAACTCCAATACATCCGACTTTATTCACAACACCCAAAAAATGATCTCTTACATTAGCACCTATTGGACCCTAGAGCCGGGGGATATTATCTTTACTGGAACTCCGGAAGGCGTGATTGCAGGAATGCCACAGGGTAAGCAAGTTTGGCTGAAGAAGGGTGACAAGGTGGTAAGTTCCGTAGGTAATCTTGGCGAACTTAAATTTACCTTGGCTTAAGTCAATACATAACTAAGTTGTGCATTAAAAAAGCCACCCTAGGGTGGCTTTTGTTGTTCAATGACCAGTTACTGCTTAGACAGCAACAAATGTATTTTCTAATTTACCGATACCACCCATCTCAACCACAACTACATCTCCATTGACCAAATACTTTGGCGGCTTAAAGCCAATACCAACACCAACTGGTGTGCCGGTTGCAATAAGATCACCAGGGTAGAGGGTAATGCCGGCAGAAACGGTGGCAATCATGTTTGGAATATCAAAGATGAGGTCTTTGGTATTGGAGTTTTGGCGTAGCTCGCCGTTCACCCAGCATTTCACGGAAATATCTTCGGCATTTACTTCATCGGCAGTGACAACCCATGGACCCATGGGGCAGAAGGTATCAAAACTCTTGCCTAAAAACCATTGCTTGTGACGTTGTTGCCAATCACGTGCAGTCACATCATTGATGGCGGTGTAACCCCAGACATGTTTCATTGCATCGGCTTCGCTGATACCTTTGCCACCTTTACCAATCACAATCGTTAACTCAGCTTCATAGTCGATGCAGGTAGAAACCGCAGTCGGAATAATGACATTGGTATTAGGACCTGTTACAGACTCAGGTGGCTTGGTAAAAAAGATTGCGTGACTTGGGATATCTTCACCAGGTTTTGCGCTGCCATCGAAGCCGCTATTAGAAAACTCTTTAGCGTGCTCATGATAATTTTTGCCTACACAGAAAATATTTCTGCGCGGTCTTGGAATGGGCGCAAGTAAACGCACATCATCGAATGCGTGAGCAGCAACTGGCTTGGGTAATTTGCCTGCTAGGTCAGATTTAAGGATGGCAACGATGCCATCTTCACTGACATCGACCCCTAAATCGAGTTCTTGAACTGTCGTACCATCAGCCGAGACAATTCCTACGAGTGTTTTCGAAGGTTCTTTTGTTAAAGAAAATGCTGCATATCTCATCTTGCTATCTCCATTGGGGGTTATGTCTAAGTTAACCCTTGTTTATTGTCTTGATTCTTGTAGTAGGATAAAGAGCATAAATAATAACTAAATTACGATTTAGAGACAAAATGAGACAAAAATCCTATCTTAGTCGCGTGCTGGGCTGTATTGCAGCATCTTTGTTAACGGTTTCAGCCTTTGCTCAGACACAAGAGCCTTGGCCAACCAAGTCGATTACGATGGTAGTGCCATTTCCTCCTGGCGGGGTAGCAGATGCTGTGGGTAGACCAGTTGCAGAAGCGCTCTCCCGTATTTTGGGTCAGCCTGTGATCGTTGAAAACAAAGCTGGCGCTGGTGGTGGCATTGGTATGGCTGCGGTTGCAAGATCTAAGCCGGACGGTTACACCATCTTGATGGCCCTATCATCAATTTCGATTATTCCCGAGGCAGATAAAGTTGTTGGCCGTGAACAATCATTTCAACTAAACCAACTCAAACCCATTGCACGCTTTACTGCAGATCCAACAGTATTGGTGGTGAGGGCAGATAGCCCCTGGAAAGATTACAAGTCGTTTGTAGCGGCGATGCGCGCTAATCCTGGTAAATACAATTTTGGTTCATCGGGAAATTACGGCACGATGCACGTGCCAATGGAGATGCTGAAATCTTCTGAGAAGTTTTACATGGTCCACATTCCTTACACAGGCGCAGGCCCCGCAATTGTTGGGCTTTTAGGAGGACAGGTTGACGCTATTGCAACGGGTCCATCTTCCATCGTGCAGCAGATCAAAGCAGGTAAGGTTAGGGCTCTAGCGCATTGGGGTGATGGCAGATTGGCTAGCATGCCTGATGTTCCAAGCTTTAAAGAAATGGGCGTCAAGGTTGAGTTTTCACAATGGGCAGGTTTGTTTGTGCCAAGCGCCACGCCTGACTACATCACTAACAAATTACGTGAAGCAGCCAAGCAAGCCTCCACTGATGAGCGTGTGCGCTCAGTCATTAATGGTGCGGGTAGCCCAATTCAGTACATGGATGCACCCGAATTCAAGGTTTATTGGGATAAAGAATCTGCCCAGATGGGTGAAGTCGTCAGAAAGATTGGAAAGGTTGAATGATGAAAAGAGTCTTCATTTCACTTCTCATGCTGGGAGCGACGCATGTCAGTGCGCAAACTGTTCAAGAACAAATAGCACAAGATCCCAAAGTCAAGGCTGCTGTTGAAGAATTAGTGATTGCTAATCATATTTTGTATGACCAAAATGCAGTAGATGGTTATGGTCATATTAGTGTTCGTAATCCTAATAACCCTAATACTTTCTTTCTGGCTAGGAGTGTTGCTCCATCGGTAGTGCAGGTGGAAGACATCATGGAATTTGATATGAACGGTAAAGCGCTCCACGGCGATACGCGGGTTGCGTATGGTGAGCGCTTTATTCATAGCGGCATTCTCAAAAACCGTCCCGATATTAATTCAGCGATTCATGGCCATGCGGCCCCGATTCTGCCCTACGGCTTGACTGGAACCACACTCAAGCCGGTCTATCACATGAGTTCGTTCTTGGGTGAAGGCGCGCCTATTTTTGAGATCCGCAATTTTGCTAAACCCAATCCTGATACCGATATGTTTGTTAGTAGTGTAGATCTCGGTAACGCGCTATCCCAAACGATGGGTTTGCAATATTTTGTCTTGATGCGGGGTCATGGCTATGCCGCTGGCGCGGACTCAATTAAGAAAGCAGTCTTCAGAGCGGTATATGCGATTCAAAACGCCAGCATTCAGAGTGAGGCAATGAAGATGGGGCAAGTGCAATACCTGACCCCTGGTGAAGCATCTATTTCTCAAGAGACCATTGAGAAGACTATTGGACGTCCATGGCAGCTATGGAGTGAGCGCGTCAAAAAACCGCAATAGTTGTTAAACTCTCTGCATCATGAAGATGCAGCTATTTGTGCGCATGCCACGTATCCAGTGGCTTTTAAAGTGCGCTTTCACACCAATATTCGTTTTGGCATTCCTTGCGGTCATGCCAACGACGGCTATGGCTGTTTTGCAAGATGAGATTCAGGTATACGACGATGAGATTAATGCCAAGGGTGAGTCTAGCTTAGAGCTGCATGTGAATAGCACTCCTCGCGGAATACAGACACCGTCCTATCCTGGTGAGGTGATGAATAACAATGGCGTGCGCGTTACTCCCGAGCTTGCTTATGGCCTTGGCCATGATCTTGAGGCTGGTCTTTATATCTCTTACGTGAACTATGACAATAAATTTCAGTATGCAGCCACAAAAGTTCGTTTGAAGTGGTTGCCTTATCGGGAAGAAAAGGGCGACCCTTTTTTTGCCGGCGTTAATCTGGAATTATCAAATGTCCAACCTCAGTTTGATGAATCAAGATATAACGGCGAAGCCCGTTTTATCATTGGTAAGCACTTTGATGAATGGCTATTCTCATTTAACCCGATCATTGATATGCCGCTGTCACAGCCGTATGTGCACCAATCGCCATACTTTTCAACCGCTACGCGTCTATCGAGAGAGGTTATCCCTGATTTAGCTTTAGGAGTGGAGTATTACTCGAATCTCAATCAATTGGGGCAGCCAATCAATTATCAAAATACCCAACAGTTGGGATTCTTGATGATGTACTACGACGGCAAACCCATTTCTTTTCAGGCAGGTGTAGGGAAGGGTTTCTCCAATAGCACGGACTCATTGACCCTAAAGGCAATCTTCTCCATTCCCTTGCCTTAGGGATGGCGCCATATTGAGGATTGTGCATCTTGGCAATAAATGTTTAATATGGTGGTAATGGGCAAAAGCCCATACATAAATAAAACAATATTGACCTTAGTCGGAGACAGCCATGTTTAGTCTTAATTGTATGAAGCGCACGTGTGCACTTGGAGTATTGATATGTGCAGCATTACTGCTCACCATTCCAGCTGCGCAAGCACAGCCTTTCCCCAACAAGCCTGTCAAAATTATTGTGACAGCGGCACCAGGCGGTACGACCGATATATCTTCGCGTGCTCTCTCTGACATCTTGGGTAAAGAGCTTGGTCAAACTGTCATTGTTGAGAACAAGGCTGGTGGCGCAGGAATCATTGGCTTGCAAGCATTGCTTGCCTCGCCTGCAGATGGTTACACCATGGCGATGGGCAATATTGGTCCAAACGCGATTAATTACAGCCTATACAAAAGCCTTCCGTACAAGATGGAAGATATGGAGCCAATTACAATCGTGATTGCCAACCCAAACGTATTGGTTGTGAATCCAGAAGTACCTGCAAAGACGGTTGCTGAGTTAGTGGCCCTTGCTAAGGCTAATCCTGGCAAGTATTCTTTTGCCTCCTCTGGTCGTGGCCAATCCATTCATATGTCAGGCGAGCTCTTTAAGACGCAAGCGGGCATTGACATCATTCACGTACCTTACAAAGGTGCAGGCCCAGCACTCGCCGATTTACTCGCTGGTCAGACGAGCATGATGGTGGATAACTTGCCAAGCTCAATGCAATATATCAAGTCGGGTAAATTACGTGCCTTAGCGGTTACTAGTAAAAATCGAGTAGCAGAATTGCCGGACGTGCCAACCATGATTCAATCAGGCTATCCAAACTTTGAAGTAACAGCTTGGTTTGGATTATTTGTTCCAGCTGGTACACCAAAGCCGGTAATCGATAAGCTCTATGTAGCAGTGAAAAAGGCATTGGATTCCCCAGAGATTAAGCAGCGCTGGAAGGACTTAGGGGGTTGGGCAGTAGGCGATACACCGGCAAACACCAAACTTTTTATTGCAGCCGAGAAGAAGAAGTGGGAGCTAGTTGCTCAGCAAGCCAAGATTGAAGCTGAATAACTACCCAGTAATCAATCGCTTCAAAGTAAAAGGGGATCTCATTGAGATCCCCTTATTGTTTTT
This sequence comes from Polynucleobacter sp. MG-6-Vaara-E2, assembly GCF_018687695.1. Lineage (NCBI taxonomy): Bacteria > Pseudomonadati > Pseudomonadota > Betaproteobacteria > Burkholderiales > Burkholderiaceae > Polynucleobacter > Polynucleobacter sp. MG-6-Vaara-E2. Next base: position 636,930 of record NZ_CP061303.1, read on the forward strand.
TGCAAATACGAATTCCTTTTTAGTCGGCCTTGATATTGGCATCCTTGACTACTTTTGCCCACATATTGAGTTCGCGGGTAATGCGCTTGCTTGATTCTGCTGGAGAGAGGTAGTTTACATAGACGCCCGCAGCAAGCATGCGTTCTTGCACATCAGGTCGCTGCAAAATAGTTTTAATGTCTGAGCTTAATTTATAGACAATAGCCTGAGGTGTGCCTGCTGGTGCCTCAATGCCAAACATGCTCACCACATCAAAATTTGGCAAGCCAGTCGCTTCAGTAACGGTAGGTACCTCTGGCAGCTGACTAATGCGCTTCGCAGTTGTCACTGCCAAGGGCCTTAATTGACCAGCTTGAATAAATTGCAAAGCTGCTGGAACAGTCTCAGACATGGTGAGAACTTGTCCGCCCACCAGATCTGTCATTGCTGGGCCGCTTCCTTTGTAAGGAACGTGCAGCAAATCAAGTCCGAGTTGGTAGCGGAACATCTCCATCGCAAGACGTTGTGGAGCACCAGCACCAGAAGAGGCAAAAGTGAGTTTGCCTGGATTGGCTTTTGCGTAAGCAATGAACTCTTTCATATTCTTCACTGGTACTGACGGGTTCACCACGAAGACTAGTGGCACTACACCAACAATCGCCACAGGAGTGAAGTCTTTCTCCAGGTTGTACTTAATCTTGTCTTTTTCTAGATTGGTATTGATTGCGTGAGAGGTTAGGGCGCCCATCAACAAGGTGTAGCCATCAGCAGGCGCCTTGGCAACCATATCAGCACCGATATTGCCGCTGTCTCCGGCGCGATTATCGGGGACCACTTGCTGATTCAAGGTCTTAGAAAGTTCTTGAGCCATGATACGACCAATAACATCGGTAGCGCCACCCGGAGGATAGGGAATCACTAAACGGATTGGCTTATCCGGATAATTTTTGAGTGCACTATTGCTTTGGGCGATTACAGGGGCATTCATTAGGGCTGCGCAAAGGGTTGCGCCAAACCACAGGCTTAGTTTTTGTCTCATTTTGTATTTTTTAGTATTTGTTGAACTGCAAGATCTCATTATCTACAGAAATTGTATTTCTACGCTAGAACAAGGTATTACAAAATTCCCTATTTACAATGAGGGAATGAATTTAGAACCTCACCATATCGAGATCATTGGCTACTGCGCAGCCTTTCTGACAACAGTTGCCTTTTTGCCTCAAGCCATTCAGTCCTGGCGAACCCGTGAACTGTCCGGAATTTCCTTGGGGATGTATTCCCTATTTACTGCTGGAGTAGGTCTATGGCTCATCTATGGTCTGATTATCGAAAAATGGCCCTTGATACTGGCCAATCTACTCACCTTTGTACTTGCTTTCAGTATCTTGTTATTGAAATTGCGTCATACTTCTAAACAACGGAAACAACAAAAATAATCCCCCAGAAAGGTTAAACATGAGTTCAGCATTTGTTATAGATCCTCCAGTACAGATCTCTTTGCCGGTCACAGGAGATGCCAAGCGCTTTGCGGTAAATCGTATTTACTGTGTGGGACGTAACTATGCGGATCATGCGCGTGAGATGGGGCATGATCCTGACCGTGAGCCACCATTCTTTTTTATGAAGCCAGCAAACTCGATCGTGACTGATGGTAAAGATATGGCTTATCCCAATCTATCCAATGATGTTCATCACGAGATTGAGATGGTAGTGGCGATTGGTAAAGGTGGTGCGAATATTGCCGCAGATAAAGCCCTAGACCATGTATATGGGTATGGCGTTGGCTTAGATATGACTAGACGTGACTTACAAGGCGAAGCAAAGAAGATGGGTCGACCATGGGATACAGGCAAAGCGTTTGATCAATCTGCTCCATGTGGCGAGATCACTCCAGTGAGTCAGTGTGGCCATCCTAGCAAAGGTGCGGTAAAGCTATTGGTCAATGGTGAAGAGCGTCAATCTGGGGATCTCAACCAACTGATCTGGAATGTGCCTGACACAATTGCTTATCTTTCTACGCTATTTACTCTAGAGCCGGGCGATTTGATTTTCTCTGGTACACCTGCTGGAGTCGGTCCAGTAAAAAGAGGGGATGTATTAGAAGGTAGTGTTGCGGGATTGAAAAATCTCAAAACAAAAATTATTTAATACTCCTCTATATAAGAACCGATATGAATTTTTTGAAAACGCTTGTAGTGACTGCTGCAGTCACTGTATTGCTCGTCTCATGTGCCAGCAATGAATCAGTAAACACTGCAGCGAGTGTTGCTCCTGCAAGTCTATACACCAATGCAGCGCCTTTAGATTTGCGTCTTAGTACCTGGCCCTATCCCTATCCGACCAAAGAATTTAAAACCAGTTTGCAAGGTACGCCTGCAAGCATGGTCTATATGGATGTGCCAGCAAAAGGTAAGCAGAAGGGCGTTGTCTTACTCTTTCATGGCAAAAACTTCTCAAGTGATTATTGGGCGCCAACGATTGCAGGCTTAACGCAAGCAGGTTATCGGGTGATTTCGCCAGACCAAATTGGGTTTGGTAAGTCATCTAAGCCAAATGTGTCATATCACTTTGATGATTTGGCTGCTAATACCAAAGCATTGCTCAAATCACTGGGTATTCATCAGGTTGCCGTAATTGCAAACTCGATGGGCGGCATGGTGGGTATTCGCTTTGCACGCCTCTATCCGCAGACAGTACAAAAGTTAGTGCTTGAGAATCCATTGGGGCTTGAGGATTACAGCAAAGATATTCCGCCACAACAAAACGATACCTTGATTAAGCTCGAGATGGCGCAAACAGAAGTGAGCTATCGCCGCTTTCTGCAAACCTATTTTCCAAACTGGCAACCTGCCTATGAAAAGTTTGTAGAGGTTTATGTCCGCATTCAAAAAGGATCGGACTATCCTGCTTATGCAATGACTTCAGTTCTCACCTATCAAATGATTGCTGAAAAACCGGTCATCAATGATTTGCCGCAATTGAAGATGCCGGTATTGCTAGTGATTGGTCAAAAAGATCGCACCGTATTTGGTAGAAGATTTGCGCCACCAGAAGCGGTGAAGTCTTTAGGTAACTTTCCTGAGTTAGGTAAAAAAGCACAAGCAGTCATACCAAATGCAAAACTGGTACCCATTGAAAACGTAGGACATGTTCCGCACGTCGAAGTACCGGATCTATTTGTCACTACCGTTGTTCAGTTCTTAAATCAGCCCAGCAAAAACTAGTTACTTACCTTTCCACTGTGGTGGTCGACCCTCTAAAAAGGCCTCTACACCTTCTTTGAAGTCTTGGCTGTTATAGGTCTCACGCATGAGATCAGTGCAGTCAGGTAAATTATTCTGTAGAAGGCGAGCCAGCGTAAGTTTGCTGGCCTTTTGGGTAATGGGCGCCAGTGCTGCTAGCTTATAAGCTAAAGCATCAGCAGTAGCGCTAATCTGCTCTGCTTCTACGGTTTCATAAAGATAGCCCGTGGCAAGTAATTCTGGGGCTTTAATGAGTTCGCTAGTGAGCAGCATTTTTTTCACCATTGGAATACCCAGATGCGCGCTAATCCAGGCAAGATTGCTAGGTGACAAGCAGTTGCCCAATGTGCGCGCGACCGGAATGCCAAAACGTGCTTCTGGAGTTGAGATCCGAAAGTCACAAGCAGTCGCAATCAATAATCCGCTGCCGACTGCTAAGCCTTCAATTAAAGCAATCGTAGGGATAGGTAGTTGCTGAAGTGAGCTAAAGATTTCATCGACTGCAACTTCATAAGCCTCATCCTTTTGAAGGTTGACGAATTGCTCAATATCGCTACCAGAAACAAATGCTTTATCACCAGCACCTCTAAATATGGCAACCCGAATGGCATCATTTTTCGCTAGAGAGTCGCAGATATTTTTGAGCTCTTCATACATAGGCCATGTCATAGCATTGCGAGCCGCTGGATTATTAAAAGTAATTCTGGCTATTGAGCCATCAATCTGAAGATCAAGGAAGGGTGGTGAAGAGAGCTTAGTCATGTGAGCATTCTAAACAAAGCTTGCCATCAAAGACCATGCTCTAGCCTCTGAATTACTGATTTATGGGACCCCACAGTATCCTGCGCTAGAATTCACTTATGTATATGTTCCTACCTTTTCTGACAGCATTTATCGGACTTGTCTTAGTCTGGTTTGAGAAGCGTCTTGCAGGTTTGATCATGCTCGCAACCACCGTACTCGTTCTGATGGCATGGTTCCGCTTTCATGCCACATCTCACCTTAATCTGAGCTTCTAATTTTTTGTGAGTAAGCATTCCTTTCCCTCGTTAGCGGCGCTTGGTAACCAATTGGCCTTGCTAGCAGTCATTGGTACCTTGTCATATGCCTTTGTTGACCAACTGTATTTTGGTGAGCTGCCTTGTCCATTGTGTTTAATGCAGCGTGTTGGTTTTGTCATTATTGGTTTTGCTTTAGTGCTCAATATTCGTTGTGGTGCGCATTCTGCCTATTACGGTTGGGGCATTATGGGCGGCCTAGTCGGCATGATGGTGTCATTACGCCAAGTGTTTTTACATATTTTGCCGGGCGATAAGGGTTTTGGTGCAACCTTCTTAGAGCTACATTTTTATACTTGGGCTTTTGTTGGTTACCTGGGTTTATTGCTTGGTTTCTCGATCTTGTTGATGCTGCCTAATCGTGATGTGCGTTCACACTCTTGGTTTGCCAATACATTAATTATTCTATTTATCCTAATCGTATTTGGTAATCTCGTCTCTACGTTATTAGAGTGTGGCATTGGACCTTGTGCTGATGATCCAGTAAGGTATGACGGTTTGCTGTGGTTAAGATCCCGATTTGGTTTTTAAGTGAGCTTGCCCAGTTATTTGGGCTCAAGATAATGCAATTTCTCAAAGTGGCCCAACGCCCTCTATTTCACTTACTCGTATTTTTATTCTTCAGTATTTGCGCATTCCCTTCTCATGCACAAACAAGTCAAAATACAAAAGCTCCTTGGCCTATGCAGCCGATCCGCATCATTGTGTCATTTACTCCAGGTGGGGCACCAGACATTCTGGCGCGCGTTCTCGCTGAAAGCTGGCAAAAAAGTTTAGGCGTTGCTGTTCTGGTCGAGAATCGCCCTGGCTATGGAGGCAACATTGGTGCCGATATCGTCGCCAAGAGTGAGGCCGATGGCTATACGCTACTCATTGGCACGGTTGGGATTCATGCGATCAATGGGGCTCTTTATGAAAAGATGTCTTTTGACCCTGTAAAAGATTTCACGCCGATTAGTTTTTTAGCAAGTACGCCTAATGTGCTCATTGTGAATAAACAATTAGGGGTTAGCAATGTGCATGAGCTGATAGAGCTAGCAAGAGCTAAGCCCAATCAACTCACCTTTGGCTCTTCTGGTGTCGGCACCTCTTTGCATATGTCTGGTGAGCTATTGAAGGAAATGGCAGGAGTACAAATTCGGCATATTCCTTATAAAGGTCGGGCACAGTCTTTGCCTGATTTAGTGAGCGGCCGCATTTCCATGCTTTTCGATAACCTCTCTTCTTCATTACCGCTTATTAAGGCAGGAGAGGTTCAAGCTTTAGGTGTTACCACCTTAAAGCGTTCCCATGCCGTCCCAGAAATTCCTACTTTAGCTGAGCAAGGCTTACCAGGATTTGAAGCGGTTTCTTGGTTCTCTTTAATGGCGCCCGCAAACTTGCCGCCAGCAATTCAAAAACGCCTCAATCAGTTAACCCGTCGAACCTTAAATGATCCAGAAGTGAAAAGTCGTCTCTTGTCTAGCGGTCTAGATCCAGCCCCTGGCAGCCCCAAAGATCTCTCAAAATTGATTGCCCATGAGTCTGCTAAATGGAGTAGGGTGGTACAACAATCGGGTGCAAAATTAGACCAATAGGCCAAGCTTAATAAATAAGCTATTTTCTTGTCAGCTTAGGTGTATTTGAGGCGTTATTGATAGTAAGAAGTGAAAAAAATAGAATAGAAGTAGATCAGAATAAAAGACCAAGCAGTGCAAATAAGGGGGTCGATCATGAAACAAATCAATCAATTCAGTATCTTAGGTATTATTGCTGCGGTTTTACTCGCAGTCGCGCCTATGGCTGCCCAAGCCGGTAATGTGGGCTGGAATGTTTCTGTCGGGGGTGGCTATGGAGGCGGTTGGCGTCCTGCTGCATACGGACCTTACGGTGGCTGGGGTCCAGGTTGGCGAAATAATTGGGCTTATGGTGGTGGATATTACGGTCCTTATGCAGGCTACTATGCACCTCCCGTTGTTTATGCTCCACCTGTAGCTTATATGCCGCCAGCTCAACCCATGGTCTTGGCGGCTCAACCTCAGCCTGCGGTTTGGTATTACTGTGAAGCGAGTGGAAAATATTTTCCTTATGCACAAGAGTGCCCGTCTGGTTGGCAAACACAGCCTGCAACTCCGCCGACAAGTAGTGCTCAACCAAGACGTCCTCAGAACTAAATATTGATAGAAAATCAGTAAAGTTGATCAGAATAATTTAAAGGTTTGATATGAAACGATTTGCTCGTATTGCAGTGTTGTCTGCCGCTGTTATTACCTCATTAACTGCTTGTGTGTCTGCTCCAACCGGTCCTACAGTGGCGATCATGCCGCGCGAGGGAAAACCATTTGAGGTATTTCAGCAAGAAGATCAAGTATGCCGTCAGTTTGCTGCCGACGCGGTTAAGGATACGAGTAATGCTGCATTAAAAGAAGGTGCGACTAGCGCCGCCATTGGCGCTGCTTTAGGTGCTGCTGCTGGTGCGGTGATTCAAGGTGGCAATAGTCAGAACGTCGGTACTGGCGCAGGCATTGGATTATTGGGTGGCGCTGCAATGGGGGCTATGAATTCTGCTGGTAAACAAAATCAAGCACAAACGCAATACAACATTGCTTATCAACAGTGCATGTACTCCAAGGGCAATCAAGTACCGAGTTATGCTGCACCTACTCAACAAAGTCCAAGCTACCGCTAGGGCATCGCTTTTGTCTTACACCTTTACTGGCGGATGCGTTTTTTCATAGCGCTCCGCCGTTCTTCTAAACAAGTAGAGTAATAAGCAAGCAGCTAAACCTAAGCTGATGCTATTGCCTGCCCAAAAGCCATTGGCGCCTTGCAAGAAGTTGGGTGTATTGCCCAATACATTAAAGCCCATCAAATAACCGCCGCCAAGACCAACACCCCAGAGTGAACCTGCGTAAATTAGCATCGGCCAAAAGGCGATGCGATACGCACGCAGAATAAATGCTGCAGTTACCTGTAAAGCATCGAACACTTGATAGAAAGCGATAAATAAGAAGAGCGGCACTGAGAAGACCTTCACTGCTTCGGGCGGATCATATAGATCGAGTAACTGTAAGCGGAAGACCCAAACAGCGATACCAATCGTGATGCACAAAGCAGTAGTGAAGAAAACTGAAGACCAGCCAATCTCTTCAGCGCGCTCAGGTTTATTGGCACCAATGGATTGAGAGACCATAGTCATCGTTGCAATTGAGAGTGAGAGTGGCACCATATAGATCACAGTACCCATGTTTGCCACAATTTGATGGCCAGCCAAAGCGGTGGTGCCTAAGCGGGCAATAAACAAAGACATGAAGGTAAACGATGTCACTTCAATCAAATAACTAAAGCCAATGGGTGTACCAAGCTTTAACAAGGTCCAGATGCGATGCCAGTCTGGCAGACTAAAGCGCTCAAATATCTTGAAGGGGTGGTAGAAGCGATCAAGCAAGACAAAACCTAGAGTCATTAGCAGCCAAGACCAGTTAATAATGACGGTCGCTACTGCACAGCCTGGACCACCCATCCCCTCAATACCTAAGCCGCCATAAATGAAAAGCAGATTTAAGGGCAGCTTGAGTGCTAAGCCAATCAATTGCACTACAGTAATGACAGCAGGGCGCGAGACTGCATTATGTAAGGCCATTAAGACGCGCATCCCCATGCTTGCCGGCAAACCTAAAGCCAAGATGCTCAGATACAACCGAGCTTTGCCTTCAATGTCGGGACTAATTTGTGAGATTGCCAATAGGTGATCTGCATTGAGCAAAATAAAGCAACCGAGCACAGTCAAGCTTAGAGCTAGCCAAGTGGCTTGACGAACTTCTTCGCCAATTTCGCTATAGCGTTTAGCGCCAAAGAGTTGACCTGCAATTGGAGCAAGCGCAGAGACTACGCCAGTCAAGCCAACATAAATACTAATAAAAATAGCCGAGGCCATTGCTAATGCTGCAAGATCATCGGCAGAATAGCGCGCTGTCATGGCGGTGTCTAAAACACCAAAAGCAATGACCGCTAGTTGACCAATCAGAAGCGGACCAGCCAATTTCAGTAAAGCAGGGATGTCCTCGCGTAAGCGCGATAGCTTAAAGTGCAACACGCCTTATTCCGGAATGACTTCGTAGAGACGCAAACGTTCATCGCGGTCAGCAGCGCGACGATCTTCCCAGAGCAGATGGAGCTTTTTATTGTTGAGTTGCGCATAAGCCTGCGCTTCAGATTGGTTATGCGTGAGCATCCAAGGGCAATTTGGATCATCGCGTAAATTGAGTTTGGTGAAGTAGTCAAAGGATGCCAATTGGGCAAGGCCAATATTGCTAGTGTTGATACAGCCAGCATCAACAGGTACTACTTGTGCAAGGCGTGCAGAGACTGGGCGATAGGTTTTAGCGTAGTTAATGGTTGGCAACCACAAAGTCATGAGTAATACCCACATCAGGGTCGTGCCTGATGCTGAAATAATTAAGCAACGCCAGATTTCTTTAGGGGCGCGAGAGGTTCTCCAGCGCACAACAGAAAGCCAGACACCCGTAATTACAAGAGCAACGATAAAAGCAAGCCAATTAAATTGACCCTCAAAGCCTGGTAATAGACGAGAGATATTGGCGGCAGTAGATTCTGGGTAGCCAGTCACTTTTGCTAACCAAATAATCCAAATGGCTAGCGCGATTAGCGTAAAGCTAAACATAGCAAACCAATCGATAAAGCTAATCATGCTGCGCTTAAGAATTGGTAAGCTAAAAGCCGCAATGATGGATAGGCTTGGAATCAGAATCATGAGGTCATGTTCATTTGCCTCAAGACGAAACAGAACATAGATCAAGCTGCCGATAAATAAACTAAGTGGAATGCAAAGGTGAGGGGCGCGCGATGAACCCGCTTCTTTTACTCTGCCCCAATGCGCTAGGGAGATTGCGGCAAGTGGCCATACTGGCCATGCATACGCCCAAAAGTTCACACTCAAGAAACCGAGCGATTCAATCGAGGGTGATGCACGCATCTCTGGCATATTGCGCCAACCTTCTTCTGCAATATGACGCCACTCCACTGGCAAACCTGTGATGTACCAAAGCAGTGGCCAAATTCCGAAACCGATTAAACCTAAAACGGTGCTGGCAAGCGTCCAACGAAAGCGCAACTTGGCATTGCTAGCAACGACGGCAATGATGGTGGAGCTAACAATGAGCAGACTTAAAGTGAGATTGCTAGAGAGCGCCACAATTGCGATACCTAGGCCAGTCCATAGACCGCCTTGCCATGGTTTATCCAAGCCACGCACAGTGCCATAGAGCACAATGCTAATGCCCATTAATTGAGCCATCATGGGCGTTGTCTCATGGGCGCGCTGAGCAAGACCAACGCATGCTAAGAAGATTAATAGTGCGCCATCGGCAAGCGTCATGCCGTAACTCTTCAGATCAGGTTGACCTCCAACTGCTAGGGCCATGGGTTGCACTTCACGACGACGACCCAATAAATAAGTTGCGTACCAAATTGCTAATGCAGCAGCAAAGAAACAAATCGCAGAATATAAACGTGCCGCATTGGCTGCGCCAATCCAGCCCCCAAACAATTTAATCAGAGTAGCGCCCATCCAATAAGGAAGCGGCGTGCCTAATGAGAGGTCGCGCCCCGCTAAGTGAGGAACCAGCCAATCGATAGAGTTGCCGCGGAACAAAGTCCACATGCCTCCAAAGCCAATAGCATCCTCATTCTTCCAAGGATCACGAAAGAAGAGACCTGCAAAACCATAAACTAAAGTCAGCGCAAAAATAATGATGCGCGGAATTGATTTAGTAGCAGCAGCGGTTAATTTGACCATGAACTCTATTTAAGCAAAACAAGCAATAAAAAAGGCAGCAAACGCTGCCTTGATTATCTCGCAGAGAAGGGCATTGCCATACCCTGCGAATATGAGGTGTATTAAGCCTTCTTCTTAGCTGGCTTTTCAGCAGCTTTAGCTTCTGCAGCAGCAGCTTTCTTCTCAGCTGTTTTAGCAGCGCCATCACCGGAAGCCTTAGCAACTGCTTTGGTACCGAATTTCTGACGGAATTTCTCAACACGACCAGCGGTATCCATGATTTTTTGGGTGCCAGTGTAGAAAGGGTGTGATTCAGATGAAGTCTCGATCTTGGCCAAAGGATATTCTTTGCCATCTTCCCACTTGATAGTCTCTTTAGTAGACATTGTGGAGCGAGTCTTGAAGCTGAAGTTGTTTGAAACGTCTACAAAGACGATTTCACGATATTCGGGGTGAATGCCAGGTTTCATTTTGAGTCCTATTAGCGGGTAGCCGTTCAAGTTATTGAGAACTTCTTAACCTAAATACTTTCCCAAGTTAAAAGCAGCTACAGAAGTAGCAAAAGCGAAATTATGCCATGAAATCAACAACAAAGCGCACTTTCGGGGTCCAAAAAGGGCTAAAACAGCCCTCTAAACCCCTAAATTAGCCTCCGCGCCGCATCAGGTCGAAGAATTCACCGTTGTTTTTGGTCGATTTAAGCTTATCAACGATGAAGTTCATCGCCTCGATATCGTCCATATCGGCCAACAATTTGCGCAATACCCAGATCTTTTGGAGGTTCTCAGGTTTAACCAAGAGTTCCTCACGGCGGGTGCCAGACTTATTGAGGTTGATCGATGGGTAAACACGACGCTCAGCCAAGCGACGCTCAAGGTGAACTTCCATATTGCCGGTACCTTTGAATTCCTCATAGATGAGGTCATCCATACGGCTACCCGTTTCAATCAGGGCTGTAGCGATGATGGTCAATGAGCCGCCTTCTTCAATGTTACGTGCCGCACCAAAGAAACGTTTTGGACGTTGCAATGCGTTTGCATCCACACCGCCAGAAAGCACCTTACCTGAAGAAGGAACGACGGTGTTGTACGCGCGTGCCAAACGGGTAATTGAGTCAAGCAAGATGATGACATCTTTACCCATTTCTACCAAACGTTTTGCTTTTTCAATCACCATCTCGGCAACTTGTACGTGACGCACTGCAGGTTCATCAAAGGTAGAGGCAACCACTTCACCGCGAACGGAGCGTTGCATCTCAGTTACTTCCTCGGGACGCTCATCAACGAGCAAGACAATCAAAATCGCATCTGGATTGTTTGCAGAAATCGCATGAGCGATGTGCTGCATCATCACAGTCTTACCGGATTTTGGTGAGGCTACGATCAAGCCACGCTGGCCGTAACCAATCGGGGAGATCATATCGATAATGCGGCCAGTCAGGTTCTCTTCGGCCTTGATATCGCGCTCTAAACCGATCACACGGTTTGGGTGCAAAGGCGTTAAGTTTTCAAACATGATGCGGTTCTTGAGGGCTTCAGGAGCCAAACCATTGATCTTGTCGACCTTAACCAAGGCAAAGTAACGCTCACCATCTTTAGGGGTGCGAACTTCACCTTCTACGCTGTCACCAGTGTGCAGGTTAAAGCGGCGAATCTGTGCAGGAGAAATATAAATATCGTCCGGTGAAGCCATGTAAGAAGCTTCAGGGGAGCGCAAGAAACCAAAGCCATCAGGCAACACTTCCAAAGTGCCGTCACCGAAAACGGTTTCACCTGCTTTAGCGCGTTTCTTCAGAATCGCAAACATCAATTCTTGTTTGCGCATCCGTTGGGTGTTTTCAATCTCCAAGCCAGCTGCCATTTCGAGCAGAGCGGATACGTGGAGGCCTTTGAGTTCAGTTAATTGCATGTGGTTCTCGGGTGTTGATAAGAATGAATAAGGGAAATGTGTTTTGGGGTATCGCCGCGCTGATTGAGATCACGCAGATATGGAAAAACAGAATTTTGGAAATTTGCTAAAAGAGGGGGAGGTAAATTGCTGGAAAGGGCGCGTTCTTTAAAACATTCTTAGAGGCGCTGAAATACTGTTAAATGCAATACTACACTAAAAAATGGGTCTGACAAGAACTAGAAACACGTAAAAACCACAGGCTCAACTGATGAACCTGTGGTCTGGGATGATTTACAGATGACTATCAATAAATGCAGTCAACTGAGATTTTGCCAAAGCGCCTACTTTTTGAGCAGCTACAGTGCCATTTTTGAATAGGATCAAGGTTGGAATGCCACGGATATTGAACTGGGCGGGCACGCCTTGGTTCTCATCTACGTTCATTTTTGCAATTTGCAGCTTGTCGCCATACTCGCCTGAGAGCTCTTCTAGGATTGGACCAATCATTTTGCAAGGACCACACCACTCAGCCCAGAAGTCGAGCAGAACAGGTTTATCGGACTTGAGGACGTCTTGTTCGAAAGAGGCGTCAGTTACATATTTAATGCCGGCACTCATGAAAATTCCTTATTTGGGCGTAATTAGTTTATTTAGTTATGGCGTTACAGCGCTTATATTAGCAATAAGCGAAACATTCTGCTCAAAATAGATAAATACTCAATTAATGTCTTCCCCATTTCCCGCCATTTCTAACCAAAAGCAAGTGCAGTCTTGGGCAATTACGCCTGATGCTGGCGCGCTTGAGCAGTTGGCCAAAGGCATATGGGATTGTGCGCTACAAACTAAACAACGCCCTCTAGTAGTGCTCAGTACTGCAGGCCCTCTGATTGGGGTAAGGGCTGCACTCGAAAAGTATCGTCCCTCAAACCTTGATCCCCAGATTGCATTCTTACCGCAAGTCATTAGTTTTACTGACTGGTTAGAAGCGGCGCCAGGTGCATGGAAGTTTCCTAAGAAACAAACAGACCTTGAGAGATGGTTGGGTGTCTATTCCACTTTGCGCAATCACAAAGATTTGCAAGCATGGTTTAAAGCAGAAAGTGAAAATGGTGCTTGGGGATTAGCGCAAGCAATTGTGCAAGCATGCGATACCTTATCCAAAGCAATCAGCCCTCAATTGCAAAAACAGATTCACGCATTGATGAAGGAGGGGCACGCCAAGCAGAGCAATATCGGCGAGACATCTCTTGCTCAAGTACAAGGATTATTAGATGCAACTGTAGCTAAAGTCTATTCAGGTATGGCGCGCAAGGTTGTAGATCAAGAAACCAAAGTTTTGCTGACCTTCTGGCGATATACCGCTAGTCTTAGTGATCCAGTATTTCGTAATCAGTTTGCAATGGCTGCGCATCTTGAGGTTGCTGCGCAAGCTGTAAATCAAGCAAGACCACTCATTTGGGTAGAGACGGCTGACCCAACCCCAATTGATCAAGAGATCATTAGCAATTTACTAAATGCATGCGTACAGTATGTTCCTGTGATTGAGGCCAAGATGGATTGGTGCAATGTAGGCCTTTGGGCGGAAGCTATAGGCACAGAAGATGCTCAAGCAAAAGCACTTATGAATGCCAAAAGTGCACGAAGTAAAGAGTGGCGTTTGATTTCGGCCAAGCGCTTCGAAGAATTGGCATGGGCAGCGGCTAAGACTATTGAGCAGCATCTGATTGATGGCAAGACTAAGTTAGCACTGGTTGCTCAAGATCGCTTGGTAGCGAGAAGGGCGCGCGCCTTACTCGCAAGATTAGGGCCTGCTCTCAATATTCGTGATGAGACCGGTTGGAAATTGTCTACTACGCGTGCTGCAGCGGCATTGAATAGTTGGCTAGAATTAATCAGAGCACCTAAGGATGGGCCAAGTGCAAAAGCGTTGCTTGAGTTTTTGCAAAACCCATTTTTAGATCTCGGAAAAATTCTCAATCGCGATCCAGAATCTTGTACTGGCTTGATTGCGGAGCTCGAAGATATCCTGGTGGCTAGTAAAGCAGAATCTGGCTGGAAAACTTTCTATTTAGCTATAGAGGGCGCACAGGAGAATGCGGCTAAAACTTCTTCCCGCTTACCAAGTGCCGCCTTGCTCGAAATCTTGCAGTTTGTAAGAGAGCGTCACCACGAGTGGTTAACTCTCAAGGTCGATTGCAATAAGGCTTACACGCTGCTGCAGGCTAATCTTGAGGCTGTCGGCATGACTCAGTCCCTCAATCAAGACTCGGCTGGTAAGCAGTTATTGGAGGTGCTCAAAGCATTCGACTTAAGCAAGTCTGAATATCAAGAGACGCCAATTCGTTTAAGTGAATGGCTCAGCTTGCTCAAAACCGTTATTGAGAGTGCTAGCTATCAAGAGGCGGGTAAGGAGGCAAAAGCAACGCTGAGTATTTTGCCGTTGAGTTCGACTCGTCTTCGTGATTTTGAGGCGGTGGTCGTAGTGGGTTGTGATGAGCAGCAGCTACCCGCATATTCAGAGCCACCATTATTTTTCTCGGATGCGCTCAATCAACTATTAAAGACCTCTACGATTGCGATGCAGTTTGTCCAGCAGGCGAGAGATCTTTCTCAATTGCTAGTGTCTTGCCCTAACGTGGACCTTCTGTGGCAAAGCAAGAGTAATAACGGAGAGCCACTAAGACCATCTGCCTGGATTCAGCGTTTACAAAACCAAATTGGGTGGGAAGCGACCCCAACCCAATTGAAAAAACGCACATTTAAAGCAACCCCATTGGATATGTCAGTGGCAAACTTCGAAGAAGCGCTGCCAATGCCGCTATCGATGAGCCCTAGCGCTTATAAGGCTTTGCGGGATTGCCCATATCGTTATTACGTTCGTAGCTTATTAGGTTTACGTAAGAACAAAGGCTTTGATGAAGGTTTTGATGCTTCATTGGCAGGACAGACATTACACAAACTGCTCAAGCGTTTTTATCAGGCACTTAAAACACAGGAGCATACCAATCCTGCTATCAAAACAGATCAAGAGCAAAGACGCGCTTGGATGGAAAAAAGTCTGTCCATCCATTCAGAGCAAGAGTTCGCTTCTTTGATTGAGGGTGATGCCAGAGTCATGGGTACGCTAAGAGATTGGCAAAAACAAATCCCTAGTTTTGTAGATTGGCAATTACAACGTGAGCAAGCTGGCTGGGAATATTTTGATGGCGAAGTGAAGGTCGGATTTGATTTGCCATTTGAGGACTCTGATGGTAATCCTAAGACGATTCGTATTGAAGGCTTTGCAGATCGCTATGACGTTAACTTAAATGACAGCAAGCTAGCTTCAGTAATCGATTACAAAAATCAACGTTTTGAGCGAGTGAAAGAGCGCGCAGAACATCTGATGGATGATCCGCAGTTATTAATCTACGCCCGCGCTGCAAATGAAGATGCAGAAAACCATAAACTTACTGGACACCAGGTTCAGCAGGCTGAATGGGTGGCCCTGAAAGCCGATCTTTCTAAAAGTGAGCAAAAGGCATTGCGCGCTCAAGAGGTTGTAGATATGCCTGCCATGATGCAAGCATTTTCTTTGCAAATTACAAAAGATGTTGAACAACTCTGGGCCAAGAAACCTATGCAGGCATTTGCGCCTGAGGGTGTATGTCAATATTGTGAGGCACGTGGCATCTGCAGAAAGGGTGTTTGGTGAGTGATCAGCTAAACCTGCCTCCAGAAAAGCAGCCCTATTCAGAAAAGCTTGCATGTGATCCACAGCGCTCAGTGATTGTTTCTGCCTGTGCGGGTAGTGGTAAGACTTGGTTATTAGTCGCGCGCATGGTGCGACTCTTGCTAGATGATGTAAAGCCACAGGAAATTCTTGCGCTGACATTTACGCGAAAAGCGGCGCAAGAGATGCGTGATCGTTTGTATGGATTGTTAGAACAATTCTCTAAAAGTGATGATGTAGCTTTAATGAAAGAGCTTACTTCTAGGGGTATGGGCCCAGAGCAAGCTGAGAAATCATTACCAAAAGCTAGAGCCCTTTATGAGCAGGTGCTAGCAAATCCGCAGCCAATCGTGATTGATACTTTTCATGGTTGGTTTGGCAGATTATTGGGCGCCGCCCCAGTATCTCTGGGTATTCAGCCTGGATTTAAGCTACGTGAAGATTCTAAGCGCCTTCAAGAAGAGTGTCTCGATGACTGGTGGGGCGATCTCACTCCAGAGCTTAAGGCTCATTACGACGTCTTGCTAAAGCATCTTGGCTCACACGAAACCCAAAAACTGTTGATGGGTAGAGGTAGTCTGTTTAAGCAAAGAGGCGCGTGGACTTTCTTTGCCAAAGATTGTAAGCAATCCGGCAAGAGCCCAATTGAGCGATTAAAGCAAACATTACATAAGCTTAATTTACCCAATCCATTATTGGCGCAGTGGAATGCACCGAATGCATTGGCTGATCTAGAGTTTTTAGAATGGTCCTTGAGTAATAGCAGTGCAAATGATCAAAAGTTGGTGCCACACTTATTGCCAGCTATTGCATGTAAGAAACGTGATGGCGATGTGATGGATATTGCTGTCACTTTGCAAAATGTCTTTCTAACGAAAGACCCTGTGAAGTATCGAGCTGGTAACGATAGCGCTTTATCTGCATTACAAACTTTTTTAACAAATGCAGGTAAGGCAGATCGTATTGCAGAGTGCATAGCCATCAAACAGGCTTGGGGTCATGCTTTTGAGGACTATCTCCAGTGGCAGGCCGAGCAAGACGCCTTCGCAATCAACGAAGCTTGGTTTGCTTTGAATCAATCCATGATGGCGCATGCTAATGCTGCAAAAGAAAATATGCGCGTGCGTGACTTTGATGATTTGGAAATAGGTGTCAGTATGCTCATGGGCGATTCTGCGAATGCGGCTTATCTCCAATCTCGTTTAGATGCAAAGTACAAGCAAATCCTCGTTGATGAGTTTCAAGATACCAATCCATTGCAATGGCAGATATTGCGTGCATGGTTAGCAGGCTATAGCGATGGCGATGAGAAGCCTAAAGTATTTATTGTGGGTGACCCTAAGCAATCAATTTATCGCTTCCGGCGCGCTGACCCTAGATTATTTGTGAGTGCAAGACAGTTTCTGCATCAGAATTTGGGTGCCGCATACATTGAGCAAGATAAAACGCGCCGTAATGCTAAGCAAATTAATACAGCCGTTAATAAGATCTTTAGGGGCGAGCAGATACCCCCAGAATATCCCTATACCGAGCAAGAAACACTATGGACAAGCCCTCTGGATCAGATCCCTGCAGAGGCTTATGCCAAAGAGGGAGAGATTTATTTGCTACCTCTCATACCGTATGCAGAAAAACTAGAGAAAGTTAGGCAGGGCAGTGCTTTTGATAAAGCCATTGCAGACTCAAGTGAGACGGTTGCTGCATTACAGCGCCAGCAAGAGGGTGAATTGGTAGCTCGCCTCATTAAAGAAATGATTGCTACACGAAAAGTAGCGGATAAAGAGGGTGGCAAGGAGATTTGGCGCGAGGCGAGAGCAAGCGATTTCTTGTTGTTAGTAAAACGCCGAAAATTTTTACCTCAGTATGAGAGGGCACTACGTGAGGCAGACCTTGCATATGAGAGTTCACGCTTAGGCGGTTTATTGAACACCCTCGAGATTGATGACCTGATTGCTCTACTAACAGCACTGGTAACGCCGCGCCATGATTTACCTCTGGCACAGGTTTTGCGAAGTCCAATCTTTGGTTTTTCTGAAAAACAGATGCAGCGCTTGGCTATTGCAATGACATCTGGGCAATATCGCTCCTGGTGGGATGCCTTACAAGATAGTCAAGATGCTAATACGCAAGTAGCCGCACGATATCTCAAGCACTGGCACCTCTTGGGTGAGCGGCTACCAGTTCACGATTTATTAGATCGTATCTATCAGGAGGGTGATGTTCGTCTTAAATACGCTGCCGTTTACCAAGATATTGATCGTCCACAAGTATTGGCGAACTTGGATGCATTTTTAGAAGTGGCGCTCAATCAAGATGGTGGTCAATATCCAAGCTTAAGTCGTTTTATTCAAGAAATTAATATCAAGCGTCGCGGCGATGATGATGAGACGCCTGATGAGGGCGATGTGGATGCTGCCAGTGATGACAGTCTTGTTGACATCGATGAAGAGAGCGAGATGTCAGAGGAGGATCGTCACAAGCGCGTACGTCTGATGACGATTCACGGAGCAAAAGGATTAGAGTCGCCGTTTGTCATTATGTTAGACGCTAACAATACTGATACCAATATTGATTACAGTGGCGTCTTAATTGATTGGTCACCTGAAGAAGAGAGTCCATCACACCTTTCTCTGTTCACCTCCAAAACATTAACGAGTCCACGAGTTGATATCAATAAGGAAGAAAAGCGCATTGGTGAAAACGAAAACTGGAATTTGCTCTACGTAGCTATGACCCGTGCTCGTCAAGGCTTGTGGATCAGCGGTGATGCTCAGAAGCCCACCAAGAATCATCCTGATGGTTTAGATAAAACCTCTTGGTACGGCAAAGCTCATGCCGCTGGACTGCCAATCTATCAAGTTACACAAGAGTTGGTTAATAAGGCCAAGGATTCGAAGGTTAAGTCCAAAATTGCCCCAGAAGGCGCTGTTGAAGATTTCGTATTGGAGTGGAGCCCCGCACAAGAAAGTCACACGCAATTACTGCGCGATATCGAGGGTGGTGTCACTGTAGAAGTTTTTGTAGGTGAGGATGATCAATCGACTGAGCCTGATCCAGAGATTTTGGAAGAGGGGACGCACTTTCATAAATTGCTTGAACTCCTTACGCCAGACTCTAGTGATCAAATTAAACCTGCGATGCCAAGCGAACAAGAGCTCATAAATTGGCTGGCTATCGATCAAGCGCATGCTCAGAAATTGCTGGAGCGCACTAAAAAGGTTTTAGAGTCTCCAGAACTTAAGCCGTATCTCACTTCTGGTCAGTGGATAGCTGCATGGAATGAATTGGATATCGCGAGCAAAGAAGGCAAGAGCTATCGTATGGATCGTTTGGTCGAGTTAGATGACCATATTGCTATCATCGATTACAAGCTCACCATTCCAGAAGTTGAC
Source organism: Polynucleobacter sp. MG-6-Vaara-E2 (assembly GCF_018687695.1). Classification (NCBI taxonomy): domain Bacteria; kingdom Pseudomonadati; phylum Pseudomonadota; class Betaproteobacteria; order Burkholderiales; family Burkholderiaceae; genus Polynucleobacter; species Polynucleobacter sp. MG-6-Vaara-E2. The sequence continues at coordinate 655,979 of NZ_CP061303.1, forward strand.
AGTGAGAAATACGAAAAATATCTCAAGCAACTTCAAAACTACCAAGCCGAGCTCAGTCGGATTCGAGGAGACAAGCCCAATAAGGCTTATTTGATCTCCTCAGAAGGCAAAATTCACGAAATTGGCTAATCTAGGCCAGCCTTGAATTCCCCCTAAAAGCCCCCATATAACTAGGGAATAGCAAAAATACCTAAACTGGTGATAATAAAAATCGTAGTGAAATATCCTATAAGGAGTCATGATGAAGATGCGCAATGTACTGAAGTTGTTTGTTGGCGTTGTTGCCAGCACGCTATTGCTCACTAGCAATCTTGCTTTAGCAGAAGCAACTTTGCCTGAGGTTTCTCAAGCCATTCAATCTGGCCAGTTGGCTAAAGCCGATGCCATGATGAAAGAAGTTTTGCAGAATCATCCTAATAGTGCCAAAGCACATTACATTGCTTCTGAGCTCTACTTAAAGGAAGGTAAGTTAGATGCGGCAAGGAGTGCATTTGTGCAAGCGGAGAACTTAGCGCCAGGCTTGCCTTTTGCTCAACCAGAATCTGTACAACGATTACAGGCTCAGTTACGAGCTGGTAGTGTGCCTGCGCATGCCAATGCGGGTGCAGGATCAATCTTTAGTAGCCCATTGTTTTGGATCTTGATTGCAATCTTGGTTGCGGGCGTGGTCTTCTTCATGAGAAAGCGCCCAGGCCCAGTTCAGGTCTATAACGCACCAACAGCTAATGGCCCGTATTCTGGAATGCCGGGGGCTCCTGGAGCTTATCCCCCTGGTTATCCTGGTGCACCAGCATCAGGCATGGGTAGTGGCTTGATGGGCAGTTTGGCAACTGGCGCAGCATTAGGTGCTGGCATGGTTGCGGGTGAGGCCTTGGCAAGTCATCTTATGGGTGGCAGTCAACATACAAATCCAAACATCAATAATGACTTTAACCAAGTGGGTGGTCCTGCACCCGATGCGCCTAACTTTGGTGTGAATGATGCAAGCTCTTGGGATGATGCGAGCTCAAGCTCTTGGGATGACAGTGGTGGCGGTGGTTTTATGGATGATGTCTGATCGAGTAAGCCAGAAGCTAAAATAAATTAATACAGAAAGTAAAAGTCTTTATGGCAATGTCAATGTACCAAGCATCAATTCCGCAATTTACTAAGATGCTAAGCAATCTTTCGAATATTCTGAAAAAGGGTGAAGAGTTTGCTAAGGCCAAGAATATTGATGACACAGTATTAGTCGGTAGTCGTCTTGCTGCTGATATGTTCCCACTCGCAAAGCAAGTACAGATTGCCTGTGACCAAGTCAAAAACGGCATGGCACGTTTGGCTGGCGTAGAGCCACCCAAGTTTGATGACAATGAATCTACATTTACAGAACTGCAAGAGCGCATTGCTAAAACGATTGCCTTTGCTAAGAGCATTAAGCCCGAACAGGTTGATGGCACTGAAGCCAAAGAGATTAAGTTCTCGATTAGAGAATGGAACTTTGAGTTTGTGGGCGATCAATACTTAATGACTTGGATCATTCCAAACTTTTACTTTCATGTGACTACTGCCTATAACATCCTGCGCCACAACGGGGTAGAGATTGGCAAGTCAGACTTCCTAGGGAGTTAGGTGGCCATTACAATGGCGCCATGGAATATTTTTCTGAAATCATTGAGTCAATAAACCCTTGGATTTTCCGAGTTAGCGTTTACCTCTCTAATGCATTTCTGGATGACCCTGCCATTCTGGCATTCATGTTTTGCTAGCCCCCTCTAGATACTGTCAATTTCGCCTTGCACACAAAATGTGCCATGCCTTGTGCAGATGACATCATTTTTTGGTAGGCTTAGGTAATTCACCATCTTAGTTGGGTTTCTGTCTCGTTGCTCCGAGATTGAGCTCATCAACAGGAAAAGAGATTTAGGGTATGACTGAGGGCATATTGATCGGAGGCTTAGTGATTTTGGGCGGCTTAGTTGCCAGCTATATGAAGACACATCCTTTTTATAGCCACAAAACTCAAAAATACAAAGAGAACTATCAAAGAAAGTTACAAGACATCCTTTCACATACTTACGACTCAACAGACGCCTATTGGCTATCACGCGCGATTGCTGATAATATTTTTGATTTTGGTACAAGGACGTATCGCGATTACCATGTTGAGCGCTATGAAAAGAGAGCGAAATCAGAAAGACCACATCTTTTTGAGATGCATGTTGAAGAGCCGAGAATTTTGTGTGAACGCTTAACGGAGCGTGCCATTGAGTTAAAGGTTCCGATTGGCGCCTTTAGTATGCATATGCGCTATCTCTGGCAGGAGTATCTAGTACCCGTTGGTCGCTTGACTCCAGCATCGGTTGATCGTTTGCCTGGCTCAAGCCTTTATGCGACTGAGTTAAAGAACTTGCCCGTCTCCCAAGAGGATATGCAAATCTTTATGCACAAAACAGGACAAGCTTAAACAGCTTCCTTTGTCTCCCCCACCGTAATCGGTGGTATCGGAATGTTGGTAAATTGCTAGACCCATTATGGGGGCGCTTCCTCGGAAAAAGAGACCCTAGCGCTTGGGTTTATTTGTAGATTGGCCTCGCTAGAAACTCTCAAAACACCCCTCTAAAGCATCAAAACAACAAAATCAGCCTCATTTTTGCGGTTTTTACATATACTGTATAAACATACAGTATATTAATGACTATGACGCAAGAAATAATCACCCCAAAAGTAACCTTAAGTCAGGCACCACAAGCCTTGGCGGGTCATTTTGCCGCCTATGAGCTCAAGCTTCTGAGTCACCGGATTTCAGCGGGATTTCCCAGTCCGGCAGCAGATTACGCTGAGGATGGCCTTGATTTAAATCATTACCTCGTCCAAAACAAGCCAGCAACATTCATGTTTACCGTGAAGGGGGATTCGATGCTGGGCGCGGGTATTTGTGATGGCGATAAAGTGGTTGTCGACAAAGCTCTTAAGCCAAAACATAAAGACATCGTTGTGGCTGTAGTCGATGGTGAGTACACCATCAAACGCCTCTACCAATTACGTGGTCGTATTGAGCTGCAGCCAGAAAACCCAAGCTATCAGCCGATCACTTTTAGTGAGGGTAGCGAACTGCAAATTTGGGGTGTTGTCGTTGGCGTGGTGCGTAAGTACAGCAATGCGAGTAGCAGATATAACAAAGGTGGCAAGCAATGAGCGCTTATTTAGCATCAAACTCATTGTTCGCTTTGGTTGATGTAAATAACTTTTACGTTTCTTGCGAGCGAGTATTTCAGCCTAAGCTAGAAGAAGTGCCGATGGTGGTGCTATCAAATAATGATGGTTGTGCAGTCGCGCGTAGTGCTGAAGTCAAAGCGCTAGGTGTAAAAATGGGTACGCCATGGTTTCAGATGGAAGCACTTGCCAGAAAGCATGGCATTCAGGCTTACTCATCAAACTACACTTTATATGGCGATATGAGTAACCGTGTAGTTCAGGTATTGCGCGGCTTCACACCTAATTTAGAGGTCTACAGCATTGATGAGAGCTTTCTGCAAATCGAGACCGTCTTAAAGCAATATCAAAACGCGATCGAGCTAGGCCAGGGTATCAAACGACAAGTCAAAGATACAACGGGTTTGCCAGTATGTGTAGGTATTGGTGCGAGCAAAACCCTGGCAAAGCTAGCCAATCACTTAGCTAAAAAACATAAACAGTTCTCTGGTGTATGCGATGTCAGTGCCATGAGTAAAGAAGAGCTCTATCAGTGGATGAGCGAGACAGAAGTAGGTGAGGTATGGGGGGTTGGCAGACAAATTGCCAAGAAACTCAAAGCGCAAGATATTCATAGTGTGTTTGATCTCTTGCAAGCTTCACCACAAGTGATGCGTCAACAGTTTGGTGTAGTGATGGAGCGCCTCTGCTATGAGCTTCGCGGCACCTCTTGCTTAAAGTTGGAAGAAGTCGCGCCTGCTAAACAACAAATCATTGCCTCACGTAGTTTTGGTAAGTTGGTAACCAGCCAGGCAGAGCTTGCTCAATCGGTTGCTACTCATGTAGCGCGGGCTGCAGAGAAGCTCAGAAGCCAAGATAGTGTGACAGGTGCATTGACAGTCTTTATTCAAACAAACCCGTTTAAGCAGCATGAGCCACAGTATCACCAAAGCATCACTATTCCGCTGACCAATGCAAGCGATAACACGCTGACATTAACCAATGCAGCTTTAGCGGGTCTCAAACAAATTTATCAACCGAACTTTCGTTACAAGAAGGCGGGGGTCATTCTCAATCTCATTAGTGATAAGCCAACGATTCAGCAATCCCTCTTTGAGGATGTCGAAAGCAAAGGCAAGTCAGCCAGTCTCATGAAAGTGGTTGATCAGATCAATACACGTTTTGGGAATACTGCAATCAGATCGGCAGCTGCTGGCACAAACACTACTAAAGAAGTCTGGCAAATGAGATCAAACAATAAATCACCGAACTACACCACGAAGTGGGATGAATTACCGGTGGCTAGATAGGTCGAGGCATCAAGAAACGCATGAAAACAACACCGATAAACACTATTTTTAACTAGCTCATTTCATGAGCTTTTGACCCACTAACCTTATATACATAGCAGTAAGTAAAACAAGCAAACCCACTATAGGAGCAAACAAATGGACTTATTAAATAACTTTAACGGCATCTCATTGGCGGCTGTCATGATTTTGTCTTATTGCGCCGTGTTGAAAAACACTAAGCGTCATGAAAGTGCCACAAAACAGGCATTTAATCGCAGTTCCTATTAAGGGAATAGTTGAAAAAATAATAGTTGTAGCAGGTTTTTTTGGGGGAATAAGGAAATCACGGACTCCTTATTCCCTAATTCTTTTGGGCCTGCCAAGTGGATGCTACTACATCAAAAATCAAAGTCACAATCGTCATCAAAAAAACGATATTCCAATTGAATATCTTTGCGGAGCTTGTGCTGCCAATGCAAGCGATCTTTTAAAACTTCGTACTTAATGGTATCGGCATACTCATTAAAGTAGTCATCATCTTCAGCGTGATAGTGGTGAATCCGCATCATTACCTCCTGGCTTAGTTAGGTTTTTGACCCAAAGACTGAGGAGCAATCTAATTCAAGCGGTAAACAAGTAAGTATTTCGCTCCACAGATCTAATGCTTGTGCGAAGTCTGAGGAATTTGAGATGACATGTCTATCAAAGGGAGGGACTTTTTTTCACAAAGCCTAAAATTATTGCTAAAAAACGACAGCTGTGAATATGAAATCCTCAATGCCGATCTGTTCGTAATGAGTGCTAATAGTAAGTGCGGTAAATTTAAAAAGCGGAATGTAAACAGGGGACTGCCGATTGGTAATTTCCCAAGGTTATTCTTTGATGCTTACGCCTAAAATGAGGCATAGCGAAGCTCTTAAGGGGTGGATGCTGAAAACCTCTAGTAAGCCGGCAAGAGGAGAGGATAATCATTTATTCAATGTAAATAAAGACGTTACTAGAGTTTAGTATTCATGCCATTTTTTGAAATCATCGCTACCGTAATCATTGCGCTATTGCTCATTAGAGTAGGCGCCCATCTATGGTACAAATATCCTCGATATCATCAATGGCTTGCGGTGATATACGGCGTTCCTGTTATTGCTTTTATTTTGTATTGGGTAGTCCAACCCTTGGAGACCTACTTACAAAGGCCTGCAAGGCAAATTTCTCAAGAAGTTGTGGTGAGTATGGATGGGATGGCCTTAGAGCAGAATTTTTCAGATCTCAAAAAGCATAATTTCCTGACCCGCATGAAGTCTAGTCCATATCCAGGTATATCGGTATACAACGTTAGTAAGAAGCGTATGGAATTGACCACCAATTACGCGGATGTGGATGATAAAAGTTTGACAGTCAAGGCTATCACCCACTTGTGTCCTACAGTACACAACCCAATGCGTAGCCCAGTGTTATTAAATGGCATTAGCTGTGCAGATAGTGAGCAGACTTTGATCAATCAATATCAGAAGACGCCTTTTAGAATTTCTTGTTGGGCTGGTAAGCAAAATACGGGTGTCTTCACTAAAGTTCGTATCTACGATTTCCCAGGGCTTAATTTGCGTTATCGAATTTTTAATCGGCGGATTCTGTCTATGCAAGTTGCCAGTCCTGAGTACCTGAGAAAAATTGATCAAGGGAATTGGGAAAACTGTCCTGAAGACGCCAATAAAAAATAGTCAGCCAGGCTTAGGGGATTGGGATTGGGGCCTATGGTGATTGGCGTAGAGAAAAATCCGTGTTTTGAATGCGGCATGTGCTGCCAACATTTACGAGTCAGTTTTTACCATGGAGAAATTGAGGGGAATGGCGCTGGTACAGTGCCAGCAGAACTCACGACGAAAGTTTCAGCTCATCTAGTCTGCATGAAAGGGACAGAAAAGGGTGGGGCACCCTGTGTTGCGCTCAGGTATACAGCAGAAGAAGGCTATCGCTGCTCAATCTACGAACAGCGTTCTAGTACTTGCCGAAATTTTAATATCCTCAATGAGGATGGAACACCCAACCCTAAATGTCAGGAGCTACAAGAGCTTGCTAAGAAGCGACGTCAAGTCGCGACTTAACGAAGATTCAAACTCTTCGCAATTTGACTAAATGCAGCATATTCTTGATCAAGTTTGTTTTGTAGCTCCTTGCCGGTGAGTACTGCTGAAGATTCACCCACCTCATCTAGGTAGCGCAAGGTATCTGGCTCTTTCATTGCTTGGCTATACGCCTTGGCGATTTGATGAATGCGTTCAGGCTTCGTACCCTTTGGTGCTAAGACAATTCTCCAGAGCAAAGTTTCTTCTTTAGCAAGGCCAATATCCTTCAAAGAGCTTGCATTGGGAAACTGCGCATTGCGATTGGCAGAAGAGACTAGCAAGCATTTCGCTTTACCAACATTGGCATGCTGAATGACTGGTGGAATGGAGCCAACATAAATATCAATTTGGTTTGATAAGAAACCAATAATGGTTTCGCCAGCACCTTTATAAGGAACGTCTACCGCTTGAATATTTTGTGGTCTAAAAATACGCTCTGTCGCTAATTGAGCGGGGCCACCAAGACCATCGGTGCCATAGGTATATTTCTTGGGATTCTTACGCAACTCTTCCATAAAAGACTTGCCATCATTAGCGGGGAAGTCAGGATGAACGCAGAAGATATAGGGTGCAGTAGAGAGCTGCACAACTGGAATATAGTCGCTCGGAGTGTATGGTACTTTGCTCGTTTGTGGAACTACAGTAACTGGTGATGGCCATACACCAGCTAATGTGTATCCATCGGGGGCGGAGTTCACCACCTGAGCAAGACCAATCGTGCCGCCTGCCCCAGGTACGTTCTGAATGCTAATTGGACCACCAATAAAACGTTGCGCATCTTTTGAGGCTACTCTAAAGAGGGCATCAGTACCACCGCCAGGTGCAGTAGGCACAATCAATTTAGTCACGGTCTGGGCGGATGCGGATCCACCTAATAAAGAGATGATCCCCAGAAAGAGTAGACCTCTATTAAATTGTTGTGTGAATGTGTGACGCATATTAGTACCTTAGATAAAAAAGAGCCATTAAAAAATTAAAACGCTAAAAGTGGAAAAGTGTTTTGGGGTTGTTGATCAAAATATCTTCCCAAATTGCGGGATCGTCAACTGCAGACTCAATCCAATCAATACAGTCTTGATAAGTAAAGAGGCCCTCATAACTGAGCCAAGGCCAATCGCTAGCCCATACCAATTGCTTGGGGTTTGCAGCGACTAAAGCATCAAGGTACGGTTCAATACTGACACCATCTAGGGAACCGAAGCGGTAGGGCGCAGAAAGCTTCACCCAAACTTGACCCTCGCTAAGGCCGCGTAAAGTATTTTGGAAGGAAGTGCTATTCACGCCAAGCCGAGGATCGGGATTACCAAAGTGATCTAGTACCAACGTGACACCACTGGCCAAAATCTGTGGAACCACCCGCTCTTGCAAGTAATCCTCTAAAAATAACTCAACATGAAGGCCAAGATCTTTTGCTACACCTAACAAGGTTTTGTATTGAGGGCTATCAATATCAGGAATAGATTGCCTCTTAATCCAATTGAGACGAACACCTTCAACACCATGCTCCCGCATGGCAAGTAATTGATGCTCAAGATCAGCTTTTGCCAAATTTACATCGACTATGACGGTACCACGCAAAGTATTGGGGTGCCGCTTGAGAGCCTCTAATAAGAGAGTGTTGTTGGGACCGTAAAAGCTGGGCGCCGTTAACACGCCATGAGAAATGCCATGTGCATCCAAAACGGAAAGGTATTCATCGGCAGTGATATCACGAATGGGGTGAGAGTGGATTTCAGGGGCCAAAGGAAAGTCCACAGCCATGATATGGGCGTGGCAATCAATTCCAGTGATAGCTTGTTTTTCTTGCATCCGTCTCTCAGTTCATCTTTATAATTCTGTAAAAAGGAGACTACCATGCCACAGCAAGATGGCTCAACGCATTTAGGCACGCGATTGCGCAAACTCATCAATGAGCGCAGAGGCTTATTAGTGCCAGGAGCGGGTAATGCTCTAGCCGCTAGGGTGATTGAAGACGCTGGCTTTGAGGCAGTCTATCTCAGCGGGGCAGGACTCACGAATCAGTTCTACGGGATTCCAGATCTCGGTTTTATTAGCCTAAACGATATTGCAGCGCACACTGCGGCCATTAGAGATGTCATTCAATTACCACTCATAGTGGATATCGATGTTGGCTTTGGTAATGCCGTCAACGTTCATCATACGATTAAAGTCCTTGAGCGCTCAGGTGCCAATGCAGTACAAATCGAAGACCAAGCCATGCCAAAGCGTTGTGGTCACTTTGCCGGTAAAACTATCATTAGCAAAGAAGAAATGTGCGGCAAGATTAAAGCAGCAGCCGATGCGCGAATTCATGATGATTTTTTAATCATCGCCAGAACCGATGCTAGATCAATCACTGGATTGGAAGATGCGTTGGATAGAGCGCAAAACTATGCACAGGCTGGTGCAGATATGACTTTTATCGAAGCGCCAGAAAGTGTAGAGGAGATGAAGCTCATCGCTTCTCAAACCTATTGCCCACAGTTAATTAATATCGTGATTGGCGGTAAAACCCCCTCACTACCATTAAAGGACTTATCTGAGATGGGTTTTGGTATCGTGCTGTATGCAAACGCTGCCTTGCAAGGTGCGGTGCGCGGTATGACCAATGCCCTAGAGCATCTACAGAAGACTGGCGAACTCAAAGAAGACCCTACCTTAGTAGCCTCCTTTGCAGAGCGTCAAAGCGTTGTCAAAAAAGAAGACTTTGACGCGCTAGAAAAGAAGTTCTCATAAACCGTCACAACTAACAACTCATCAGAGCCTCACATGAAACTCATGAAATTCATCAAGCCATCCAAAATTTTTCTCTCGATGATGTTTGCCATCATCGGCACTACTGCAATCGCTGCGGACCCCTGGCCTAATCGTCCAATCAAGTTCATTGTTGGCTTTGGTCCAGGCGGTGCAAACGATTTAGTGGCACGTGCAGTTGCTGAAGGGGTGAGTAAGCAATTGGGTCAACCCGTGATTGTAGAAAACAAACCGGGTGCTGGCTCCGTGCTTGGCGGTGATTACGTAGCCAAGAGTGCTCCGGATGGTTACACTTTTTATGCAGGTGCTGCAGGTGGCGTAGTGACGATTCCGATGCTGCGTAACAATATGCCGTACAAACAAGAGGATTTAGTGCCTGTTGGCATGATGGCGGTGAGCCCATCCATCATTGTGGTCAATAGCGATTCGCCGATTCAGAACTTTAAAGAATTGCTGGCAAAAGCTAAAGGTAAACCTGGCGTGACATTTGCAACAGCAGGATCTGGTAGTACGCCACACTTTGTTGCAGAAATGCTCAAGCTTTATGCAGGTGGTGGTAATTACGAAATCATTCCCTACAAGTCTGGATCCGAGGGCGTATTCGCAGTGGTATCCAAGCAGGTTGATGCAACTTCTGAGGCTAGCGTAGTGGTGCTCCCACAAATTGAAGGTGGCAAGCTTAGACCATTGGCCTCTACCTGGAATAAACGTATCACCCGTTTGCCGAACGTACCCACAACCAAAGAGTTGGGCTATCCCAATATCTTTATTGGCCACTGGGCGGGGCTCTTTGCACCTAAAGGTACGTCACCGGAGATCATTTCCAAAATGAATGGCGCGATTCAGGCAGCTTTGGATACTAATGCTCTTAAATCTCGCTTGATTCCACAGGGTATTGAGCCAGCACCAGGCTCGCAAGCAGATTTCATCAAGTTCTTAACAGAAGAGAGAAATCGTTTGCAGCCGATCGTCAAGAGCGCGAATATGAAAGACGAGTAGGCATTTATGGTGCACTGCAGTAGAAAATAGTAGTTAAAAAGGATGCTGCATTACCCTAAGAGCTAGTTGACATCACATACTCAAAGTGGGAATATCGCCTTCTGATTCGCAAAACGGAGATGTAAATGGCAAATTTAACGGAGATTAAATGCGCTAGAGAGACAGGGAAGCTGCTTCATAAGGCACGTGAGTCCAGCGGCATCACACTGCAAGGGTTAGCAAATTTGAGTGGCCTCACTCTGAACCAAGTGGTGCATATCGAAAACGGTAATTTCTTTGCGTTTAATCAAAGCTTAGATCAATACTTGGCTAACGCTCATCACTGTGCAGAAATGATCGGGGCAGATATCAGATCGTCCGGTCAAATTTCTCCTGTTCCTCAAAAGACGTTTTCTATTGAAGAAGCTATTCCCGTATTTTTACAAAGAGTTGCGTAAGTTTTGGGTTTGAGGCGAAACAAGAATTGAGAAAATAAAAAACCACCTTAGGGTGGTTTTTTATTTGGTAGGAAAAAGATTGCGATGAAGCAAGGTGTTCATCTATGCTGCGTTAACAGACAACTCACCCCACATCACAACATCCATATCGACTAATTGCCACCCTTTGTGCTGAAAGCCAATATCAAAATCATCCGTTGTTTTGCTGCCTTCAAAGATTGCTCTTAGCGCAGTTTGCTCATCCTTAGGAGTAGTTTCAGAAAAATAAATTAATTTTTGCCCTTCGGATGAGAGGTTAACTTCTGAAAAATCCTGATTGCCCAGACTTAATCCAATAGACTCTTCATAGGTGGCTAAAAAATCTGGTGGGTGTGATGTTACGAAGTTACCCGTTTTCCAAAGAAAGCCACAATTTATCTCTTTATTATCTTTGCGATAAGTCATGCGCTCGGTAATATGAAATTCTTCTTTTGGTGAGATTTTAAAAACCATGATTACTCCTGAATGAGGAAGCAGTTAAGGTAATTGAGAGAAAGTGACTTATGAGGCTTTCTTTTTGGTATCAAAAGGCAGGATCTCGGAATCTTTTGAGCTAGTTTTATCAAGGTCGACACACGATAACAAGCCGTTAACCTTGGCATCTGGGTGAATATCGAGGGTTTTGTAACGAATATCGCCACGGATGACAGCGGTTGGGTAAACCTCCATTTTTTCATCAACCGTAATCGAGCCCTCAATCGTTCCAGCAACAATCAGATTGGAGTAATGCAGGTCACCCGTTAAAAGACCTTCTTTATCGATCACTAAGGTTGAAGCACTGTCTTTCACTTCGGAAATATTACCCACAAAATGCCCAGCAACCCGAAAGTTACCTTTGCCTTCTAGGTTTCCCAATACCTTTGAGCCTGCTCCAATTTCATTTGAAAAAGATAGGTGATAGTTAATCGGTTTTTTGCTGTCAAACATGGTGCCTACTCCGCTTTTATCATTGCGTTGGTTGCCAATAAATCAGATGACCCAAGCTGTATCGAAACGAGACCATCGGCATGATCAGCTGACTCATCGGCATAAACAATATGCTGAGGTATTGGTAAGACTTTGTCTAATGAATTTTAGGGTTTTTTAGCAGGTGAAATCTAGTTGCATGGCACCAAAATCATGCATGCTCTAAGTGATTGATTTGCATAGATAGCCTCAGCAATTAAGCCTATATGACAAAATAATGACTCATGCGCTGTAGGGCTAATTGGCCATCAAGACTCCTTGAAGCTGGACTGATTGTCTATTTAAAACTTCGAAAAATCTCGTGTCAGATTTTGGCTTTTATCAAACTTACACTCTTAACGATAGAGTGGATTGAGTGATGTCCAAAAGTCTGAAAAGTAGCCAGCGAAATAACTGTATGCACCAAAGACCACAATGCCGCCAATGATCCATTCCCACAATGGCGCAGCAGAGAAAAAATCTCGTAGGCTTTGCTTTATTTCAATGAGTTCGTCTTTTAGTCGCTCAAATCTAGACTTGGGTAAGCGGACAATTTTGTGCGCAACTGGCACACTCTTTTTGGGATATATGTACATATATGCTCCTTTTTGCGCGAGGCAAAGTGAACTGCTCCAAACTGCTTGAACTACCACTATCAGCCTACGCCTAATTGAGGAAAATAGGGGGGAAATATAGAAAAGTGTCTTAAATACAGCAATATTGGGTGAGGTTTTGGGGTGTTTTGCAAAATTAGGCTCTTGGCATAGACTTGGGTGGCGTAAGAGGGTGTGCCTTATATTTAGAGTTATTGAAGATAAATTCAGATTCCGTCCGATCCATGAAGAGAAACAAACTAGTTTTGATCTGTGCAATTTTGCTGGCCAATGTCAATGTCGTAGCATGGGCAAACTCCAGCGCAAACTCGGCAACACAGGCCGGCAATAAAACCAAACCTAGTCCATTAAGAGACATTACATACTCATGCTCAAGTGAATATGTAAAAGCGGAGAGCATCAGAATCCTCTGGTCAGAGGCTAACTACAATTTGCCAATCTCTGTATTAGATGGATTTAATTCGGAGACCTGCATTGGTAAGGTCAGTAAAACTACTTTTACTTGGGATAGGGGTACGAGTTCAGCGTCTTTAGATCGTCGAACTGGAGCGCTTACCATTAAACCCAAAAAAGATGGCGTATCGATTTCCTTAAAGTGCACATTCGTTGAGTAGCATTCTCTCTTTGGGTATTTCTCACACATTTGCACGTTACCATTAGCAGCTATCAGAGTCGCTTAATGGAGTCATAGAGCCTCCCTATAATAGGGACATCATGATTAATCATTTTGTGCAAGCCTTAGCGTTTGCTGCCGACAAGCATAAGAATCAGCGCCGTAAAGATGCGCAAATCACGCCGTATATCAATCACCCCATTGATCTTGTGAATGTCTTGGTAAATCAGGGTGGTGTAGTTTCGTGGGATGTGCTGTGCGCAGCTCTATTGCATGATGTGATTGAAGACACCGAAACTACCGAAGAAGAATTACTGGCTCACTTTGGTAAAAAGGTCACTGCCATTGTCAAAGAAGTGACCGACGATAAATCGCTGGCCAAGGATGTGCGTAAACGCTTGCAGGTAGAGCATGCACCTTTTGCAAGTCATGAAGCAAAGCTCGTTAAGTTGGCAGATAAGATTTGTAATGTTCGCGATATTCTGAGCTCACCTCCAACTGGTTGGGATCTAAGGCGCAAACAAGAATATTTCGCATGGTCTGCAGCAGTGGTTCTTGGTATCCGAGGGACAAACTCCAAGATGGAAAAAGTCTTTGACGATCTCATGGAGCAAAGCAAGAACATGCAATAAAGCTGCTAATCAAGCAGTAAAGTCAGTGTTTTAATTGTGTAGCAATTCGACGAGTGAGCTTCGGTGGGCTGGAATCAATATGCAGCCGGTGACGTTCTTCTTGCATCGCTAAGTCATCAGCAGTAAACCGATCAAAGCGTCTGAGATAGTCTGCCCATGTTTCAAATACGAAATACTCTAAAAACTTACCTGCATGTTCGACATCTTCAAAAAGACTCCAAGACAAAGCGCCTTGCTTTAGGCGTGAGCCTCTGGTCTTTGCCATCAATTTCCTAAAGGCGTCCGCCTGCTCTTGGTGAATGTGATATTCAATCGAAATCATCACAGGTCCCTCATGAGGATCAATGTCTCTTGAGGGATGCGGTCTCTCTATCGGGCAGACGGGAGATAAATCCTCTCCCTCATGACCATGAATGCGATGTTTGCGGATTAATACTAGTGCTACGATGCCAAAAATAGCGCTCGCTACAACGCCTGTAGTGACATCAGTAGAGTTGGTGATCTTTCCCCATACAAATGCACCCAGCGCACTGCCTCCCATAAGGCTCATCTGGTAGAAGGACATTCCCCGCGCTCTGATCCAATTGGGCAAAGAGAGTTGTGAGGCTGTGCTGAGAGTATTGCCATGTGAATATGTATTTCTCAACCGTTTTAGAGTCCATTGGTTCAGTCAAGTCCGGAAAGCTCAAAGCATTCGGCGCCAGCTCACTAGTGCGCTCACCAGCCATGCCTGACTTACCCACGATTGCAGAGTCCGGTGTTCCTGGATTTGATGCTGCCTCTTGGATTGGTATTGCAGCGCCAGCAGGCACACCTCCAGTGCTCGTAGACAAAATTGCTGCAGACATTAAGGCAGTGATCTCCGAGCAAGATACTAAGCAAACTCTTATTCAGCAGGGCGCTACACCAATGCCATTAGCACCAGCAGCGTTTAAAGCCAGAATTGAAAGCGACCGAGTGCGTTACGCCAAAGTGATTAAAGACGGCAACGTCCAAGTTGATTAAATCAATTCACAAATCTATTTGTCTCTGACTTTGACCACCTTCGGGTGGTCTTTTTTTAAGGGGTTAGCTTTAATTTTCTGTGATATCGATTGCTCTGGAGCTTCTGATGTCTAATGCCTCTTCCTCGTATTGAAGACGCATTTCTCTACGAAGTTTTGCCCCTCTGTGACGACGTAATTCATCAGGTGTTTGGGGAATAAATGCCGGCACTGCTGATGGCTTGCCATCTTGACCAATTGCCACCATGGTAAAAAAGCAACTATTCACATGGCGCTTAATCTGCGACTGAATGTTTTCCGCAATCACCTTAATGCCAATTTCCATTGAGGTGTTTCCAGTGAAATTGACCGATGCAAGGCAGGTTACTAGCTCGCCTACATGAATGGGCTGTCTAAAAGTTACCTGATCAACGCTTAGCGTAACTGCTTGCTTGCCCGCATAGCGACTAGCGCAGGCATACGCTACTTGATCGAGCAATTTCAGCAAGTCACCACCGTGAACATTGCCAGTAAAGTTTGCTTTATCTGGCGTCATTAAAACAGTCATGGTTAGCTGGGCATTAGAGTAATCCATGCACTATCTCCCTAGTAAAAAATGATTCTGTGCAAAAGGGGCTAGCAAAAACCAATTGCGTTTGGCAATGATCATTTGTTCCTTGAAATACGTTCCCCAATTTGGCGGTTCTAGTTGTAAGTTGGCTTCTGAGTCGCCCAGCATATTGCGCGGCACTAAACCGTGTTTTTCGCACAGGCGTTTGATGGGTCTATTCCAGCTAATGCAATGCATAAAGAGATCTTTGTAGTGGCGATTACGAGCCCAAGTAATAGCCTCATCCATCATGGTGTCGGCAATTCCTTGTTTGCGATATTTTTGACCTACGATTACACCAAACTCTACTTCGGTACCATGCGAAGCAATATGAATCGTTCCCGCCCACTTGCCATCAATTTTGGCCACTAAGAAATAATTATTCTTATGATCTTTCGCAAATTGCTTTACAAGAGTATCAATGGCCTTTTTATTCATTGAGTGGCCAAAGTAGTTGTGGAGAGTTTGAGGATCTTGGGTTTTTAACCAAGATCCATATTTGGCATACTGATTTCGTACAAGAAACTCAGTCGTCAGCATGGCGCTACTCAATATGACAATGTTTGTTGTAATACCGCGCTTGCTCAGACCTGGCCTCTAACCAGGCATCTAGGAGGTCAGTAATCATCTGTTTAATCTTGTTCATAATTTATAGCCCCCGCAATGTGGTGTAGTGATAGAGGTAATCACGGGTAAGTTCGTCTACTTGCTGATGGCTAGTAGGGTGATGGCTATTGATAAATTGCTCCAAATCGTTGCTTTTGGCATAGGTGCCGAAAACTTGATTAAAGAGGCTCAATAATTGTGTCATTTAACGCTCCTTATCTAAATGTATTAGGGTTAATACTTAGTTAGACTAGCACCTATTTGTGTATGTTGCATGACAGCAAAAATAATTTTTTAGTGATCAAGCCCTATCAAAATGACTTAAAAAACGGGTGCCTGCGGCGAACTTACTGTGCCATACAAGAATTGCACCAAGGCGGTGTTTTTGTGAGCTCAAGCGGAAAAAAATTTAAAAGACCTTAAAGCCTAATCTTCTAAATCTTCGCTACTGTCTTCCACTCTGTATTCCACCTTAATTTTCTTTAATACAGGATGTAACAGTGGACTTGCATCCTTGGATACATCGTTTAAGTGGCAGTAGCCATAAAAAGGAATAGGCTCTTTTTCAACTAGCTCGCGATCTTCAGTAGTAAAAGTAGTCATCATTACTCTCCCTAAATGAATCAGATGTGGTTACCTATGGGCTGTTAGAACAAACTGAGGAACCAGTAAGGAACAGAATTGCTCTTCATCTCCCATAAGTAGCCATCATTCTTGATGAATTAATGTGACAAATCTATCGTGAACTGAAATATTTTTCGGTAAATTTTAAAAGGTGAAATTGTCATATTTGGCCTTGATAAATCGAGCTCAAATATGACAATGAGCATCAAGCATTCATCAAGATGTCATGAGAAAAGTAGAGCATCACAGTCAAGTTCAATGGCTCATTGAAGGAGACAAAAATGCTAGATCAAAATCAAAGTGACAAGGTTATTGAATTAAGAAGAATGTCTGCCGAGTACTATCAAAAGGCGGCCTGGAATCAACTGTTGGCGCTCGATAATTACAGAGAAAAAAACTTTGAAGCGGCAGATCGTTTTGCGCAGCTGTCTTTTGAAGATCAGATGGCGGCGATGGAGTATGCCGAGCTAGCTGATGCAGAGTCCTCTCTGCATCTCGAGCTAGAGCTTGAGGATTAACTAAAGCTCTGAAAAAAGGGGCTTTGTGCCCCTTTAAGCTGTAGGCGTGCTGCTTGGGGTGCTTGGGGCTGCAGGAGCCTTTTTAGCAACAACCTTCTTCGCTACCGCTTTTTTACTAGCCACCTTTTTAGTGGCAGTTTTTTTGCTAACTACCTTTTTAGTAGCCGCCTTTTTGCTAACTACTTTCTTGGCGGTCGTTTTTTTAGGAGCAGCTTTTTTACTAGCTACCTTTTTGGAATCTTTGGAAGCTTTAGAGGCTGTTGCTTTAACCAGTTTTTTAGAGACTTTTTCTTTTGCCGCTTCTAGTTTCTCTAATTTTTTGCTTAACTTTTTGATTGTTTTATTAGCTGACATACTGCTCCCTTTTGATTGAGGTGGAATACTTTTGATAAGGTTAAAACGAAATCGGCTACTTCACAAGAGTTTTAGTGGCTGACGGACTCAATAAGAGTTAATTTGTCACAAAGCCCTGTTAAATTTGCGCCAAATAAATGTGATTTCTATCAATTGGCAAGAAATGAATAAAGTGCAAATAATCGAATCCATGGCAGTGGCAGCGGATATTGGCTATGCCGATGCTGAGCGCGTTCTAGAGTCCATGATTTGTCGGGTAATCGAGGCAGTGAGTGCCAATGAGCAGGTCAGAATTGGCGGCCTTGGTTCTTTTTCCCAAAGCGTGCGAAGTGCCCGTATCGGTCGAAATCCTGCCACAGGCGCTCCTCTCAAAATTGCCGCATCAAAGTCCATTCAATTTAGGGCCGGCGAGGCTTTTAAAAGACAAATCAACCAACCTTAATTGCCATGGGCTTGTGTGAAGCTTAGATGAGGCTTAGATGACTACTTTTTTGATTGCAATGCTCAGTGTTAGCTTTTCAGTGCTCGCCCAGTTTCTTCTAAAGTCTGGGTTGCAAGGATTGTCGCCAAATAGTTTTGCTGACTGGTATCTGGTAGCCAAAAACTGGAGAATTTGGGCTGGTTTTGCCTGCTACTCAAGCGCCGCTTTAGTTTGGTTGCGAGTTCTTGCTGACTGGGACGTTAGCAAAGCTTATCCAATGATGGGGATGGGTTTTGTGCTGACATTGTTGGTTGGCTTGTTATGTGGCGAGACCATCACGACAAGCCGGATTGTCGGTATTGCAGCTATTTTTATGGGCGTTGTGCTGGTAGCTAGAAGCTAGATGCAATAAGCTACAAACTAACAAACGTAAAAAACGGTCAAATAATCAACCTGATAGATCAAGCTCCCAGCTTGATCAAATCCTGCGCACTGATACCTAGGCTTTTATTGGCCACCACTTTGAGGATCTTTCTTTGCAGCCAATTTCCTGAAATTGGGCTAGCCAGGAAGGTGTACTCAAGATGAGCGCTAGCACCTCTTTTTCTCTTAAAGTCTCCTGCTCCGGAGCTGTAATTCAGAAGTACCCGCTCTTCATTTGCGTAAGAATAGATTGCTGCAAAAAGTACTCTGTAAGAGCCTTCTAGATCTAATGCTGGATCGTAGCCAAGGGCTGGTACGGTGAGCGTCTGCTGGGTTGATTGCAACAAGGCAAATGAACAAATTTGACCAGAGGAATTGCGCACTAAGAGGCAAGACATGACCCCCGAGCGCACTACGTCTTCAAAGAATTCTTGCGTATATTGCGGATTTAATAAAGAGTGCTTCTCAAGATAGATTTTTTGATAGAGCGCCTGAATTCGTAACAAGCTAATTTGATCAAGCTGAGTAGTAATTTCTACTTGCATCTGGAGCTTTTTAAATAAGGTCAGATCTCGTTTGAGGTGGGATGGTATTTGCAGGGCCTCATCCCGTAAATCAAATTCATAAATCACGCGCGAGGGTATGCCATAAAAACCGCTGGACTGAAGTTGATTAATCAGTGCAGGATGGCGGTGGGGCAAAAGGTTGCGTATCCCGACATAGTAGTTTGGATGAGCCTGCTGCATTTGACTGGCAATGCTATGAATCTCCTGTTCTTGTTCTGTAGACCAAATTGAAGTGGAGATTGGATAATTTCCAACAAATATTGTTCGATCAATACCAAGTAAAAAAGAGAGCTTACCCAAAGCCTGAATGAGAAGAACCAATAGCGGTTGGCTACGGCACTCATGGGCTAAATAGTCAAACCATGCGCTCCTTGGCGAAAAAAGATAGCTTGCATTTTTCTGTCTTGAAGGCAGGGTAATGCTGACGGGTATTCTTAAGAAGCCTTCCCAAAGTAAATTAGCGCTAGCGTTAGCAACCCAGTCCCTTAAATGAATTTGGGGCCAAGTAGAGCTCATGCTAGCGCTAAATTCAATTTAAGCGGCTAGTTCATATAGGTGAAAAGCCCCGTAAATTGCTGAGCGATCCTCATGGATTAACTGATCCGATGTAGCGTGATTTCGTTTCCAAAGTCTATTTAGATCAGCCGTAAGAGCACCCTCAATAGGAGAGCTTGTTCCAGCAGTTCTAAAAATAATCCGCGCGCCAGGATTGGCAGTTCGGGTAATCTCAGTCCAGAGGGTACATATTTCTTCTGGAGTCATCCAATCCTGAGCATCTAGTAACACAACAGCGTCTACTGAGTTTGCTGGCATTCTCTTAAGTGCATCTAAGACATTATTTTGTTCGATAGATAATCGATCGATGTTGTTGCGAACCAATTCAAAATGTTGTTCTTGTAGATATAAAGGCTTATTGGTGGGGTTGTGATGGTCATAACTCCTACCGTAGGCTTGCCAAGCAAAGTAATTATTATTGATGTTATCAATGGTGGCTAATTTTCTAGCGCGCTCTTTGAGAACTTGAGCCATGGTTTCTGGGCGGTCTTCGCACAGGCTAGCGTGTTGACTTGGCGGAATTCCGAGGTTGTATAGCGCTAGCGGGCTACCCATAATTTTTTTCACAAGCCGTGAATCAAAAATTTTGGCAACATTTTCATCAAACCATTGAGCCTGGGCTTCGACCGTAGGTTGTTTGAGTAATTCGTCTAGCTTTACGCGATAGAGTTTGGCGCTAATGTGGATAAACCCAATGAGTTTGCCTAACAAACCGTATTTATAGAATCCTTTTTCGAACATCCGAATGCGTTCAAACCCTTTCATACCACCTTCCCAGTAATCGCGTGTCGCAGGATTTAAATGCTGCGCTAAGACTTCTCGGTAGAGGCGAGGGTTATTAATGGATTTTGCTTCGCCAAAAAATTTATAAAATTCTTTGTATTCAAGCCTACGAATACCTTCCATCTTTAGGTTAACCAAGGCCACATGGGCGTGGTTTAAATCTACCGCAGTAATTTTTTTAGGGCTTGCAGTGAGGTAGGAGAGGGCATTGCAGCCACCAGAGGCAATCGTAATTAAATGGTCGGTGGGCTGCAGTTTGAGTGCTTTTAAATCCACCACAGGATCTTCCCAGATTTGGGGATAGACTAAGCGCTCAAACCAAAGCGCAAAAAGTCGATCATGAAATGACACTTTTTTCTTTTTTGCATAGACAGCGTCTTTAAGTAGTTTTTTTGAGCGCGAAAGATTTGACTTAGGCAATGCAGTAAGGTTGTCCATAGTTACTCATGAAGTGGTTAAAAGGCAGACCTCATTTAAGACAAGCTTTAAGTCAAAGTAGTGACAATTTTGTTGCAAATTTATTAAAGTAGTCTGACTCCCGATTGCTAAGGCATAGTCATCAAACTGCCATCAAATCATCGTATTGATTGAGTATTGTTGAAATTTATATAGGTCAATCGAGTATGTTTGGTAGATATCAGAAGATCGCGTTACCTCTTTTCATGCTGGTTTTTTCACTGCTCTGTGCCCCCAACTCACAAGCAGCACAGCCTCCATTTGATCTGAAGGTGTCAGTAGATCGGGTAGGTGCTACTTTTCAAGTACATGCCAGCTACGTAGTACCGGTCAATGAATGCCAAGCATACGCATTTTTAACTGACTATGAAGCTGCAAAAAATATCCCTGGTATTAGTGAATCGAGAATCATTAATCGCAATGCCAATAAAGTTCAAGTAGAGCGGGTTGCAGAAGAGCGGGTCTTGTTTATTCCGATCTATCTGCGCTCTTTATTAGAATTCTCCGAGGTTTCCAATAGTCGCTTAGAGTTTGTACAACTTGAGGGTCATGCAAAATCTTATAAGGGTAACTGGGTTATTGAGCCTGACAGAGCTGGTACGCGCTTTATCCATCAGGCAAGCTTTGAACTAGATACCTCAATCCCACTTTTTATCATTCAATATTTTTTAGAAAATAGTGCAACCAAGCGCTTTGAAATCATGGCCGAGCGTGTAGCTCAGCAGCAGATCAGCACAAATGCCAATGGCAATCCAAATCCCAACCCCCTCTGCAAGAAATTAGCCGCCTTGTAATGCAATGGAAAAAGAGGGGGCGAGACTACAGGCAAATTACAGTCTAGTAAATTTCCCAGTAATTTTGGCGCCTTTTTCAATGGCGATCTCTTTATAGAAAACGTCGCCCGTGATGACCGCAGTTGAGCGCAGGGTCAAAAAATCATGAACCTGAAGGCGGTTCTCAATATGCCCTGCAATGTCTGCTAGCTGGCAATCAACCTGTCCTCGAACTTCACCCGTTTTTTCGACGAACAAGGCATGAGCCGTCAAGTTGCCTTCAATAAGGCCTGACACAGTTGCCATATCCGGTATGTTGAGGGAGCCCACCAGTCGAACTCCTTCTCCGACCACAAGACTGCCAGGGCGCATGGCGCTTTGTTGCTGAGAAGCAATAGCTTGCTTCTGCGTTGCCAAGTCTTGCGAAGAATCATCCTGTAATTGACCTTGGGGCATCTCTTGAGGTGAGGCGTCTAGAGTGGCCTGACTATTGGTCTGAGAATTTTCTTTTTTGAAAAACATCAGTAATGCCACCTTTTGTCGGTAAATGGTAATAAAACTGTCAATAAATTACTCTAGCATCTGAGTATGACAATTTCAGTACAGGTTCCTATGTCTTTTAGACCTAAACCAGTATCAACCACCATGATCCTTGGGGAGGTGCTCAAGACCGCTCGCATGGATCAGGGGATGAGTCAGGAAGAGCTTGCCAATCAGGCATGTCTGAAAAAGTGGCATATTCAAGAAATCGAAGAAACGGATTCTTGCAGAACTTTTTACTCCCAAGAAATCAAATTACAGGGCGCTAAAAGAATCGGGAGTCTTCTCGGTCTTGATCACTCTCAATTTCTGTCGGTGAAGTCCTTAAAAGACTGATAAAAAGACTCATAACAAGAGTCATAAAAAGATTCATCAATATTGCTTAGTGTTGCCAAGGTAAGCTATACGAGAGTGGCTTCTCAACATTTGATATTCTGTAAGCAGAATGAACTGCAAAGAATGTCAATTTTTCTACATCACCTGGGACCAGAAATTTCCCTATGGGTGTAAGCAATATGGCATTAAATCCAAAACCAGCCCTGATACTCAAGTGCTCGCCAACACAGGGTTAGCCTGCTTAGTTTTTCAAGCGAAAAAAGAGAAGCCTTAGTGTCGTAAAGCTGTACCTATGTTTGACTTCAAAATGGAATTTTTTTATTGAGATGAGTGCATCACAAAGATAATAGTTGGTTAGTTATTCAAGGGCTTGATCAGCCTTTTTGAATCTACTCTAAAATCGGCCCATGAAATGGTTTCTAATCTCAATTCTCAGTTTGCTAAGCCTGCAGGTCTGCGCGCAGGAAGCCGATAACCCCTTCAATGTTCAGATTAGTATCAAGCCTCTCAATGGCCGCTTTCATATCAACGCAAACTACACTGTGCCCATTCAGCCCTGTAATGCATATGCGTTCTTGACTGACTATGAAGCTTCTAAAAATATTGCAGGTATCGTAGACGTCAAAATTGTCTCAAGGTCAGCTAATAAAGTGCGGGTGAGCAGAACTTTAGAAGAAGAGATTCTATTTTTTCATGTGGAGCTAAGAACTGTAGTCGAATATACCGAAGTACCATATCGCCTTTTAAGCTTTGAACAAGTCAGTGGTGATGCCAAGCATTACAAAGGCACTTGGAAATTGGTTCCGGAAAAAGACAAAACAACTTTTAAATATGATGCAGTGGTTGAGCTTGATTCCATTGTGCCGATGGCTGTCATTGAGTACTTCATGAAAAACAATCTGTATGAGAGGCTGGAGTCTATGGCTCAAAAAGCATCGCAGTACAAGCCCTCAACTACATTAGCTTGTAAATAATTGGCGTACCCAACCATTTCCTACGACCAAATCATCCTCAATCCCTATTTATTTGTCCCTCAAGCCTCTACGCTGAATCCTTCTGTATAGAGGAGGGTTAGGTTTGCAAGTATCTGTTGAGTGCACCCATAAAACATTGCGTCTGTTTAAGATTCAGTTGGACGTACGAACCGTCCTAGTACTGACCATTCTTTGGATGATTTGGGGAATCTTCAGGATTCTGAAGATCTTCTAATTACATACTTATATATAGGGGGAAGGGTGGATGAGCCAAACCCCCGGCACTGGCAGAAATTGGGTTTGGCTGCTTCGTTCCCGACCTGACCAGGTTATCCAACCCACCATGCGGGGAGGCCCATCCAATTCCATTTTAGCTTGTTAGAATGGTGGCTATGACCGCTTTAGCATTAGCCCGTTCGTGGCGTCCCAAAACCTTCTCTGAGTTAGTGGGACAAGACCATGTGGTCAAAGCCTTAACCCATGCACTAGATCAAGGTCGATTGCACCACGCATGGCTCTTTACGGGCACTCGTGGTGTGGGTAAGACCACGATTTCTCGCATTATGGCTAAAGCACTCAATTGCACTGGATCTGATGGTTCAGGCAAGATGACTTCAGAGCCTTGCGGCAAATGCCCAGCCTGTATGGAAATCGATGCAGGTCGCTTTGTTGACTATATTGAGATGGATGCCGCTAGTAATCGTGGTGTAGACGACATTGCTGCTCTCCTAGAAAAAGCAGCCTACGCACCAAGCAGTGGACGATATAAGGTTTACATGATTGACGAGGTGCACATGCTCACCAATCATGCCTTTAATGCCATGCTCAAAACATTGGAAGAGCCACCCGAGCACATTAAATTTATTCTGGCAACAACTGATCCGCAAAAGATTCCAGTCACGATTTTGTCTCGTTGCTTGCAGTTCAACCTCAAGCAAATGCCAGTGCCACTCATTGTTGAGCACTTAGAAAAAGTACTTGCTGCAGAAAAAGTGGATTACGAAGTCAACGCTTTGCGAGTATTAGCAAAAGCAGCCCAAGGCTCAATGCGCGATGCACTGTCATTAACAGATCAAGCTATTGCTTATGCTGCTGGCAAAGTTACCGAAGAGTCTGTGCGCGGGATGCTTGGCACATTAGATGATGCGTATCTCATTCGTATTCTCGATTGCTTAATTGCTAAAGATGGAGCAAGCCTTCTAGCAGTAGCAAATGAAATGGGTGAGCGCAGTATGTCTTTCTCATTAGCATTGCAAGATTTATCCAGCTTGTTGCAAAAGATTGCAGCAGCGCAAGTCGTTCCAGAATCGGTATTAGAAGATTGGCCAGAAGCTGGCGAGATTCATCGCTTAGCTGGTCAGTTATCCAAAGAAGAAGCGCAACTCTTTTATCAAATCACGATTACGAGCCGTCCTGACTTGTCGCTCGCACCAGATGAGCAAACCGGCTTTGCGATGACACTCTTGCGCATGTTAGCTTTTCATCCGGGCAGCAATGGTGGCGGCGGTGGCGGTGGCTCAGCGCCAGCACCATCATCTCCATCAGCACCACCAGTCAATACAGCACGTCCAGCTTCAGCACCACAAGCTAGAACTGCAGCGCCTGCCTCTAAATCAGCAGCGCCGGTAGCAAAAACTTCTGCTGCTCCTGCACCTGCGGTATCAGCTCCTGTGGCTTCTGCACCTGCAGCTGCTTCAACTAGTTCAACTGCTCCAACTGGTAATCCAGCAGACCGTCCTGATTGGCATAGCTTGATGCGTCAATTGCCTGTGCGTGGTTTAGTGCAGCAGTTAGCGTTTCAAACGGA
Organism: Polynucleobacter sp. MG-6-Vaara-E2; assembly: GCF_018687695.1. Lineage (NCBI taxonomy): Bacteria > Pseudomonadati > Pseudomonadota > Betaproteobacteria > Burkholderiales > Burkholderiaceae > Polynucleobacter > Polynucleobacter sp. MG-6-Vaara-E2. The sequence goes on from NZ_CP061303.1 coordinate 680,930, forward strand.
GTTACAAGATTGGGTAGATTCTGCTAACGGAGTTAAAGCAACCATCGTTACGCCAATGCCACAGTTAGCATCTGAAGCATCGGTTGCCCGTTTGGCTGATGCGCTAACTGCGCACTTTGGTAAGACCATCAAAATCGTGATTGAAAAAGGACAAGTAGAAGGCAAGACAGTTGCCAAGGTCGATGCTGCTATTCATCAAGAAAAAAGAATGAATGCTGAGCAAATGATTGCAGCTGATCCCTTTATTCAGCAATTGCAAAAAGAGTTTGGTGCCCAAGTGGTTAGTGGCTCAGTAAAGCCACTATAACTATTCAGTACTCATTATTCATTAAGGAAAAGAAGCGATGATGAAAGGCGGACTTGCTGGTCTGATGAAACAGGCTCAGCAGATGCAAGAGAAGATGAAAGTAGCGCAAGAGCAATTGGCTGCGCTAGAAGTCACTGGTCAAGCTGCTGGTGGCTTAGTCAAAGTTACTGTCTCTGGCAAATATGAACTCAAGCGTGTGCAAATTGACCCAGGCGCAATGGATGACCGTGAGATGCTAGAAGATTTAATTGTTACTGCCTATACAGAAGCATTTAAGCAAGTAGAAGCAGCAAGCGCGCAAATGATGTCTGGTGCAACCGCTGGCATGCCAATGCCCCCTGGCTTTAAGTTGCCTTTCTAAGTTAGCGTTTCATGGCACGCCAAGAAGCTCCTGCTGATGCACTCGGTCGATTGATCGAGGCATTGCGGGTATTGCCTGGAGTGGGTCCCAAGTCTGCTCAGCGCATGGCTTTTTATTTACTGCAGCATGACCGTAATGGCGCAGCAGTGCTGGCGCAATCTTTGGGTGAGGCAGTGCAGACCGTTGGCCACTGCGCACGTTGCAATACTTTTTCGGAAACGCAAATTTGCAATACGTGTTCTGATGGTCGTCGTGATCCATCACTCCTGTGTATTGTCGAGACGCCGGCTGATCAAGTGATGGTCGAGCAGACGCTCAGTTTCAAAGGCAATTACTTTGTCCTCATGGGTCGCATCTCACCACTTGATGGCATGGGCCCAAATGAAATTCATTTTGATCGATTACTGACCCGTATTGAAAACCCAGACACTGGCGTACCGATTAGAGAAGTTGTGTTGGCAACAAATTTTACGAGTGAAGGCGAAGCCACTGCCCATTACATTGGTGAAGTGCTCAAATCCAAAGGCATTAAGGTCACGCGGATCGCACGCGGCATTCCAGTAGGTGGTGAACTTGAGTATGTTGATGCTGGTACTCTCGCTAGAGCCTTAATGGATCGGCGCTAGTATAAAAATTGCAGTGATGGTAGCCAGTGCTATCTGCAGGCAAAACAACTTGAAGCAACTCAAATCAATAAGACATCTAAATGTCACATAAATGACATATTGTTTTACCTTTTGATTCCTTTAGTAGCCTAGCCTTTTGTCTCATGAATAATCTTTTGCGTCTTCTTTTCGCAGTATCACTCATGCTCAGCTTGCCAGCGATGGCGCAAAGAGCAGGTTCAGGCGCAGACCAAATTTCTAGCATGTCAGGGGATCTTGCTTGGTTACCAACCGAAGGTGAATTGTTTGGTTTGCCAGTCAACGTTCACGGCCAAACCACTTATATCAATCAGCGCTACAACAATTTCACATCAAGCTATTCAGGACAAAATAGTTTGAATGCCCAAAAGTCGATGAGCTACACCTGGTCAGGTACATTATTTTTTGGTGCCCGCATTGCGCCCGACACCGATATTTACTTCAACCCAGAAGTTGTTTCTGGCGTGCCATTTTCAGGTTTAGTTGGATTGGGTGGCTTTACCAACGGTGAAGCGACAAAAGCTGCTGGTGCGCAAGCCCACTTTTATTCTGCGCGTGCTTTTGTTCGTCAGACGATCAATCAAGAGGGCGATAAAGTTGTTCTAGAAAATGATGCCAACCAGATTACTCAAACAGTGAGCAGTAATCGCGTGGTACTGACTGGTGGTCAGTTTTCTACTTTAGATATTTTTGACGATAGTAAATACGCAAAAGATCCCCGTATTCAGTTTATGAACTGGGGCAATATGACTTATCTCGCGTATGACTATTCGGCTGATGCGCGTGGCTATAGCTGGGGCTTAGCGGGTGAGTGGTATTTGGATAATTGGGTGCTGCGTGCCTCCCGCATGCTTGCGCCCAAGACCCCAAATGGCAAAGATCTCAATTGGCAGATCTTTAATACTTATGGGGATCAAGTTGAAGTCGAGCGCCAACATCAAATTGGCGACCTTCCTGGTAAGGTCAGTGTCTTAGCCTATCGTAACCGCATGATTCTGGCGCGCTTTCAGGATGCCACTAATTATGTGATTGCCAATAATGCACAAGGCACACAAGCTATTAATAATGTACGCACCAATTACCAATACAAAACGGGTGTGGGTATCAATGGCGAGCAGGCTCTCACAAAAGACCTTGGTATTTACGGTCGCGCCTTTACTTCGGATGGTCATACCGAGACCATGTCATTTACTGAAGCGGATAACTCGATCTCTGTGGGTATGAGCTTAAATGGCGCAGGCTGGACTCGCCCTAATGACACCCTAGGAGTTTCGGTGATGCAAAACGGCCTATCGAGCTTTCGTAGAAATTACTTGCAAGCAGGCGGTGTGTCTTACTTTATTGGTGACTATGCAGGACCATTGCAGACCATTAGCTATAGCCCAGAGCGTATCGGCGAGATTTACTACAACACCTTGTTAGTAAAAAACGTTCTACTCGGTGTGAACTTTCAGCACATTAATAATCCAGCCTATAACTCTGCCCGCGGACCCGTAAACATTGCCTCTTTTAGGGTCCACGCTGAGTTTTGAGGCTTTGGCGGGGCGGGTTAGTCAATATTATCTTTAAAATCAAAGGGATAGGAGTTGTCAATAATTCGACTTTTACCTTTTGTAGCCTATAATCCTGTAAACCCTCTCGTGCAGGTCTGTTGCTTACTAAAATCTGCATTAGAGGCTAAAAAAACAGCATTTTTATTGATTTAGAGGCAGCCGCTTTTGGTGATCTACGGCACACGGACAACTCGCGTAACAATTGTTATCAACAGTATTGTTGTTGCAGCGTTGACCTCTTTTTCTGGCGCAGTGTTTGCGCAAGCAAATAGTAATCTGGTCACTGAGCAGGACGGCACAACGAATGCTGTGCAGGCTGGTGTCGCGCTAAATACCACGGCACCTATTGATGCTCCGGTTGTAGAAAAGTCTGGCGCTAGTGTGACGGTGCATTCTGGTAATGCCTATGTCTATTCTTCTCTAGCCGCGCCACCATCGGTTGTAGGGCAAGCTTCTATTGGCGCGCAACTTGCCAGTCAAGAAAAGCCCCTGAAAGCTTCAGATGCATTAGCCCCAGTCACTAAAGCAAATACGCCCAAGATTTACACCAAGGCAATTGCTTCTGGTCCAGTCGAAATGGATTTGCGTCAACTGTGGAATGAACTCAAGATCAATAATCCACAGCTCGCCTCTTTGCGTGAATCGTACATGTCTGCCAAAGCAACAGTGCCGCAAATTGCCGCGCCAGCAAATCCTCAAGTAGGACTCGTTTGGTCAGGGATGCCAGTAGGTTCACCACTAGCACTTGGTACTGCCGGCAGTAACCCTGCCTATAGTAATAACAACGCTATCTCGATTGCGCAGCCGTTTCAGTTTCCTGGCAAGAAGAGTTTGGCTGCAGAGATTGCCGATACCAATGCAGAAGCCTTGCTAGCGCAATCCGAATCGACATACTTGCAGTTGGGTGCGCAACTCTCTACCTTATTCTACAGTGCATTGGCTTCTCAAAAGCAATTGCAAGTCTTAAAAGAATCCGTCGTACGCCTTGAGATGATTAAAAACGTAGCGAAAGCACGTTATTCAAATAACGCTGCTGCTTATGTTGAATACCTTAATGCGCAAGTTGCGCAAAGCGCTGCTCAAGCCGATCAATTTAATTTAGAGCGTCAGTTAGAAGTTGCTATGAACAGTATTAATACCTTGGTGGGGCGGCACTCTCGCGAAAAACTCATTCTCAAAGGTGATGTACGTCGCTCGATGAATGCCGTGCCTACCCTAGTAGAGCTTGAGGACTACGCAGAATCGAGTCACCCTAGTTTGAAGAGCTCTGCTCTGCAGTTAGATGCTGCGCGTAAGGGCGTCAGCTTAGCCAAGAAAGCTTACTTGCCTGACTTTCAGGTGATTGGCTCTTCGTATACGCCACGCGGACCGTTTACTTCTAATAATGGTGCTCTGTACTACCAGTTTGAGTTAGACCTCATCATTCCTTTGTATTTTTTCACGAAAGAAAAATACGGTGTAGAACAGGCACAGCGTAACCAAGCTTCTGCAGAGGCTAGTGATATTTCCAATCGTCAACAAATAGTCTTGGCAGTAAATTCAGCCTACGCTGCATATCAACAAGCCAAAACTGCAGCCAATTTTTTAAAGGACCGTCAAGTTCCTCAAGCAGACGCTGCGTATAAAGTAGGCCTTGTGCAGTATTCGAATAATGGCCAAGGATTTAATGATTTATTGACAGCCCAAACCCAGTTGCGTAATTTGGAAGTGCAATTGGCTTTGGCTGAGGCAAACCTTCTGCAAGCTCAAGCAGTATTGCTTGTGACTGCTGGAAAAGAACCTTTTTAAGGAGTTGTTTTGAAAGACAAGCTCATCCATCTATATCAACGCTTAAAAGAGATTGCCAATCGTCTCAAAAAGGCGATTAATCCAGTGTTGACTGAAGCACAAAAGTTAGAGGCGCAACTAAAAGCGCGCGCTCAAGCGAATACCAACCGGATTCATACTGCTTATTGGGCGCTATCTCCTGAGGCACGTGCGCGCATTCGGATGGTGTTGCTGTGTAGTTCTTTGATGATGTTCGGTATCGTCATTGGCTTATTTGTGAACATCAATCGTCCTGTGAAGTTTGACAAGATGGCCAAGACCTTAACGATTGAAAACACTGGCGCAATGGAGCTCAAGCTTCCAGGCGTGCAGCTCAATCCGAGCATCTATGTATTTCAAGAAGCGCAAAAAGTGGCAGTACCTGTCGAGCTCAAGGTTCCTGGTCGCCTAGCCTTTAATGCTGAAAAATCTAAAGTACTTTCTGCCAGAGCGCCAGGTAGGGTTGAGCGTATCTATGCCTTTGATGGCGCGCAAATCGAAGTAGGTTCACCGATTATTGAGCTCTACAGCCCGGAGTTCCTCTCAGCACAGCAAGAATATTTACTCTCCTCTAAGACTGCTAGGGTGCTTGAGGGCAATAAGACCATGAGTGATCTATTGGGTGATGCCCAAATTACCCAGCAAGCTGCCGCAAACAGAATGCGTAATTTAGGGGCTAGTGATGGTGACATCAAAGCCTTAGAGAGAAGTGGCAAAACCCAATACAACTTGGTGATGCGTTCTCCACTGCAAGGGGTGGTGGTCAAGCGCGCTGTTGATCCAGGCTCGATTGTCAATTCTGGTGATGTATTGGCAACGCTGGCTAACCCCAAAGAACTCTGGTTTTTAGGCAATATTTACGAGCAAGATATTCGCAAGATTCAAAAAGGGCAGACCATGATTCTGCGTTCTGAGTCTTACCCTGATAAAGAATTTGTAGCGACTGCCAATTACATTGCCCCTACGATTGATCCTGAGACCCATGCGCTTCTCATTCGCTGCGATGTTGAAAACCCAGATGGCTTGTTGCGTCCTGACATGTATGTCAGCGCCCGTTTGAAGACAGGCGAGGCTGAAGCGGTAGTAGTGCCGCAAACCGCAATTGTGAGAGTACGTGAGACGCGTTACGCCATCATTAAGACTGGCAAAGATTCTTTTCGTAGATTTGCTGTGAAGGGATACGACCTAGATGGCAAACGTTTTGCCGTGACTGAAGGCCTAGAGCAGGGCGTGATGGTACTTACTGATGGCGCGGTCTTGTTAAATGAACGTTTTGCCAAGCAGGAGGAATAATTGAGTTTCGTAACCTCCTTCATTCGGGGAGTATTAGACAAGCGCGTCATCATCTTGATCACCGCAGGGGTCTTGCTCGTCCTCGGCGCGTTTAGCTTAAAACAATTACCGATTCAGCCTTACCCTGGTGTAGCACCGCTGACCATTCAGGCAATCTCACAATGGCCTGGTAGAAGTACTACTGAGGTAGAACAGCAAGTCACGATTCCAGTTGAAAACGCCTTGGCTGGTATACCGGGTGTGAAAGCGTTTCGTTCGGTGTCACTCTTTGGCTTATCGGTTGTCACTCTTAAGTTCAATGACAATGCCGACCCTTTTAAAGTTCGCCAAATATTTATTGCTAACTTAGGTAATGTTGCATTTCCACCTGGCGTTAGTTCAAGTATTAGTCCAGACTCCGATGCTACTGGCGAAATCATGCGCTACCAAGTGGTCTCGGAATATGCATCACCAACCCGTCTGAAAACTTTACAGAACTATGAGATCTATAAAGAGCTCAAGCAAACCCCTGGTGTAGCTGATGTTTCCTCCTTTGGGGGCAAGATTCGGCAGTATCAAGTGATTGTCAGCCCCGAGAGCTTGCAATCCAAAGGAGTAACAGTTCCTCAATTGGTTGAAGCTCTGTCTAAAGCAAATGACAACACGGGTGGCGGCTTGTTGCCTAGTGGCGAGCAGCAGTTTGTTGTGCGTGGCGTTGGTTTATTAAGAAATATTGAAGATATCAAGCAAGTCGTTATTGCGGTAAATAAAGGTGTACCCGTTCGTATTGGTGATGTTGCCACTGTACAAATTGGTAATGCACCTCGTTTAGGTTTATTTCAGTTCGACACCAATCCTGATTCAGTAGAAGGCGTAATCTTCTTGCGTCGTGGTGAAAATGCCTCTGAAGTCTTAGCACGCGTGCGTGAAAAAATTACCAACATTAATGACCATATCTTGCCACCTGGCATTCAGGTCAAAACGTTTTATGACCGCCAAGTACTTTTGGATATCACGGTAGGCACTGTGAAGCACACCATGTTCTTTGGTATCACCATGGTCTTGGTATTGCTCTACGTATTCTTGGGTAATCTGCGCGCAGCGGCAGTGGTAGCAGCGGTGATTCCGCTGGCACTGTGTTTTTCATTCATCATGATGTACATCTTTAATGTGCCTGCCAATCTCATCTCATTGGGTGCGATTGACTTTGGTGTGATTGTGGATGCGGCTGTGATTATTACGGAAAACGTGATGCGCCATATGGAAGAGGGCGGTAAACGCGTTAATCAAAGCATTATTTTGGCAACGAGTGAAGTGCAACGTGCCATGATTTACTCAACGAGCATCATCATTGTGGCGTACTCACCATTATTCTTAATGGGTGGCGTTGAAGGCATCATCTTCAAACCCATGGCCTTTACCATGGGCTTTGCCTTAGTTGCCTCCATCATTTTGAGTTTGACCTTCTTGCCCGCTTCGATGTCTTATGTCTTTGGCGAAAACTTTCACCATGCGCCGCCGAAATTCATTACTTGGATGCTCGAGCGCTATCGTCCTTTATTACGCAGATGGATGGATCATCCGCGTCACGTGATTGCAATTTCTGTTTTTATTTTAGGAGTTACTTTATTAAGTGCAACTCGCTTAGGAACTGCCTTCTTGCCAACCTTAGAAGAGAATAATATTTGGTTGCGCGTGACCTTACCTAATACTGTTGATCTTGATTACTCCATTAGAGTAGCCAACCAGCTGCGTGAGATTTTCTTAAAGCAACCAGAGTTAGAACGTGTTGCTGTCCAGATTGGTCGCCCAGATGATGGCACGGATTCAACCGGTGTATTTAACCAAGAGTACGGTTTGTATTTGAAGTCGCCAGAAAATATGCCAAAAGATAGCAGCAAGCATCTTTTGATTAAGCACTTACAGGCTGAGCTCGATAAGATTCCTGGCATCAATGTCAGTTTCTCTCAGTACATCCAAGATAACGTGAATGAGGCGCTGTCCGGAGTTAAGGGAGAGAACTCGGTCAAGATCTATGGATCAGATTTAGAGGTTCTGGCACAGAAGGCGCATGAAGTTGTGACACAACTTAAAAAAGTGCGCGGCATCGAGGATGAAAATATTCTCAAAGAGTTAGGTCAACCAACGCTGAATATTCAAATTGATCGTGAGAAAGCCGCGCGCTTTGGTGTGAACGTCAATGATATTCAGACCGTTGTTGCCAATGCTATTGGTGGCGCAGCAGTAACGAACTTTTTAGAAGATGAAAAGATCTTCGGTATCGCTGTTCGTCTGAATGAAGCTAGTCGCAATGACATTCCTGATGTTTCTAATCTGTTAGTCGATACACCAAATGGTCAAAAAGTACCATTAGCTATGGTCGCTTCGGTAAAGCTAACCGACGGACCGTTCTTTATTTATCGTGAAGCTGGCAAGCGCTACATCGCTGTTATCTTTAGTGTGCGTGGTCGTGACTTGGGTAGTGCTGTAGAGGACGCCAAATTCTTGGTTGAAAGAAATGTGGCCTTGCCTACCAACTACACCATTGCTTGGGATGGACAGTTCAATCAGATGAAAGCAGCACAACAAAAGCTCATGGTCATTATTCCTTTAACACTAGTAGCTATTTTCTTGCTCCTTGTTACGGCCTTGGGTAATTTCCGCGATGCTGTAATTGTGCTGATCAATGTACCGTTTGCTGCAATTGGTGGTATTTTTGCGCTGCATCTTGGTGGCGAGACTTTGAGTATCTCCGCTCTGTTTGGATTCTTATCCCTGTTTGGTATTGCGATTCAGGACGGTGTGATTCTAATTTCTTATATTAATAAGACCGTAGCCGAAGAGCATGGCGCCATGAAAGATGCCATGGTCGATGGCGCCTCCTTGCGTGTACGTCCCGTATTAATGACGGCGATGTTAGCGGGTTTAGGTCTTTTACCTGCCGCCTTGTCGCATTCGATTGGTTCAGAAGCGCAGCGCCCATTAGCTTTGGTGATTGTGGGTGGCATGGTGACTACAACGATTTTGACCTTATTGGTATTACCCGTGATTTACGCTGCCTTAAGATCACGCGGCGTTAAAAAAGCAGGGCTCGCTTAAGCATGTCAAAGCAACCCCATATCCTAGTATCCAATGACGATGGCTACCTGGCCCCTGGTCTTTTAGCCCTAGTCAATGCAGTGCGTCCTTTAGGTCGCATTACGGTGATTGCGCCAGAGCAAAATCATAGCGGCGCTTCTAACTCGCTCACGCTGTCTCGGCCATTGTCGATTCATCGCGTAGCTGGTGGAGAGCGTGATGGTTTCTTCTTTATTAATGGCACGCCAACGGATTGTGTGCACGTTGCCATGACGGGCTTCTTGGAAGACAAGCCAGACTTAGTCATTTCTGGGATTAACCAAGGCGAGAATATGGGCGAAGATGTGCTGTATTCCGGTACGGTTGCTGCAGCAATAGAAGGCGTCATGTTTGGTGTGTCTGGTATTGCTTTTTCTCAAATTGATCGTGGTTGGAATCGCATTGAAGATGCTGCCAAAGCAGCGCATGATGTTGTAGCGCAGATGTTGCAATCAAGTCTGAACCACAACCATACCGATGGCAATGCCACGCTATTAAATGTCAACATTCCTAATCGCCCGTATGCCGATTTACACCGCTGGCGCGTCACCCGTTTGGGTAATCGCCATCACTCACAGCCAGTAGTAGTGCAAGATAGTCCACGCGGCGAGAAGATTTATTGGATCGGCGCAGCAGGAGACGTCAAAGAGGGTTCTGAAGGTACTGACTTTCATGCCATCAGCGAAGGCTGTATTTCGATTACCCCAATGCAATTGGATTTAACGCATCACGCCCGCTTAGCAGCAATGCGTGCAAATGGTTGGGACCGCGGTTGAAGGCACCCACCGAGCGATTCGCAGCCTACCGGCAAGCATTAGCAGCAAAAGTTCATGCTGGGGGCGTGAAGCACGGTAAAACTTTAGAAGCGATTGCCACTGTTCCACG